>NZ_CP051666.1:5000-145000 GCF_012848475.1 Marinobacterium sp. LSUCC0821
TCGGGTAAGTTCCGACCTGCACGAATGGCGTAACGATGGCCACACTGTCTCCACCCGAGACTCAGTGAAATTGAACTCGCTGTGAAGATGCAGCGTACCCGCGGCTAGACGGAAAGACCCCGTGAACCTTTACTATAGCTTCACACTGGACTTTGACCTTACTTGTGTAGGATAGCTGGGAGGCTTTGAAACTTGGACGCCAGTTCGAGTGGAGCCAATCTTGAAATACCAGCCTGGTAATGTTGAGGTTCTAACTCTGGTCCGTAATCCGGATCGAGGACAGTGTGTGGTGGGTAGTTTGACTGGGGCGGTCTCCTCCCAAAGAGTAACGGAGGAGCACGAAGGTACCCTCAGCATGGTCGGAAATCATGCAATGAGCGCAAGAGTATAAGGGTGCTTGACTGCGACACAGACACGTGGAGCAGGTACGAAAGTAGGTTCTAGTGATCCGGTGGTTCTGTATGGAAGGGCCATCGCTCAACGGATAAAAGGTACTCCGGGGATAACAGGCTGATACCGCCCAAGAGTTCACATCGACGGCGGTGTTTGGCACCTCGATGTCGGCTCATCACATCCTGGGGCTGAAGCCGGTCCCAAGGGTATGGCTGTTCGCCATTTAAAGTGGTACGCGAGCTGGGTTTAGAACGTCGTGAGACAGTTCGGTCCCTATCTGCCGTGGGCGTTTGAGATTTGAGAAGAGTTGCTCCTAGTACGAGAGGACCGGAGTGAACGAACCTCTGGTGTTCCGGTTGTTTCGCCAGAAGCATTGCCGGGTAGCTACGTTCGGACGGGATAACCGCTGAAAGCATCTAAGCGGGAAGCCTCCTTCAAGATGAGATCTCACTGGGGCCTTGAGCCCCCTAAAGAGCCGTTCAAGACTAGGACGTTGATAGGCTGGGTGTGTAAGCGTTGTGAGGCGTTGAGCTAACCAGTACTAATTGCTCGTGAGGCTTGACCATATAACGCCAAAGCTGTCTGAGTGCATAACATCAGATGAACAGCTGAATGGTAACGTAAGATCGCAAGATCAGATCGATCCGGTTGTAGCTTGTATGATCGATACAGACAATTGATTACAGTTTCAAGGTTAACGTGAAAGCGGTAACCAACCAGTTTTGCCTGGTGACAATAGAGACATGGAACCACCTGATCCCATCCCGAACTCAGTCGTGAAACGTGTCATCGCCGATGGTAGTGTGGGGTTTCCCCATGTGAGAGTAGGTCATTGCCAGGCACCTAATAAACAAAGAACCCCAGTACCGAAAGGTCCTGGGGTTTTTTGTTTATCATGGGCAATGCCCCACTCTGCACTACAACGGGTCCATGTGACAAACCGATGCTCTGCAAGAGCAGGTTTGGACGTTGGCTATGCCAACGCCCGTAGGGTCAGAACCAACGGTTCTGATCATTGTAGGTCATTGCCCACTCCGTAAGATAAACTCGGCACCTGTCCAAAACACAAACACCGCTGCGCGGTGATCGCGGCTTCAGCTACGCTGAATGCGCTCCTACGTCCGTGCGAAGTAGGCAATCTCTGCAAATGGCTCCAGCGGTTGACAGGATAAATCCAGTCACGATCGCACCGTTGCTAGGTTCATACACCAGTGGCTCAAATATTGCTTCTGTATTTCCAGCATACACGCCATCCGTGGCGATAACAGGCATTCAGCCTGTCATCTGCATTCTAATTACGCTCGATTTATTTACTCTCAAATCTTCCCACAATGATCAACAGGCTCGGTCTCAGGTGTAAAGATGATGTAGTCTGCAATCGGATTATCTTGATAGCTCTCAGGTATATATTTCCCTGGATCCATCTCTGGTCCAGCGCTCACCATCAGAATTGTTTTACTATTTAACTCGCCTAGTAGGGGTATCCCTGTGTCGTAGCGCGTATGCATAGTCCCAGCTATGAATACATCTAGCTTGTTGGTGCGGTTGTTTATCAAGGCACTATGCATCGCTTTATCGCGTGCTATCTGGACACGGAGCATATTCGATAGCTGTGATTTGGGTAACTTGCCACAGTGGCTCTCGTACAGAATAGCATCCATAAATTCACGGTAAGGGCCGGTTGGTAACTCTATCTCACTATCCATGTAGGCTTGCATCTGCTGATCTCTTGTGAGATCTGTAGCTATAACGCGTTGTGCCTCTGCTAGTGCAGTTTTAACCAGTTCTCCATACCAATCCCATGGCCAGCCGCTACTCCAATTCAGCGCCTCTTTAGTAACCTCCTGATTGTTAAGGTGATTATCGAGTACATCTTGTTGCTTCTGATTTGCCATCTCTAAGGCTACATTGCCTAGCTTTTTTGCATCTGAAATCGCCTCTATTAGATTCTGCTCGATAGCGTGGTGCTCTTCATTCTCGTGATTCTCTCCTAAGAGGACCCAATCACTTTTAGCTATTACAGAAACTAATACCTCCTCGGTTATGAAGTGGCGATTGTTTAGGTCCCATATCTTCCCTGCCAACGTAGTTGAACTCTCAAAATTGGGGATGATCGACTGTTGTTCACGGGCTAGTGATGTCGAAGAGTGAATTAAAATTTGGAACAGAAATAGTAGGCTGAATATTTTCTTTCGTAGCTTCACGGTGGTTCTCAAATACTGACTCTATTTAATTTCTCATTTTTTACGCAATATGCAGAGCTATGGAGCTATTCTAAGATGCATCACACTTTTTAAGCTGGCATACTTCTCTGATCTATCGGTATTAGGAAAGCTTTTAGATGGAAAATCTAATCGACGATAACATAGAGACGCTACCGCTCAAGACATTTACTGAGAAAGCGTATCTAGACTACTCAATGTACGTCATCCTTGATCGTGCACTGCCTCACCTGGGTGATGGTATGAAGCCCGTTCAACGTCGTATTGTCTATGCGATGTCTGAGCTTGGTTTAAAGGCATCCGCCAAGTATAAAAAATCTGCTCGTACTGTCGGTGACGTACTAGGTAAGTTCCATCCACACGGTGATTCGGCTTGTTATGAAGCGATGGTGTTGATGGCCCAGCCGTTTAGCTATCGCTATCCGCTTGTAGATGGGCAGGGTAACTGGGGTTCGCCTGATGATCCTAAGTCATTCGCTGCTATGCGTTATACCGAATCAAGGCTCTCGAAATATGCTGAGGTTCTGCTTAAGGAGCTTGGGCAAGGGACTGTTAATTGGGTGCCTAACTTTGATGGCACCATGGATGAGCCTGAAGTGCTACCAGCGCGCCTTCCAAACGTGCTTCTTAACGGCTCGACCGGTATTGCTGTTGGTATGGCGACTGACATTCTGCCGCATAACCTTAAAGAGGTCGCTAAGGCGTGTATCTACCTATTGGATAATCCGGATGCGAGCGTGGCTCGACTCTTCCAAAAGGTTAAAGGCCCAGATTTCCCAACAGCAGCAGAGATTATTACAGCAACAGAAGACCTTAAGAAGATATATGAAACGGGTCGTGGTTCTGTCAAAGCCCGTGCAATCTATGAAATGGAAGATGGTGAAGTTGTTATAACGGCACTGCCTTACCAGGTCTCTGGTGCAAAAGTACTTGAGCAAATTGCAGCTCAGATGCAGCAGAAGAAGTTACCTATGGTGAGTGATCTTCGTGATGAGTCTGATCACGAAAATCCAACTCGCCTGGTTATCGTGCCTCGTTCTAATCGTATTGATGTTGAACAGCTCATGGCACACCTTTTTGCCACGACTGATTTGGAGAGAAGTTACCGCGTTAACTTTAATATGATCGGTATCGATGGTCGTCCTCAGGTTAAAGATCTACGTCAGATTCTGACCGAGTGGCTCACCTGGCGAACACAGGTCGTGCGTCGTCGTCTTGAACACCGTTTGCAAAAGGTTCTTGATCGTTTACACATTCTCGAAGGTTTGATTATCGCCTACCTCAATATCGATGAGGTGATTGCGATCATTCGTAACGAGGATGAGCCTAAGCAGGAGCTGATGAGTCGGTTTGGCCTCTCGCCTGTTCAGGCTGATGCAATCCTAGATCTTAAACTTCGTCATTTAGCGAAGCTTGAAGAGTTTCAGATTCGTAGTGAGCAGTCTGAGCTCGACGAAGAGCGCCAGAAACTTGAAGCAATTCTGGGTTCTGACGAGCTGATGCGAAATCTCATTAAAGAGGAGATTGAAGAGGCTGCTGCTGAGTTTGGTGATGATCGCCGCTCACCAATTGTTGAGCGTCAGGAGTCGCAGGCATTCAGTGAGAAAGAGCTACTTACCTCTGATCCAGTCACTGTTGTTCTCTCTAAACAGGGTTGGATTCGTGCCGCGAAAGGTCACGATATCGATCCTGCGGGTCTGAGTTATAAAGCGGGTGACGGGTTCAAACTAGCCTTTGCTGGCAGAATGAATCAACCGACTATCCTGTTAGATAGCGAAGGTCGAGGTTACACCTTAGAGACGCATAATCTGCCGTCAGCTCGTGGTCAGGGTGAACCTGTCACAGGCAGTATATCGTTGCAGAAAGGCGCTTCTATCGAGGCGCTTACTGGTGGTAAGGATGCAGATCAAGTGTTGCTAGCTTCTGATGCCGGTTATGGTTTTGTTGCTAAATTTGGTGATCTGACCAGTAAAACTAAGAATGGTAAGGCAGTACTCAGTCTTCCTAAGGGTGCCAATGTCGTAGCCCCAACGCCAATTAGTGATGCTGCGAATGGCCTCATCGCTGCAGTAACAACCGAAGGTCGACTGCTTGTATTCCCTGTCTCTGAGCTGCCTGAATTGGCAAGAGGTAAGGGGAACAAGATTATCAATATTCCATCTGCTCGCGCACAGTCTCGTGAAGAGTTGATGGTTGCTGTTGCTGTCCTAACTGAAGGGCAATCTCTGCTTGTTCATGCAGGCAAACAGTACTTGAAGATGTCGTTGGCAGATCTAGAGCACTACAAAGGCGAGCGTGGTCGCCGTGGTAACAAACTGCCAAGAGGATATCAGCGAGTTAGTTCGTTAACAGTGGAGTAATGATACTTAACTGAAACAGATAATCCGAAAACGTAAAAAGGAGCCTAGGCTCCTTTTTTTTTTGACGTTATTTGTTCGCTGTCTCTAGAGCTGTTTTATCTGAGAACTACTGCTGTTGCGCCTGTTGAGCAAGTTTAGCTAGTAGGTATCGAGCCTGTTTATCGAGTAGTTCTTGATAGCTCTTACCTAGGCCCATAATGAGTACCTTATCCTCATCTTCACGCTTAATCTCGCCCTCTTCTAGTACTGAGGCTTTCAGGTCTGGTACCTCTGTCAGAGCTGTATGGCTGATTAGACGATCGCTCTTGGTTGAGCGAGTTAGGAAGCGAGCTTCATCAGAAGTGCGATCTAAGCGATTTACTTGGCCACGCACTATTGCGGTGTGTACCTCTAGAATTGGGACTTGTTGCGCTGCTCTGCTGCGGTTGTATGAGCGTACCAATGAGGCAAAGAGCATGGCAGCACAGATTGCATTGACTCCATGTTCATCATCTTCACGTGCCTCAGTAAAGAGAATCTGAATATCTTCACCTAGGGATTCAACCTCACCACCATAGATATTGGCCACTGAGTTGGCGAGCGTTCGATAGGTCCTTCTGATCTGTTGTGCAAGCTCAAAGGAGACGATACCGGAATTTGGACTGGTCGCATCAATCAATACAAGGTAACCCGCTTCATGAGCTGGTAGAACTAAATCTAGCTCCTGTTCGATCGTGTAAAGATCGAGCTGCTCTTCGGTGATGATCGGTAGCTTTCTTGCACGGCGGTGAATTGCGTCGATATCAACTGTCTCAAAGCGTGGCTCACGTCGCTCATTGAGATCAGTCGGCTTGCTTGGAGTAAATCGAGGTATGGTTGGCTCGCGACGCTCAGGCTTCAGAAGATCGACAATGTCGACTTCATCATCAGCCTGGGTGTTAACTGCCATTTTGATTGTGGGGATCTGCTCTTCATCCACATCTTCATCGATTGCCTGTTCGCCATTCTCTAGCACAGACTCTATCTCTGACCGTTGAGTCTCTTCTGGTTGCGCTAGATCTTCCCAAGGAGGGGTATCATCAATAGCATCTAGATCTGGTGCTATTGGCTCCGCTTCATCATCTGAATAGTGCTCATCTTCAAAAGATTTTGCAGGGTATTCATCATACGCTGAGCCAAGATCGATGTGTGGCTCTTCAGCTACATTGTCTCGATCATCGATCTCTTCTTCATACTCTTCGGACTCATCCTCACTTGGATCGCCTAAGTGTTCGTTCTCATCAATGTCATCATCTGATTCGTCATCAATAGCGTCGTCATCTAGCTCTCCGCTTGGTAACTCGTTTTCATCAAATGACTCGTCATTCTCGCTATCTAGATCGAGCTCGTCTCGAGTATGTTCGTCGTCTTGTTCGTACTCTTCGTCATACTGATCTTCATCGGGTAGAAGTTGTGTTTGGCGTCTGTAGATGAGTATTGAGAAGAGCAGGGCAACTAGGGTGCCTGCAACCATTAAAACAGTTTGGTAGTTAAGTTGTTGTTGGACAGGTTTTGGATCTATCCATACCTCAAGCTGTGCGATCTCTTCGCCATTAGGTGCAATTTTATAGGCAGCATGGACACCCTCAGTTTTTCCCGCTGCAGCTATGCGCATCTTGTGTTGGTCGGTTATCTGAATACCTGCAACAAAGGGGTCGTCTGCGATCTGATTGGTGACGAAGTTCAAACTGACAAGATCTTTAGAAAGAATTAGAGGTGTCACTAGCACCGAAGCGCTGTTGGTCCAAATAGCTGCCTGCTTTTGAGCATCAATTAAAGCTGCGCGCTTAGCTAACAGATAGGAACCAGCTAGGGTAATAGTTAGCAATAGGCCGAGCGCAGCTACCGCAGCAAGTGCAGGGCGTTGGTACCATCTAAGTGGGGAAGGATGTTTAGAGAACCGCTCAAACATCGATTGAGTATCCAGTCGATTAAAAATTATCGCCCAATCATACCAGCGCAGGTCTGATCGGGCGATCTTTCAGCTGTTTTTTAATCAGTTTCTTTTGCTTGCTCCATTTGTGCCTCAAGCTCTCTCGATACCCTTTCTGGTGACCCAGCGTTGCGAGCGAGTAGGTTGTAGGTGAGAGGCGTCACAATGAGAGTTAAAAAAGTGACCAGCGTTACACCAGAGAAAACTACGATACCAATCGCCTGACGACTTTCAGCACCGGCTCCTGATGCCATTATCAGCGGAAGTGCGCCCAGTATGGTTGTCAGTGCAGTCATCAATATTGGGCGTAAGCGGCGAACAGATGCGTCAATGACTGCGTCATCGAAGCTTTCGCCTCGGTCTCGCAACTGGTTAGCAAACTCGACAATTAAAATGCCGTTTTTAGCCCCCAGGCCTATCAGCATGATCAAAGCGAGTTGTGCATATATAGTTAGCGCCTCACCCATGTAGAGAAGCCCTAAGAGTCCACCTAAGATTCCAAGTGGGACTGTTAGCATCACGATAAACGGGTTAACGAAGCTCTCAAACTGTGCAGCTAAGACAAGGAAAACAACTAGGAGGGCAAAAAGGAATACCATCTCAATTGAGCTGCTGTCAGTTTTATAGTCCAGTGATTCACCTTGGTAGTCGATAACCGCTTCAGGTGGAAGCACCTCGGCCGCGATTTTATCTAGATAATCGATCGCTTCACCAAGGGTATAGCCTTTAGCGAGCCCCGCTTCGATTGTGATGGCACGGGTCCGGTTGTAGTGGGGAAGACGTGGTGCTTCGCCCACAGTTTTAAACGATACGATGTTGTCGAGAGGGATGAGTTCGCCGGTTGTGCTTGAACGAACAGTCAAACGAGAAAGTTGTTCAATACGGGATAGCTGGTCAGATTGCCCTTGCACCCATACATCATATTGGCGGCCACGCTCCATAAATTGGGTAACAGTTGAACCACCCAGCATCAGCTCAAGTGTGGCGCCTAGTGATTGTGCCGAAACGCCCAATGCTGCAGCACGCTCACGATCAAATTCGGCTCGAATCTGTGGCTGGTTGCGTCTGAAATCGATATCCAAATCAGTTAATCCGGGATTCTCCTCAGCTTTTGCAATAATCGCTTCAGTCCACTGCTCCATCTGCTCATAACTGCCGCCACCCACTACAAACTGCACGGGAGTTCTCGAACCCACACGAAGAGCAGAGCGAAGAATAGGTACAACGTTTACATCTGGAATTCCGCCAAACTGCTTACGAAGATCGCCAACCAGTTCTGACGCATGAACAGAGCGTTGATCCCAGGGTTTTAGGGTCAAGATCATAAAGCCTGAGTTGTCGCCATTAGTGCCAAAGCCAGGTGTGCGCAGCAGGGTGCTTTCAACTCCGTTTGCCTCTAGCCAAGGCTGAATGCGCTTCTCAACCTGAAGCATGGCGCTTTGCATGCTTTTTGCACTGGCACCCTCTTGCCCCTTAACCAATACGAAAATAGATCCCCTATCTTCTGTCGGCATCAATGTGCGTGGCAGGAACTGCATTGAGTAGTAGATGCCACCAAAAGCACCCGCGATGATGACAACAGCCAGCCAGCGATGATTGAGTGCTCTTTTAAGGAAGCGCCCATAGAAGTTTTCGACTGGATGGAGTAGGCGTGCCAACCCAGCTTCAGGGTGATTTTTGTCGTGTCTGTGGAGCAGTTTGGCACTGAGTACAGGGCCAAGTGTCAGCGCCACAACGCTAGAGAATATTACGGCTGCTGTTAATGTAAGCGCGTACTCCCTGAAAAACTGCCCAATAGTTCCTGGTAGGAAAACGATCGGAACGAAAGTCGCTACAAGAACTAGGGTGGTAGCGATGACAGCAAATCCAACCTCACGAATACCATCCCAAGCAGCCAATAGAGCGGGCTTTCCTTTGTTGAGATGACGGTGAATATTCTCAACCACCACAATGGTGTCATCGACCACTAGGCCGACTGCAAGCACCATCGCTAAAAGGGTGAGTAGGTTTATCGAAAAGCCAAAGGCCAATACAGCGGTACATGCTGCAATGAGAGAGATAGGAACAGTCACTGCAGGAATTAGAGTCGCTTTAAAGTCCCCTAGGAATGCCCAGATCACAAGTACTACAAGCACTGCGGCAATCGCGAGTGTTGAGTAGACCTCAGAGATGGCACTCTTGATGAACACAGAGATGTCGTAGGAAGTTCTTAGGTCAGTCCCCTCCGGAAGAAACGGACGGAACTGCTCTACCTCACGCTTTACAGCGTCAATGACAGTTAATGGGTTTGCAGTTGATATTGGCTCAATACCGATCGCGATAACCTCTTCACCATCTGCGCGGAACATCTCATCGGTGTCCTGTGGGCCAGTAAAGATATTGGCTACATCGGATAGGCGGACTAACGGACCTGGCGCTTGGCGGATTACCAGAGAGTTAAAGTCAGCAATCTGGTTGTAACTGCGTGGAATCTGTATCTGCAGTGTGCGTTGTGGACCACTTAATTCACCACCACGCAACTCAAGGTTCTCCCGTTTAAGGGCGTTAACAACCTCGGTGGGGGTAAGGTTTAATGCATTTAAACGATCGGGATCTAACTCGACACGCAGGACATAATCGCGTGCACCTAAGATCGATACTGCACTCACTCCATCGACCCGTTCCATGCGTTCTTTAAGTGTGCGCTCTGCATAGTCGGTAAGCTCTACACCGTTCATTTTGCTTGAGCTTGCGATGATATAGAGAATCATATCTCCGCGTAGGCCGCTTTTAGAAACAAGTGGTGTGGCTGCATCATCAGGCAAATTACGTGCGGCACGTGCCACCGCTTCTCGGACATCATTTGCAGCATCATCTAGACTGCGGCTTGTATCGAAAGTGATTGTGATGCGTGAGAGGTTGCGAGCACTTGTAGATTCAATGAATCGAACCCCTTCAATACCGCTTAAACGATCTTCGATAGGTGATGTAACCCTCAACTCAACCACCTCAGGCGCTGCACCCGTATATGAAGTGGATACGTTGATTTGTGGTCTTGATACGTCTGGGTATTCACGAAGCGGCAGGTTTAGCCAGGCTAAAATACCAAACACCACAAGTAATAGACTGATAACCGCCGCAAAAACGGGGCGGCGAACTGACACTTCACTTAGGATCATGATTTAGACCCTTTGCCGCCAAGCTCCTTAACCGGTTGGTTCGGCTTTGCTTTAAGGCGCCCGCGATCGATAATTTTATCGCCAGCGTTCAGTCCTTTTGTGACTTCAATCCACTCCTCAAGCTCTGTACCAATCGAGACAACTGCTGGTTTCGCTTTTCCCTCGGCGTCTATTCGCATGACGGTCGCTTTGTCGCCCTGGTAGGTGATGCTACGAGCGGGCACAAGTAGTGCGTTTTCATTTTTCGTAATTGCGAGTGACACCTTTACGCTCATGCCTGGGCGAAGCAGTTGCTCGCGATTGTCGATTGCAGCCTCAATATCGATGGTGCCTCGATCTTGATTAATACGTGTACCGATGTAGTTAATGTTTCCGGTGAATAGTTTGTCCGGCCAGGCAACGCTCGATAGTGAGACCTCAGATCCAGAGTGAATCGCGGCGAGGTGCTTTTCTGGAACCGCAAAGCTCAGGGTCAGCGTATCTGTTGCATCCAACGTTGCGATAGTTGAGTTGGAATTTAACCACTCGCCAACCACAACTGCGCTTGAGCCGATGTGGCCTGTGAATGGTGATTTAATCTCTAGTTTCTCTATATCGATTTTAGCAATGGCGATAGAGGCCTCTAATCCAGCGACCTCAGCTAGGCGAATGTCACGCTGCTCCATCGACGCAGCGCGGTTTTTTATTAGCTGTTCTTGGCGTTGAAGTTGCTGTTTTGCCAGAGCAAGTTGCGCTTCTAGTTTGGCGAGTAGTGCAGAGGCTTCACGTTTATCGAGACGAGCAAGAGTGTCGCCTTTTGATACCTTTTGCCCGGCAGAGAAGAGAATTTCCGTCACTTTGCCTGCTACATCAGTTCTTATTTGTGTGGCTTTTTCTGATTTTAGAATGCCACTGGTATAGAAGTGTGTATCAAGCTGTTGGGCCTTTACTTCGTAGGTTGTGACTGCAGGAGCGGGTCTGCCTGCAGCAATAGTTTGGTGGCTTATGAACGCTGAACTTAGGGTCAGAATTGCGATTGCGTATCTCTGCATTTGGCTGTTCCAAACTTATTTGAATAAAAGCGTAATATCCTCCAAAGCCATGACTTTGCATAGATCTAAATAATAAGATTTTTAATTTTAAAAAGGCGCTAAAAATCACCTTCAGAACGTGAGATAAAGTGACTCTTCAGGCTATAATGAGCGGCTTAGATTTAATTAGAGTTATTGCGACATGAATGTAGCTGAATACATGCAAAAAATGGGTGCTAATGCCCGCCAAGCATCACGCGTTATCGCTCGCGCTTCAACCGAGGTTAAAAACCGTGCGCTGCTTGCAATGGCTGACGCTTTGGATGCCTCGCGTGCTGCTGTCGAAGCGGCCAATCAGATAGATCTTGCTGCAGGTAAGGAGCGTGGTTTAGATGATGCTATGTTGGATCGTTTGGCACTGACTCCCGCTCGTATCGATGGAATGATTGAAGGTCTGCGTCAGGTTGCAGCGCTTCCTGATCCAGTCGGCGACATCTCTGATATGCGATTTATGCCATCTGGTATTCAGCTAGGTAAAATGCGTGTTCCTCTTGGTGTTATCGGGATTATTTATGAATCACGTCCGAATGTGACCATGGAAGCGGCAAGCCTCTGTTTAAAATCGGGTAATGCCACTATTTTGCGTGGTGGTTCTGAAGCAATTCACTCTAATCAAGCCATCGCTAAAACAATTGCGGTTGGACTTGAAGCTGCAGGTCTCCCTGCTGAAGTTGTTCAGGTAGTTGAAACGACTGATCGTGAAGCGGTTGGCCAGCTTATTACGATGCCGGAGTTTGTAGACGTTATCGTGCCGCGCGGTGGTAAAGGTCTGATTGAGCGAATCGCTAACGATGCACGTGTTCCTGTTATTAAGCACCTAGATGGCATCTGTCATGTATACATCGATGCGGAAGCCGATTTAGGTAAAGCTGTAAACATCGCTATTAATGCGAAAACCCACCGCTACGGAACCTGTAACACGATGGAGACTCTGTTGGTTCATGAAACTGTCGCGCAGGAAGTGCTCAAAGAGCTGTTGGTTGCATACAACCAAGCAGGTGTTGAGCTGCGTGGCTGTGAAAAAACCTGTG
Organism: Marinobacterium sp. LSUCC0821; assembly: GCF_012848475.1. Taxonomy (NCBI): domain Bacteria; kingdom Pseudomonadati; phylum Pseudomonadota; class Gammaproteobacteria; order Oceanospirillales; family Oceanospirillaceae; genus Marinobacterium; species Marinobacterium sp. LSUCC0821. The sequence continues at coordinate 17,186 of NZ_CP051666.1, forward strand.
TGCTTATACCATCCGCTAAAGCAGCGACCGAAGAGGATTGGGCAACTGAGTATCTTGCGCCAATTCTGTCGATTAAGGTTGTCTCTGGAATCGATGAAGCTATCGAACACATCAACCACTATGGCTCGCACCACACGGATGCCATCGTGACTGAAAACTACACGCTATCGCGCCAGTTCCTACGTGAAGTTGATTCAAGCTCAGTGATGATCAATGCATCAACGCGCTTTGCAGACGGTTTTGAGTATGGTCTGGGTGCTGAGATCGGTATCTCCACAGATAAGATTCATGCACGTGGCCCGGTAGGTCTTGAGGGGCTTACTTCACAGAAATATATCGTGTTTGGTGAAGGTCAGGTTCGTCGTTAATGACTAAAGCCCCCGTTGTTATCTTTGGCGGTACCTTTGATCCTATTCATATAGGGCATCTAAGAACCGCGATTGAGTTGGGGGATTGGTTACAGGTTCCTGAAGTTAGGTTGGTCCCTTCGGGTGACCCTGTGCATCGAGTTGGAACTCAGGCGAGCGCCCAGCAGCGCTTGGCGATGGTTTCGTTGGCAACAGAGTATGATGACTGTTTAGTTGCTGACGATATTGAGGTGAACTCTGAGAGTGCCTCATACACAGTAGTAACACTTGAAAAAATTCGCCAAAAGGTTGGGCCGTCGCGCCCCGTCGTTTTGGTTATGGGGATGGATGCATTTATGCATCTCACAAGCTGGCATCGTTGGCAGGAGCTTTTTGGTTTGGCTCACCTCTTAGTGGTGGCTAGACCAGGTTACTCCCCAGAGATGAATTCAGAACTCAAAGAAGAGGTTGGACCTCGAGTTACTGAGTTCAAAGATGAGCTTAAATTAACCCCCTCAGGAAGTGTGGTGTTTCACCAGTTAACCCCTTTGGGTGTTTCTGCAACTCAAATTAGATCCCTCATTGTAAAAGGGCAAAACCCAAGATTTCTTTTGCCTGAATCAGTGTGGGAATTTATTAAACTAGAGAAACTTTACGGTTTCAAAGAAGGATAGAAAACCTTTGATGCAAGATGATCAATTGATCGCGTTGGTGCAAGATGCACTCGACAATATGAAAGCGAAAGAGATAGTTGTACTGGATGTTCGTGGCCGTTCATCAGTCACTGATTACATGATTGTGGCCAGCGGTACCTCTAAGCGCCAGGTCTCATCAGCAGCTCAAGAAGTTGTTGAAAAAGCAAAAGCGAGTGGCCTTCAGCCTATGGGTGTAGAGGGTGAGCAGGTTGGTGACTGGGTACTTGTTGACCTTGGTAGCGTCATTGTTCATGTGATGATGCCGGATGCCCGCAGCTTCTATGATATCGAACGCCTCTGGTCACCGGAGTTGGACGCTTAATTATGCGTATTAGGCTGCTTGCCGTTGGAACCAAAATGCCTAAGTGGGTAACTGATGGCTTCCAAGAGTACTGCAAGCGCCTGCCTAGTGATTTCCAGTTGGAGCTTGTTGAGCTCCAGCCTGGTCATCGCGGCAAGGGTGCGGATATCAGCAGGGCGATGCGTTCTGAAGGCGACGCAATGCTGGCGGCGATTCCAAAGGGCGATCGTATTATTGCGCTCTGCGTTGATGGCAAAAACTGGTCAACTGAAAAGCTGGCAGAGCAAGCGGAAGATTGGCGAATGGGTGGTTCAAACATTACGCTGCTGGTCGGTGGGCCTGATGGTCTAGATCCTCGCTGTATTGCTGCCGCTGATCAGCGCTGGTCTCTTTCAGCACTCACTTTGCCACACCCGTTGGTAAGAATTATTCTAGCAGAACAGATCTACCGTGCTTGGACGCTACTCCAAGGTCACCCTTATCACAAGTAAGCTGAGGCTAGATCAAATTTAATGAAACAGAATCGCTTCAACGACTATAAACAGGAGAATCGATTTTTCCTGAGTCGAGCTATCATCGCCTTTCTATTTGTATTGGTGTTGATGGGCGTTCTGATTTCACGTATCTACTATCTGCAGGTTGTAGAGCACGATCGCTTCAAGCTGATGTCAGAGAATAACCGTATTCAGCTTCAACCTGTCGCGCCACGTCGTGGTCTTATTTACGATCGTAACGGTGAAATTCTTGCCGATAACCGGCCGAACTTCAGTTTGACGCTCCTCAAGGAGGAGGTTGAAGATCTAGACCTTCTGCTTGCTGAGATTGGTACGATTGTTGAACTCTCTAATGATGAGATTGAGAGTTTTAAAAAACGGCTCAATCAGCGTCGTCGTCCACATACTACCGTTGCCTTAAAAGCGCGCCTAACCGAAGAGCAGATTGCTCAGTTGTCGGTTAACTTATACCGTTTGCCGGGTGCTCAGATTGAGGCTGATCTAGTACGACACTATCCAAAAGCTGATTCACTTGTGCATGCTTTGGGGTATGTTGGGCGAATAAATGAGCGTGAGCTTCGTTCCGTTGATCCTGAAAACTATGCGGCGACAAACTACATCGGTAAGTTAGGTGTTGAGCGTTATTATGAGCCGCTATTGCATGGCCAGGTGGGTCTGCAGAAGGTTGAAACTAACGTGCGTGGGCGCGTTATGCGTGTATTGGAACAGCAAGATCCCGTCCCAGGCGTTGATATTCAACTCAGCCTAGATCTTAAACTGCAGCAGTTTACGGGCACGCTGATTAAGAATAAGCGCGCGGCTGTCGTTGCCATCGAACCGAAAACGGGCGAGATTTTGGCGCTGGTAAGTAACCCCTCTTATGATCCTAATGAGTTTGTAACGGGCATCTCGTTTAAAGACTACAAGTCACTGCAAGACAACCCGGACCTGCCCCTATACAACCGAGCAATTCGTGGTATGTATCCCCCTGGTTCGACTCTCAAACCTTTTACTGCGTTAGCATCTATTGATAGTGAGAGTGTATCTGTCGATCATAAAGTTTGGGACCCTGGTTTCTACCAACTGACAGATGGTGGGCGTAAATACCGAGATTGGAAAAAAGGTGGTCACGGACGTGTTGATCTAAACCACGCACTAGCTGAGTCATGTGACGTTTGGTTTTACGATACCGCCAGCAAAACCAGTATCGACGTCTATTCGGACTACCTAGGCCGTTTTGGATTTGGTGAGGTGACCTCACTTGATCTACCTGAGGCCTCGAAAGCGATACTGCCATCAAGAGATTGGAAGCAGGCGCGTGAAAAACAGCCATGGTACCCAGGTGATTCACTTAACCTAAGTATCGGACAGGGTTTTATGGTTGCGACCCCTCTGCAGTTAGCTACGGCAACTGCGGTGCTAGCTAACCGAGGTAAGTGGGTTAGACCACAAATGATTCGCAGTTTCATCGCAGAGAATGGCGTAACTCCTGAACAGCAAACTCTAATGGAAGAGCTGCAGCAAAAAGCAACGCCGCCCAATGTTGAGTTGAACCATCCTGAATATTTTGAAAAAGTGATTCAGGGCATGGTTGATGTGGTGAACTCCTCTTACGGTACTGCCCGAAAAGCCGGCGCTGGTGCACAGTATAAGATGGCAGGTAAAACGGGTACTGCTCAGGTTGTTGGTATCGCTCAAGATGCAGAGTATGACTCTGATGCGCTACTTGAGCGTCAACGTGACCATGCGTTGTTTGTTGCATTTGCTCCTTACGACGACCCTAAAATTGCTGTTGCTGTCATTGTTGAGAATGGGGAGGGTGGCTCTAGAGCTGCAGCGCCTGTTGCGCGTGAGGTGATGGATGCTTGGTTGTTGGGTGATTACGAGAGTGAGCTTGGAGATGATTGATGAGTAGATTCAATGACTTCTCACGCACTGTCAGTTCTCATCAAGGGATTCGACGAGAGAACTCCTGGTGGAGCTACACCCATTTAGATCTGTCGCTACTGCTTATGTTGCTGGCGCTCTGTTCTGCGGGCTTGGTGATTCTCTACAGCGCCTCCGGACAAGATATTGGCTATGTTGAGAGGCAGATGGCTCGTATGGCAACAGGTTTTGTTGTTATGGCCTTCATCGCGCAATTTCCCCCACGAACAATTATGCGTATAGGTCCTTGGCTCTATCTCCTTGGCGTATTGCTGCTTATTGCAGTACTTGTCGTTGGTGTCGGAGCTAAGGGTGCTCAACGTTGGCTGCCGCTGCCCGGGTTTAGGTTTCAACCCTCGGAAATACTCAAGCTGGTTCTACCGATAATGATTGCTGGATATCTAGCACGCTATGCACTCCCCCCCTCGCTAAAGCAGATCGCCATCAGTTTGATTTTGATCGCGGTTCCCTTCGCTTTAATTATGAAGCAGCCGGATTTAGGTACTTCTCTTCTTATAGGGGCATCTGGTGTGTTTGTGTTGCTCTTTTCAGGTATCTACTGGCGCTGGATCTTTTTAGCCTGTGGTGTTGCTGCAGCTTCACTTCCAGGGCTTTGGATGATTATGAAGGATTATCAAAAGCAGCGTGTACTCACCTTCTTAGATCCAGAGAGTGATCCTTTAGGGTCCGGATGGAACATCATTCAATCGAAAACTGCGATAGGGTCAGGCGGCCTCTCCGGTAAGGGATTTATGGCAGGTACCCAGTCGCAACTCGATTTCCTACCTGAATCACATACTGACTTTATCGTTGCAGTTATTGGTGAAGAGTTAGGCATGACAGGGATTATTGTGCTGTTGGCACTCTACCTATTGATCATTGGGCGAGGTCTTGTGATCGCAGTTAAGGCCCCTGACAGTTTCTCACGTATGCTAGCAGCTAGTGTCACTTTAACCTTCTTTGTCTATGTATTTGTAAATATAGGCATGGTTAGCGGCATCCTGCCGGTGGTCGGTGTTCCTCTACCCATGGTAAGTTATGGTGGAACATCTATAGTGACCTTGATGGCTGGTTTCGGCATATTGATGTCAATTCAAACTCACCGACCCATGTTGCGTCGATGAGTATTAGGAGAGTAAGTGTGTTAAGTCTATTGAAGCATCTCATATTAGGTACCACGCTAGTGGCTTCTTCCTCTGTGGCTCTCGCTGGGTATGAAAACCATCCTGATGCTAAGTTGCTGATTGAAGAGTTGACCGCCGAAGGCTTTGATGAGGCCTATATCTTAGAAACCCTGTCTCAAGCTCGCCGTCAGGAGAGCATTCTGAAAGCGATCAGTAGACCTGCTGAAAAACGCTTAGACTGGGGCGGGTATCGAGGGATTTTTATTGAACAGCGTCGCGTTAATCAGGCTGTTGAGTTCTGGAAAGAGAATAGAGCTACTCTTGAGCGTGCAGAGGAGACCTTTGGCGTTCCTCCTGAAATTATTCTAGCTATTATGGGGGTCGAGACTCGCTTTGGTCGCGTCACAGGTAGCTATCGTGTTCTTGATGCTCTTGCAACGCTTGGATTTGATTACCCTAAACGCGCTGAGTTTTTCCGAGGTCAGTTAGCAGACTATTTCCGCTTAACACGTCAAGAGGAGGTTGCTCCCGGTACGCTGAAAGGTTCATACGCTGGCGCTATGGGATATGGTCAATTTATCCCATCAAGTTACCTATCATATGCTGTCGATTTTGATGGTGATGGCAAGCGAGACATCTGGTCAAACCCTACCGATGCTATTGGAAGTGTTGCCAACTACTTTGCTAAACATGGTTGGAAAGCAGGTGAGCCGGTTGTCGCTTCTGTCCTCATCGGTGATTGGCCTAAAGAGGAGTGGGTAAACCAGAATCTAAAGCCAGAATTTACACTTGCTGATTGGGCTGGGCGCGGTGTAGTGACCAACGATCCGATTGATAAAGAGCAACTGGCCACTTTGATGTTGATGAAAAGTGAACAGGGTGATGAGTATCTGTTTGGTTTGCATAACTTCTATGTGATTACTCGATACAATCACAGTCGCCTTTATGCCAATGCAGTTTACGAGCTGAGTAAACTGATTCGCACTGAGATCAATAAGGGGAGCTGATTTGATTTCGATGCTACATAAAGCACTGTTGGTCACTACGCTTGTTGCTATGACGGGCTGTTCGACTCTTTCTGATTGGGATAAAGAGACGGCTGGCGGTCGATATACTGTTAGACAAGATTTTGCCCCTGAGACACCACCTGATGTATCAGCTGTCCCTGATGCTACGCCAGTTGATATCCCCTACAGCCGCGGTGGTAACCGCTCAACCTATGAGGTTTGGGGGAAACAGTATTCTGTACTGAATACTCACGTCGGCTACAGCGCAGAGGGCACGGCTAGTTGGTATGGCTTAAAGTTCCATGGTCACAAAACCTCGAACGGTGAGATTTATGATATCTACAAAATGTCTGCTGCTCATAAGTCACTGCCGATACCCAGTTTTGCTAAAGTGACAAACCTAGATAATGGCAAATCGGTGATCGTTCGAGTCAACGATCGAGGCCCATTTCATGACGATCGACTCATCGATCTAAGTTACGCGGCTGCTTCACGTCTTGATATCCTCCAGCGTGGAACAGGTCGTGTGCGGGTTGAAGGTATTGATGCTACTGGGTTTGCTGAACACTCGAATGTTGATAATACGCCAGCTAAACTGTCTTCTAGCTTAGTTGATGCTCCAGCTATCTCTACCGGAAGCTATCTCCAAATCGGGGCCTTTAGTAATGAGAACTCAGCCCTGGCAGTTCAAGCTAAGCTTGCTGAACTTGAAGGAGTTGAGACGACTATCCAAAAGCTAGAGCGAGCTGACCTTACACTTCATCGAGTAGTTGTCGGTCCGCTATCAGCAGGTATCTCACCAGAAATTTTGATAGAACGTATCGAGTCATTGGGCTATTCGAAGCCAATCCTGATAAAATCGCTTAATTAATTTTTAGTTTAAAAAAGAGTCGTAATGCTTACTAATATTCGTCCATATCTCATATCCCTTCTTGCGATCCTTGCCTTTTCAGTAAAGGCAGCCGTGATTCCAGCACCCCCTCAACTGGCTGCTTCAGCATATGTATTGATGGATGCCGCTTCAGGTGAAGTTGTGGCTGAATCAGGAGCAGATGGCCAGTTTGCACCAGCCAGTCTCACCAAGATGATGACCAGTTACATCGTAGAGCATGAGGTAGCTGCGGGTAATATTGGTATGGATGATATGGTGCCAATTAGCGTTAAAGCATGGAAAACAGAGGGTTCGCGTATGTTTGTACGTGAGGGTACCCAAGTTCGCCTTGAAGACCTTCTGCGCGGTGTCATTATCCAGTCAGGTAATGATGCATCGGTTGCATTGGCAGAGTATGTTGCCGGCAGCGAAGAGGCATTTGCAGAGTTGATGAATCAGCATGCAGAGCGTTTAGGTCTTAAGAATACTCACTTCATGAATGCTACGGGTCTACCTGCGGAAGGACACTACTCTTCGCCACGTGATTTGGCCTTGATTGGGCGTGCGCTGATTCAGGATTTTCCTGAACAGTACAAAATCTATAGTGAGAAGTACTTCACCTATAACGATATCAAACAGCCAAATCGTAACCGTCTACTTTGGCGCGACCCAACGGTTGATGGTATTAAAACAGGTCACACCAATGAAGCTGGCTTCTGTCTGGTTTCCTCTGCTCAGCGAGAAGGGATGCGTCTGATCGCTGTTGTGCTTGGTACCACCTCAGATAATGCTCGTGCTCAAGAGAGCCAAACGCTGCTTGCTTACGGTTTTCGTTTCTTCCGTAACTTCCCAATGTACGCAGCTGGTCAGGAGTTGAACCGTCCACAGGTTTGGAAGGGTGAGGTGGACACTGTAGGTATTGGTTTGACGAGTGATCTGTCGATGACAATCCCTCGCGGTTCTGAGGATAAATTGGCAGCAAACTTAGATCTGCCACCAGTCTTAGAGGGGCCTATTGAAGCAGGTCAGGTGCTGGGTTATTTGTCAGTATCTTTGGATGGCAAAGAGTTACGTCGTGAACCACTGGTTGCACTGTCTGCTGTTCCCGAAGCGGGACTGTTAAAATCGATTTGGCACTCGATTGTGCTCTTCTTCAACAGTATGTTTGGTTAAGGGAGTTACACTCGTATGAATCAAGAACCACCAAAAATTGAGTTTCCCTGTCCAAACTACAAAATCATGGTCGTTGGCGATAGCGCACCTGATTACAAAGAGTTTGTCGTGGCGACAGCAAAGATTTATGACCCTGAACTTGATGAGTCGAAAGTTGAGGTAAAGCCGAGTAGTAAAGGACGCTTTACCTCTGTCAGAGTGTTGATTACAGCCACAAGCGAAGAGCAGTTAGCGCAGCTTCATACCGACCTGAAGGCATCGGGCCGCGTTAAAATGGTGATCTAGTGCCTTCAGAACTACCTTTGATTGTTCGGTATCTAGGGCAGCAGCCCTATGCCCATGCGTTTGAAAAGATGCAAGCGTTTACCAACAATCGTACTGCTGACAGCTGTGATGAGATATGGGTTCTAGAGCATGAACCTGTATTTACCCAAGGTCAGGCTGGTAAGGCTGAACACCTCATCAATACCGGTGATATTCCGGTTGTTCAGGTTGATAGGGGCGGCCAGGTTACCTATCACGGACCGGGGCAGCTAGTGATCTATCTTTTGCTGGATCTGAAACGCAACAGTCTCGGTGTGAGGGATTTAGTAACCCTTATGGAACAGAGCGTTGTGTCAGTTCTTGCAGATCATCAAGTCGATTCAGCCCCTAAAGCAGATGCACCTGGCGTCTATGTTGCTGGTCGAAAAATCTGCTCGTTGGGTTTGCGCGTAAGACGTGGCTGTAGTTTCCACGGTTTAGCACTCAATGTAGATATGGATTTAAACCCTTTTTTACGAATTAACCCCTGTGGGTATGCGGGTCTTGAAATGACCCAGTTAAACGAATTTGATAAAGCCGCTACCGTTGAATCGGTAGCTCCAGCCTTGGTGAAATACCTTGCAGAGGCTGTGGGCTACAAGCAGTGGCAAAGCACTCAAGGATGGGAGTGAAGATGTCTGAGAGCACAAAAACAGTGAAAGGTGTTGCCGAGCAGGGCGTAAAGTTACGCGGTGCTGAAAAGGTAGCGCGTATTCCTATCAAGGTTATCCCAACAGAAAAAGAGGATATGCCACGTAAGCCAGAATGGCTGCGCGTCCGTATGGGTAATAATGCTGAAGTTAAACGTATCAAAGAGAAGTTACGCCACCACAAGCTAGCAAGTGTCTGTGAGGAGGCGAGCTGCCCAAATCTTGGCGAGTGTTTTAGCCACGGTACGGCAACCTTCATGATCATGGGTGATATCTGTACCCGTCGCTGTCCATTCTGTGATGTTGCCCACGGTCGGCCAAACGCGTTGTCCCCAGATGAGCCGCGTGAGCTTGCTGAAGCGATTACCGACATGGGACTTAAATATGTGGTTATCACGTCAGTCGATCGTGATGACCTTCGTGATGGTGGCGCTCAGCACTTTGCAGACTGTATTCGTGAAACTCGAGAGCGCAGCGATACCATACAGATTGAAACTCTAGTACCTGATTTCCGTGGTCGTATGGATATCGCTATCGATATTCTTAAGGATAATCCACCGGATGTCTTCAACCACAATTTGGAGACAGTGCCTCGTCTCTACAAAAAAGTACGTCCAGGTGCAGACTATGCTTGGTCACTTGAGTTGTTGAAACGCTACAAAGCCGTGCGTCCAGAAGTTCGTACCAAATCAGGTCTGATGGTGGGCGTGGGTGAAACCAACGAAGAGATTATTGAAGTGATGCACGATCTCCGTGCACATGATGTAAACATGATTACGATAGGTCAGTATCTACAGCCAAGCCGTGATCATTTGCCAGTCGATCGCTTTGTGACACCTGAAGAGTTTAAAGAGTTTGAACGGATTGCCAAAGAGCTGGGCTTTAGCCATGTGGCGTCAGGCCCATTAGTTCGCTCTTCATACCATGCCGACCTTCAGGCGAAAGGCGAGAAGGTCGGGTAACGGCTTTATTCAGACGCAGCAGTTTTTGGGCGTGGTTTACGCTTGAAACGCTGTTGACCTGAGGGGCGCTCTGCGGAGTTAGCCCCTTTTTCATTTCTAGGGCGATTCTGATTTGAGCGGTTGTTTCTTGAGTTGCCGCGGCTATCGTTTCTGCCAGAGCTGTTCTGCTGATTAGCTTGAACCTGATGCTCTTTCGGTTTCTTTGGCTTCTTAGGTTTTTTCGGTGCGCGCAGAGTTGTTTCTGGAATTGGATTGTTAGGTTCAAATCCTTTCAGTGTGCGACGCTCGAGTAACTGTTGAATGACAGTCTCAATAGCTCTCAACTGATCAAATTCATCAATCGAAACCAGAGATACCGCTTCACCAATGGCTCCCGCACGGCCAGTGCGGCCAATTCGGTGTACATAATCCTCTGCAACCTGCGGAAGATCTAAGTTGATAACGTGAGGGAGCTCTTTGATGTCGATGCCGCGTGCCGCAATATCAGTAGCGACTAGCACTTGAATATCACCATCCTTGAACTGCTGAAGGGCTCGTGTTCTTGCCCCTTGGCTTTTGTTGCCATGAATAGCGGCAGCTGTGATTTCAGCTTTCTCTAAAAGTTGCACAACCTTGTTCGCACCATGTTTAGTGCGGCTGAAGACGAGAACCTGAAACCAGTTGTTTAACTTAATGAGATGGATCAGTGCCTTGACCTTAGAGCTCTTATCGACAGGAATGATCCACTGCTCCACAGTGTGGGCTGTTGAGTTCTCTGGTGATACTGAAACTTCTACGGGGTTGTTCACAAACTCTTTAGCTAGCGATTTAATCTCTGCTGAGAAGGTGGCAGAGAAGAGTAGGTTCTGACGCTGTTTTGGTAGCAGGGCTAGGATCTTACGGATATCACGAATAAAGCCCATATCGAGCATTCGGTCAGCTTCATCAAGAACTAAGACTTCAAGCTGATCAAAGCGAACCGCGTTCTGGCTGTATAGATCTAGCAGACGCCCTGGTGTTGCGACAAGTAGGTCTGCGCCTGAGCGAAGTTTCTGCATCTGAGGATTAATCTTAACACCACCAAACACTACGGCTGTTTTAAGCTGTGTGTGTTTTCCATAATACTCAGCGTTGTCCTGTACCTGTGCGGCAAGCTCTCGAGTAGGTGTTAAAACTAAGGCACGTACAGAGTTGGCCTTTACCCTATTTCCTTTCTCTAACATCTGCAGGATAGGCAGTACAAAGCTTGCAGTTTTACCTGTGCCTGTTTGTGCGGCGGCCATTACATCTTTGCCGCTAAGCACTGCTGGAATCGCTTCTGATTGAATTGGAGTCGGTTGTTGGTAGCCTTTATCGCTAAGAGCTTGGAGCAGTTGGTCGTTTAGACCTAGATTTGCAAATGACATAGAGCCTGCTTTCATAAAATGGTGACGCACGATACCACACTTTCTACTCCGGGGTCAGAGTAGTCTATATAGACTACTCTGACCCCGGAGTATGGGATTGATTTATCAAAAGTTAGTTTTGATTATCTCAGTAGTAAGATTGGGGTTGGGGATTTGCGCAACAGCGTTGAGGTTGTACTCCCTACAAGCATCTGTCTGATACGTGAGTGGCCATATGCTCCCATGACCAGAAGTTCAGCGCCTACTTCCGCTTCGCGCTCTAGAATAACCTCTTCTACATCACCTGCCGTGAGGGTTGTGTTTACGCTGAAGCCTGCATTAATCAGTGATCTCTCAGCTGCTTCTAACTCTTTCTTAAAATCGAAAGTGGCAGGGCCAACCATCAATAGTTCACACTCAGCACCTTTGAGTAGAGGGCTTTTAGCGACCATATCTAACGCTTTGCGTGCAGTGCTGCTGCCATCGTAAGCCATAAGGAATTTCTTAGGAGCGATGAGTGCACGGTCTGTCACTAAGATAGGGCGGTGCAGCGCGCGAATGACTGGCTCAATATGAACACCAAGCGGATCACCATGTGACCCTTTGCCCAGTACCAGTAACCGAGTGGAGTTTTGCTCCTCTGCTAGTGTCGAGAGTAGGTCGCCATGACGCTGTAAGGTGGTAGGCTCAAAGGCGTCATCTTGCTGTGCACGTTCGAGGGCCGCTGCAAGCATTAAACGACCCTGTTCACGTGCAAGCTTACCACGTTGCTCATCAAGTGAAGCGAGCTGCTCAAGCAGGGTTTCGCGTGCTCCCAAACCGATTGTGCCGCTTAATGGCGCACTCTCTTCGCTCGTTGGGTACTCGCGCTTGTCGAGAACATGAAGTAGTTTGAGTGGCGCTTGTAGAGCTCTGCTTGCCCATGCACTGGTATCGCAAATAGCTTCAACACGTTCACCAATGCCATTAATACATGCAACAACCTGAGTCATTAGCTTCTCCTTAGTGGCCCATCAGTTCATCGATTTGGTCGGGTTTATCATGTACGGCAAATCGGTCTACGATGGTGGCGCTCGCTTCGTTTAGCCCTAGAGTATCGACGCTAATACCTTCGCGACGGAATTTCAAAATGACCTTATCTAATGCGCCTACAGCGGTTAGGTCCCAGAAATGGGCTCGACTTAGATCGATCGTCACCTTGTCGACATCCTCTTTGAAATCAAAAGCAGCAGTGAATTTATCACTAGAGCTGAAGAAGACCTGACCGACAACGATGTAGCGAGTGTGATTTTCACCCTCACCCTGCTCTTTGCCGATGTAGAGGAACTGTCCAACCTTGTTAGCAAAGAAGAGTGATGCAAGTAGAACACCTGCAAAGACACCAAACGCTAGGTTATGGGTCGCTACTACAACAGCCACGGTGGTGAGCATGACTATATTGGTCGACATTGGGTGTTTACGAAGATTGAAGATAGATTCCCAACTGAAGGTGCCGATTGAGACCATGATCATCACGGCAACTAGAGCCGCCATTGGAATCTGAGATACCCACTCATCGAGGAATACGACCAAGATCAACAGTACAACACCCGCAATCAGTGTTGAAAGGCGTGTGCGGCCACCTGACTTAACGTTAATCACAGACTGCCCAATCATTGCACAACCTGCCATACCGCCAAATAGACCAGCGAAGATGTTTGCAAGGCCCTGGCCTTTACACTCACGGTTTTTATCGCTTGGGGTGTCGGTTAGATCATCGACGATGGTTGCTGTCATCAGAGACTCTAGAAGACCTACCACAGCCAATGGCAGTGAATATGGAAGGATGATCAGAAGCGTTTCAAGGTTTAGAGGGACCTCCGGCCATAGGAAAAATGGTAGGTCGCTTGGCAGTTCACCCATATCGCCTACGGTACGGATATCTAAACCCAAAGCCATTGAAACTGCTGTCAGGAGCAGAATACATACGAGCGGTGATGGGATTTTGTTTGTCAGAAGCGGGAAGGTGTAGATGATAACCAGTCCAGCAGCTGTCATAGCATATACGTGCCAGGTGACATCAATCAGCTCAGGTAGCTGCGCCATAAAGATGAGTATAGCGAGCGCGTTGACGAATCCTGTAACAACCGAACGCGATACAAATCGCATCAATGAGCCGAGTCGTAGGTAACCAGCAATTATCTGGAATAGACCAGTTAATAGAGTGGCTGCTAGAAGGTATTGCAGGCCATGCTCTTTAACCAGTGTGACCATCAATAGCGCCATCGCTCCCGTGGCGGCAGAGATCATACCTGGGCGACCGCCAGCAAAGGCTGTGACTACGGCAATACAGAAGGAGGCATAAAGGCCTACTTTAGGGTCAACACCTGCAATAATTGAGAATGCAATTGCCTCGGGGATCAGGGCAAGTGCTACAACAAGGCCAGAGAGGATATCGCCGCGGATATTTGAGAACCAGTTGTAGTGTAACGTTGGATTCATTGTCGCCTTCGCAAATCTAATTTGAAAGCGGGCAATGTTACCATTTTTACTGGTCGATTGTCGTATCTGCTTACTTGGCTTTAATCCACATTAGTTTGCGGATTTTTCCTATTCATTGGTCTCTTTTGGAATGTAGTTCTGAAAAAAACTGATGTGGGTGTTGAAACCACGGGAGAGAGATAGCGCTCGTTTGTGGTTCATTGGCAATTCTCCGCGTAGAATTGCATTGAACTCATCTTCGGGTAGCTTGCAGAGCTCGGCAGCTTCTGACGCTGACATACCAGTCGGTTTTAGGTAGAGCTCCTCTATAAGAAGACCAACGCCTGCGTTTGAATCAAGAACTAACATTGTAGATAGACCGTACAACTCAATATGAACGAATCACTAGTATACACACTGATCGCACTTTGCTGCCTAGCCATTTTAGGGCTCTCTTTCGTTATCTATCGCCAATTACGAGCAAGTAAACAACGTCTGAGTGAGCAGAAGGCGAAAGAAGAGGCTTATGCTGCTGGCGCGGCAGAGCAGAAACGCTACCTTGTGGAGAGTATCAAGTTGATCTCTAACGCGATCCTTCACGATGACAAAATCACCATGACAGAGGGGTGTATGCGCCTAAAAGTGATGATTGATAATCTAGATCCAACGCTGCATCAGGTTCCTGAATTAGATGTTATTGAAGAGGTCTATCAGCGCACCTCACATATCCCTATTCTAGCTGACTGGAAGGCCTTGGATCGAAAGGAGCAGCGTCAATATGAGAAGTTGATCGCAACCACTGATGCTGAGTGTTTCGATCGCATTCAAAAAGCTGCCAAATACCTCTACGAACACCCGATGCACAAGGTGCACTGATAATTCCGATATGATCGGAAAGGTGTGGAAAGGTGCTTAAGGAGCGGTGATGGAGTTACTTATAATATTTCTCATTACCCTCCTTGTAACCCTCACGTTAGTGTTTGCACTCCTATTCGGTAAAGCCCCTACCTATCGCCCCTCACGAGAGAGGGTGATCGAACTTCTTGAATCGGTGCTTTCTGGGCAGGCTCAGCCTTCCCAATGGGATCTATTTATCGGTATGCCTATTCAACACGATGAACTCCTTGAGCAAACAAGAGTGAGAGCAGTCATGCTGCACGAAGGACTCAACGGAGTTGCACGAGCACGAGAGGGAATAGATGGCTATATCTATGACCGAGCCGGGAGAGAACAGATTGCTGAGATACTGTCAGAGCTCAAGTTCGCGATACAAAATGAACCTGTGACAAGAGAGTTTTGAATTCTGTGCGGTTTTATTAAACTCACTCTAAATAAGACAAAAATGCTAAGTGGAGCATCAGTGTGATTAACTTGGAAACCAAACTGCCATCTGTTGGTGAGACGATCTTTACTACCATGTCAGCACTGGCAGCTGAAAAGCAGGCTATCAATCTCTCTCAGGGATTTCCTGACTACCGAGGTCCCGAAAAGCTGTTGCAGGCATTAGGTGAGGCGGTCGTTGCTGGCAATAATCAGTATGCACCGCTGGCTGGTGTTCCTAAGCTAGTCGAACAGATTGCCTTGAAGGTGAAGAGTTACTATGGACGTGATCTAGATGTCGCCAATGAGATCACGGTGACCCCTGGAGCGACAGAGGCGATTTACTCAGCTGTTTCTGCGACGGTTCGTGCCGGTGATGAGGTGATTGTTTTTGACCCTGCTTACGATAGTTACCAGCCAGCAATAGAACTCAATGGTGGTATACCTGTTCATATCCAGCTATTGCCACCAACGTTCGAGGTGGACTGGGAGCAGGTGCGTGATGCTATAACGCCGCGTACACGTATGATCATCATAAATACACCGCACAACCCTACAGGGACTGTTTGGAAGGCTTCCGATCTAGATGCCCTCGCTGATGTTGTAAGAGATACCGACATCTTAATTATTAGTGATGAGGTCTATGAACACCTTGTATATGACGGGCAGATTCACCAAAGTTTGAATCGCCATCCTGAATTGGCTGCGCGAGCTTTTATCGTTTCATCTTTCGGTAAAACCTATCATGTGACTGGCTGGCGCACGGGTTACTGTGTTGCACCTGCTGCCCTCACCAAAGAGCTGCGTAAGGTCCATCAATATGTCACATTCACCAGCCACACCCCCATTCAGCACGCATTGGCAAGCTATATGACGGAAGAGCCAGATTATCCTCGAACCTTGCCTGCATTCTTCATGCAAAAGCGTGACAGGCTTGCGAATGGCTTAAAAGACAGTGGTTTTAAATTGTTGGACTCCAACGGCACCTATTTCCAGTTAGTTGATTACACTGCAATTTCTGATCTGCCGGATGATCATTTTGTTTTAAAACTGGTCGATGAGATCGGAGTGGCAGCCATTCCGCTATCACCTTTCTATGCTAATGGTCAGCAAACGGGTTGTATTCGTCTATGTTTTGCTAAAGCTGACGAGACCATCGATAAAGCGGCAGAGCGCCTATGCAAAATTTAAACATCTATTACCTTCAGGCTGATCTTGCTTGGCAAAATCCTGAAGCAAACCAGGACTATTTCACTACTAAGATTCGTGCTTCAAAAGGGGCTGATCTAGTCGTTCTTCCCGAGATGTTTTTAACGGGTTTTAATATGTCCCCAGAGGTGTGTGCTGAACCAGATCCTAGTCCAAGGCTTAATTGGTTGTTGGAACTAGCCAAGGAGCAGCAGGTAGCGATTACCGGTAGCGTCTGCGTTAAGGTTGGGGATGAGTTTCGCAATCGCCTAATTTTCGTAACACCAGAAGGTCGTTTAGCACGCTATGACAAACGCCACCTATTTAGAATGGGAGATGAGCCTAACCATTATGTAGCCGGAGATCAGCGAACGGTGATTCATTGGCGGGGTTGGCGAATACTGCCAATCATCTGTTACGACCTTCGCTTCCCTGTTTGGTGTCGTAATCGTGGTGATTATGATTTGATGATCTGTGTTGCAAACTGGCCTGCTGCTAGAAGCGATGCATGGTCAGCACTATTAAAAGCGCGTGCTATCGAAAATCAGGCTTATGTCGTTGGTGTGAATCGGGTAGGTAAAGATGGCAATGAACTTGCATACTCAGGAGACAGTGCCGTATTTGATTTCAAAGGAGCTGCAATAAGTGCAGTAACGCCTAATGAAGTGGCTGAGGCCTCCGCGGTTTGCTCGCTTGACGCATTAAACTCTTTTAGAGAGAGCTTCCCAGCTTGGGCTGATACAGATCACTTCTCAATTAGTGATATGACAACTCGAGTTGTTGAATTGTAATGAGCTTGATTAAAGCCCTAGTTCGGCGTCATAAAATTTAAAGGACGGATACAGCGATGCTCTGGTAATCCAGCTCCAGTTGAAACTATCGCACTTAAGCGCAAAGCATCCTCTAACTGCCCCTCCAGCTCCTTCGGAATTTTGTCAGCAAAGGGGTCTTTGCTCTCAAAATATTTGAAAAGAGGGTGCTTGAAGTAGAAGACAGCCATCTCATTGGTGATCTTTTCACAGAGATTTTTTGCTTGATTAAGCGAGCGATCAGAATCAAAAGCCCCTTTTAAACTCGCCTCTATGACTAAAACCATATCGGTCGTTTGACCCACTGTTAGATAGTCCCTAACTGCAACCTGTTCAGTACGTGTATTTAAAAGATCGGCCAAAGCAGGGCGTAGTTGCTCATTAATATCTAACTCCATCCGATAGAAGCCCAAATCTAAAGCAGTTAAGGGACGATCTGAGAGCTGATAGAAAGCACGTGAAGAGCTGTCAGCAAAAACTGTTCCAGATAGTGAAGCAATAATAGATAAAACGATGAGAAGAGATGTTTTAAGGGATAGTTGCTTGAGCATTAATTTCGCCTTGAGTCTTAATGCTGTGCATTTTATAACCAACTAGCGGCGAAAAAAAGAGAGGCTCTAATTGGCCTCTCTTGGTAAAGCTCAGTGAAGCTGTTATAGCTCGCCTTCAACAGTCGTTAGACCATGAATGGTCCACTCTTGGTATCCGCCACGGTAGTAGTAGATTAGGTTTGCTGGGTAGCCTTCACGAATCATTGCACGAATACCGGATGGGCTCTGTGGACAGGTGCTTGAGTTACAGAATGCATAAACCTTAGTTGTCGCATTAGCACAGTCCCAGCCTTCTCCCTTTTTAGCACAACCAAACTGGTCCATGTGCATAGCAACTTCAGTGTAAGGAATGTTGATTGAACCTGGGATCGTACCAAGTTGAATAACATGATCTTTCATGCGCATATCGACAATAAGAGAGTCTTTTTGGCCGATAGCCTGTATCAGTTCAATTTCACCGACTGGTGTAACGCCTTCGGCAGGAACCATAGGTTGTAAGTAGCCTTTAATAAGCGCTGGAGGTGTTTTAACGCGAGTAATAGTGAACGGACCATCTTCAAGCTGAACGGTAACTTCGTTCATCTTGTCCCACATTTGCAGGTTATCCGTTTCAGCTTGTGCGGCAGATGTACCGATAGCTAAAAGTGTTGTTAGAGCAGTTATGATAAGT
Source organism: Marinobacterium sp. LSUCC0821 (assembly GCF_012848475.1). Taxonomy (NCBI): domain Bacteria; kingdom Pseudomonadati; phylum Pseudomonadota; class Gammaproteobacteria; order Oceanospirillales; family Oceanospirillaceae; genus Marinobacterium; species Marinobacterium sp. LSUCC0821. The sequence goes on from NZ_CP051666.1 coordinate 35,401, forward strand.
TTGTTCATGGTTTCTCCAGAAGAGATATAACTCAATTGAATGATGATATAGCTATTATGCTACTAGAGTTGAATGAACGCTCTAGATTTTTAGTCTAACTCTGATAACAATAGTGATTCGATAAGTAGGAGTATTTTATGAAACGCACTCTATGGGTTGGCTTGGTAGCTCTAATTTCCACAGCCGTCGTTGCGGAAATGAAGCATGGTCACAATATGGACGATGGGCATTTTGCGATGCATCATCCGGGACAGACAGAAGCTGCAGTGCCTAATATGGAAGAGAAACGTGAGTTAGTTCAGTTTCCCCGTAATGAATACCTACTCACTCTGCAAAATATGCGAGATCACCTAAGAGGGATCAACCTCGCTACCTTTGAAATATCAAAGGGAAATTACGAGGGTGCTGCTGAAATAATTGATACTCACTTAGGCTTTGGTAACTTACATGGCGCAAACGGTATGCACTCTGCTCGTGATTTGATGCCTGCTGGTATGCAGATGCTAGGTCACGGAATGCATACCAAAGCTAAAGAGTTATCTATGACCCTTCGTGATGCTGCAATTACTGAAGATTCCCAAGCTATTTTCGCAAAAATGGCTGATCTAACTTCACAGTGTGTTGCCTGTCACGACAGCTACCGCCTGGCACCAAAATAACTCTTACACAAATACTAAACTGCACTACTCGACAACATAGGAAGTTGATCAATGGTCGATCTAAGTCGTTATGATGCGCTGATTTTCGATATGGATGGAACCTTGATCGACTCTATGGGGGATCACGGTACCGCTTGGGTTCGTGCTGTCGCAGAATTTGGCTACAACAAGGTGCAACCCAACTATTTTGATGTGATGGGTGGCGTGCCAAGCTACCAGATAGTTGTGCAGCTCAATGAGATGCATGGCCTTAATCATGACCCTCTTGAGGTTGCAGGAAGAAAGTATGAGATTTGGGAGGAGATAAAATCACTTCCAGCACTCATTCCTGCCACTAACGCTATTTTGGACCAAAACCAAGGCGTCAAACCTATCTCAATTGGCACGGGTGCGCGCCGTCCAGATGCGATCCAAACCCTGACAGACTTAAACCTCCTTCACAAATTAACGCATGTCGTAACATCGAGTGATGTTGAGAGAGGAAAACCATTCCCTGATACCTTCTTAAAAGCAGCCGCACTAATGGGCGTTGATCCAAGTAAATGCGTGGTCTTTGAAGATACTGAGATAGGACGTCAGGCTGCAACAGCCGCTGGTATGGACTGTATCCTTGTGGAGCGTGGTGAGCTGGTACATTACCCGCTCAAACTATTAGATGAGGTGTAATTAGTTTGTTGCGTTAGCTGTTACAGCAGACGGTATTGCGCCACCCACATCAATTGAACCCAACGCGATGTTGATTGCTGTATTCGTTCCCACATCTGCAAGGATCTTCTCCTCTTTGAGGGGCTCTTTGCCACACGCCTCCATCATATTTGAAGCATTCTTCCGGTCAGCATAATCAAGGGCTGCATTTGCACCAACGATCACCGGTAGAAGCCCAGCTGTGGCGATAGATAGAATAGGGGTGGCAACAAGGCGTCCAAGTTTAAGGTTTTCGTGTGTCTCCACCGTCTCTACCGCTGAAGCGCACTCAACACTGGCAGTCGCTGAACCATCAGACCACATCGTCCATGCAGTATCTTTCGACACGCTCGAGCAACCGGTTAGCGTGATTCCGAGAAGCAGTGCAGTGATGGCTTTAATAGATGAATTCACTCTTTTTACTCAAATATCGTGTGTGGTTTTTGTTGTTCTTGTGACATTTGAGTCAGGAAATTTAAAAAAGTTCCCTAAAATTAGGGATTTATTAACTGTCTCTGTAGAGGGTCTTGATTAGGTGAAAACCAAATCGAGTTTTTATGGGACCGTGAACTTTTAAAATTGGGCGTTTGAAAACAACGTCATCAAACTGTTTCACCATATCGCCGCGACGAAACTCCCCTAAAGCACCACCCCGTTTACCGGAGGGGCAGATCGAGTGTTTCTTAGCCAAGGAAGCGAAATCTTTCCCCTTTTTGAGTTGCTCTAGAAGGTCGAGTGCCTCTTTCTCACTTTTAACGAGAATGTGAATCGCTGATGCTGTTGCCATGACTGTCTCCTTTGCCCTCAATAGTATAGCAATTACTTAAAGTTAAATGAGATCACTTGTTTAAAAAGTGTATGATGCGATCTACAAAATGAACATTTTAAAGTTTTGAGACCTATATGATTTTTACTCGTCAAGATTTCATCTCTTGGGTTGATCTCGTTATAAATACGCTTTTGGAATGGTTTTCCAGTCCTGGCTTTTATGGACAGTTGGCAATCATGTTTTTGGCGGGGGTTATTGCATTTGCTGTTGCTCATTTCTTAAAACAGCGCTCCATTTTTCAGATTGCACAGACTGAAGAGACCTCGCAGGGTTTCAGAGGGCTGTTATTTGCTCTTGAGCCCCTCGTGTTTCCATTCGTACAGATCCTCGTTTTGGCCCTGAGTGTTGATATTAGTCAGGAATTAGTTGGTGAAAGTCAGCTTCTACGGATTTCAGAAAGTGCTGCAGTTATCTTTTTGCTCTACTCGATAATCTCAAATTTTGTCAAAAACAAGCTGATTAAAAATTTAATCATTTGGGTAGTGATTCCTGCTTCAATTTTGCATGTTTTTGATGCCCTCGAAGATGTCACACATTACCTAGATACAATCGCACTTCAGATCGGAAATATTAAAGTATCTGCATACGGCATCTTGCGCATGATCGTATTCGGCACTCTTCTATTTTGGTTAGGTCGACTCTCGCGCTCTGCCGGAAATAGAATTATTCGGCGTCAAGAGGAGATCGATATTGGTACAAGAGAGCTGTTCGCTAAGTTATTTGAGGTGGCGCTTGCGATCATCATTTTTGTTCTTCTTTTGCAGCTTATGGGTATAAACCTGACAGCATTGGCGGTCTTCGGTGGTGCTTTGGGGGTTGGTTTAGGTTTTGGTCTCCAGTCGATAGCTACTAACTTTATTTCAGGCATCATTCTGCTCCTAGATCGTTCGCTGACAGTGGGCGATTTTATTGAGCTGGAAGATGGAAAGAAGGGGACTATCAGGGAGATGAATATGCGGTCAACAACCGTTGAAACCTATGACGGTAAGGATATCATGGTGCCAAACGAGCGCTTCATGAATAGCACATTCATTAACTGGACGCACAAAAACCCCAGACAAAGATATTCTATCGATATCTCCGTTGCTTACAGCACAGATCTTGATCAACTATTTCCACTTCTTAAAGAGGTTCTTAAATCCCACCCTAAAGTTATTCACGGCCCAGAGTTTGATTTGGATGAACAGCCCGATGCAGAGATTAAGGGGTTTGGAGATTCTGGTATCGATATCTTAATTGAGTTTTGGATGGAGGGGATTGATGACGGTGAGAACCGCGTGGGCGGCGACCTGCTGTTAATGATTTGGCGAGCCCTCAAAGAGCACAATATTCAAATACCCTTTCCTCAGCGCGAAGTTACAATTATAGGGCACAGACCTCTTGAATAAAAAAACGGAGGCGATGCCTCCGTATTTGATCAATCGTAACAGGCTTTGCACTCATCTTTGAAAATGCCAACTTTGACCAGCATCGAGTGAAGCCAGCATCCTGCACACCAGCCTGCGGCAGCTTCAAGCCACATAAATGTTAAGCAGAGTGGAATTGTGACAAGAGGAGTCCAGCGAGGCATCCAGTTATCTACTGTAGATAATAGTTCACTCCCCGCGATGCCATTCACAGCCTCTGCGATAGGGACTGGGTTGAAGAAGCATAGACAAGCCAAAACAAGTGCAGTGCCGATCTTCCAAGCAAATTTCTTAGGCTGGTAAGGACGGTAGACTGGTTTATGGTGGCGGTTCATTGCACCAGCAATCCAGAAGAGAGGACACATCCATGCAGTCTTATGGCTTTGGCCTAAAATCATCTCCCATAGAACATAAAGAAGCACGAAAGATTGCGGAGTCCAGTCATAGACCTGACGCACCATTTCTGCAGAGTAGATTATTTGGCCTGCAAAGTTTGTCTCCCAGGTATCCTCTATCGTACTCGAATCTACTATCCAAGCTGAGCCGTTGATGGTGTTGTAGAAGATGACAAGAATTGAGACTGGGACTAAGAAAAGAAATGCAGCACGTGTTCTTACCACGTTATCGTTGACCATTTCATAGGTCATTGGGTGGAAAAGCGGGTTTCTCATTGTTGTACCCCTAAGGTTCCCTAATATTTTTATTGGCCTAAGCTAAGGCTTAATCCATATTAAGTGACGCTTAATGCCTATTCCAAGGGGCTGGTTAGAGTATTTTAGATGTAAAAAAATGAGGGATAGGCCTAAATGTTATTGAACCCTTGTGGTCTATAACAATTAAGCCTAGTTGTCTGTCGCTTGCTGGGATTATTGATGCCCTTCAATAGCTTCAATAATTTTAGCCTTTCTCCAGCTCTTCTTAACTTCGACGCCATGTTTGGCTGCATATTCAAGCAACTGATTAACGGTCATGCCGTTAAAATCGGAAGCTGGCGCTGAACTATTTTTTTCAGGCTTAGTTGCAGCTTGTTCTATCTCGGCTTTACTAACTGTACTTTCAGTAATTGGAGATTCTGAAACGTTCTCTTGTGCAGCGGTTCTACTATTAGCAGGTGCTGCAGCCGCCTCAGATTTTATGCCAAAAAGTCGTTTGATGAAGTTAAGCATTTCTATCCCTTTTTATTTTTTATTGCCTGGGAATCCTAACATACTTTGATCAAATTTTATCCAGTTGTAAAAGTTAAGCGAAATTGAGTCCGGCGAGTAGCAGTTTAGGGAGGGATTTTGGCATAAAAAAACACGATCCTTTCGGTATCGTGCCTCTTCAAATCAATCTGCTTCATATTCCTAGCACCACTAAGAGTGGTACCGATGGTCGGACTCGAACCGACACGCTTTAAGGGCAACGGATTTTGAATCCGTCGTGTCTACCAATTCCACCACACCGGCGAAATATGAAGGTGCGAATTATAAGCGGGTTTTAGAATAGGTCAATCTTCTCTGACCTTTTTCGCTCTTTTTTGTTAACATTTGCCACCCAATTTTTTAGGTTCTCTCTTTCATGAAACTGAGTGACTTCGATTTTGCCCTTCCTGAAGAGCTAATTGCTGCGTTTCCGCTTGAGAATCGCACGGATAGTCGTCTCCTGCGGTTGGATGGAAATAGTGGTGATTTAGTCCACGGCTCGTTTCGTGACATTCTAGATCTTGTTGAGCCAGGCGATTTGATGGTTTTCAACAACACGCGTGTTATCCCAGCTCGTCTCTTTGGTGAAAAGGAGAGTGGCGGTAAGGTTGAGCTATTGGTAGAGCGTGTTACCGGTGAGAAGCGTGCTTTGGTTCATTTGCGTGCAAGCAGAACGCCGAAAGAGGGTGCTAAGCTATTTTTCGAAGGCGGTATCAATGCAGAAGTGGTTGGGCGTCAGAATGGGCTGTTTGACCTTGAGTTCGATATTGACCAACCTCTGATTGCCGCACTTGAGCAGAGTGGTCATATGCCTCTGCCGCCCTACATAAAGCGTGAGGATCAGTTATCTGATCGTGAGCGCTACCAAACAGTCTATAACAGTAAGCCAGGTGCGGTGGCTGCCCCTACAGCGGGTCTTCACTTTGATGAGCAACTCCTAGCAGAGCTTGAAGCTAAGGGTGTGAATCGTGCGTTTGTTACCCTTCATGTTGGTGCGGGGACTTTCCGTCCTGTGAAGGTTGAGGATATTGAGACGCATGAGATGCATGCTGAATATATCGAAGTTCCCGAAGAGACTTGTGAGGCGGTTAAGGCTGCTAAAGCTGCCGGCAAACGTGTGATTGCGGTAGGAACTACAAGTGTCCGCTCGCTTGAATCTGCTTCTGCCTCCGGTGAGATTGAGCCTTACTTTGGTGATACCCAGATTTTTATCTACCCTGGCTACCGCTATCGTTTAGTGGATGCGTTGGTGACCAACTTTCATCTACCAGAATCGACTCTCTTAATGCTTGTGTCAGCGTTCGCCGGCTATGATGCCACGATGGCTGCATATAAAGAGGCTGTTGAGCAGGGTTACCGCTTTTTTAGTTACGGAGATGCGATGTTTTTAACGCGTCGCACTGCTGAGGTATAGAGGTTTTATGAGCCGTCAGTGTTTTATGAAGTTTGAGACGATCACTAGCGAAGGTAAAGCGCGCCGTGGTCGTTTGAGTTTTCCGCGTGGTGAGATTGAGACTCCCGCGTTTATGCCAGTAGGCACCTACGGTACAGTTAAGGGTATGCTTCCGCGTGATGTTGAGGCGACAGGTGCGCAGATTTTGTTAGGTAACACCTTTCACCTGATGTTGCGTCCGGGTACTGATATTGTTGAGCTACATGGTGATCTGCATGACTTTATGGATTGGCAGAAACCTATCCTTACAGACTCTGGTGGCTTTCAGGTGTTTAGCCTTGGCAAGATGCGCAAAATTACAGAAGAGGGTGTCTCTTTCCAGTCTCCAGTTGATGGCTCGAAAGTTTTTCTAAGCCCTGAAGTCTCAATGGAAGTGCAGCGTAAGCTGGGTTCAGACATTGTCATGATCTTTGATGAGTGCACTCCTTATCCTGCGACGGAAAAGGAAGCTGCTGACTCAATGCGCATGTCGATGCGTTGGGCGAAGCGATCTAAAGATGCGCATGGCGATAGTCCATCAGCACTCTTCGGGATTGTTCAAGGTGGTATGTATGAGCATCTTCGCGACGAGTCACTTGAGGGGCTGACTGAGATCGGCTTTGATGGATATGCCATTGGTGGTCTATCAGTTGGTGAACCAAAAGATGAGATGATCAAAATTCTGGATCATCTTGCCTACAAGATGCCAGAAGATAAGCCGCGTTACCTGATGGGTGTCGGCAAGCCAGAAGATCTTGTTGAAGGTGTGCGTCGCGGTGTCGATATGTTCGACTGCGTCATGCCGACTCGCAATGCGCGTAACTGCTTCCTGTTTACGCGAACAGGGGTTGTTAAGATACGAAATTCTGCAAATAAAACGGATATAGGGCCGGTGGATCCAGAGTGTAATTGCTACACCTGTAAGAACTTTAGCCGTGCCTATCTGCACCACCTAGATAAGTGTGGTGAGATCCTTGGGTCGCAATTAAATACGATTCACAATTTACATTATTACCAAGACTTAATGGCCGGTTTGCGAAGCGCCCTTGAACAAGGTAAATTGAGCGCCTTTGTTGATGAGTTCTATCGTCTGCGTGGGCAAGAAACACCGCCGCTGGCTGATAATACAAACCCTTAAATTTGACTACTATTTGGAGTGCTTTAAATGAGCTTCTTTATTACCCCTGCTTACGCTGAAGGTTCTGCTGCTGGTGCATTGGATCCTGGTATGTTTAACCTTGTGTTCCTGCTTGGTTTCGGTCTTATCTTCTACTTCTTCATGTGGCGCCCACAGGCTAAACGCCAGAAAGAGCACAAGAATCTAATTGGTGGTCTTGCGAAAGGTGATGAAGTGATCACTGCAGGTGGCATCATCGGTAAAGTTGTTCGTCTAACTGATGATTACGTTGCACTTGAAGTTGCTGACGGTGTTGAGATGAAGTTCCAGAAATCTCACGTTGCTGCTGAACTACCAAAAGGTACTATCAAAGGTATCTAATTCGATACCTGATAAGTCTGTTAAAACGCCACCTTTAAGGTGGCGCCTTGTTTTCGCTAAGGATGGGCCCCATGCTCAATCGCTTCCCGCTTTGGAAGACGTTGTTAGTCATTATTACGTTGGCCGTTTCAACGTTATATGCACTTCCAAATCTCTACCCTGATGACTTTGCTGTTCAGATCTCTGGTACACGCCAAGAGGTAAAAGTCGATAACCGAACTATTGATCGCATAACGCGTGCTCTAGATGAGAGTAAGATCTCTTATAAAGCGGCAGAAGCGGCTGACGGCGCAGGTCTGATTCGATTTGTTGATGGTGAAGCTCAGTTAGTTGGCCGTGAAGTAATTGGTCGCACTCTTGGCGAAACATACACTGTAGCTCTAAACCTCGCGCCAACGACGCCTGACTGGTTAACATCAATCGGTGCCGGCCCAATGAAGCTAGGTCTAGATCTTCGCGGTGGTGTCCACTTCTTGCTTGAAGTTGATATGGTGACCGCCGTTTCGCAGCGTCTAGAGGTTTACGTTAGTGACATCAAAGGCAACCTGCGTTCTGAGCGTATGCGCTACCGTCAGGTAGAGACAATGGGTGACGGCACACTTGCTGTTCGTTTCGCTGATGTGGAAACGCGTGATAGTGCCGCGACGATGCTGAAAGGCAAGTTCCCTGAATTTATGATCACCAATCTTGATGAGGCTAACTACTCAAGCTTGAAGATCAATCTTAGTGAGCAGACGCTTCGCGAGATCGAAGACTACGCGATCAAACAGAACCTCACGACCCTGCGTAACCGTGTGAATGAGCTGGGTGTTGCCGAGCCTTTAGTGCAGCGCCAAGGTCGTAACCGTATTGTTGTACAGTTGCCTGGTATTCAAGACGCTGCTGCCGCTAAACGTATTATCGGTAAAACTGCTAACCTTGAATTCCGCCTAGAAGCTAAGCCTGATGCATCTCGCGCGACAACTGAAACCTACCCATTCCGCAGTGAAGAGGGACGTACCGCAGTCCTTGAGCGTGACGTGATCATCACAGGTTCGAGCGTGGCAAATGCACAATCTAACTTTGATGAAAACGGCCAGCCACAGGTGTCGATCAGTCTCGACTCTAAGGGTGGTCAGTTGATGAGTCGTGTGACGCGTGATGCGATTCAGCGTCGCATGGCCGTTCTATTCGTTGAGCACAAAGCGCGCACTGTGATGGAAACTGTCGATGGTGCACAGGTCGCTAAACGAATCCCTTACGTTGAGAAGAAGATCATCTCTCTTGCTACCATACAGAGCACTCTAGGCAACAGTTTCCGAATTACCGGTTTGGATAGTGCGCAAGAGTCTTCAGAGCTTGCTCTCCTATTGCGTGCTGGTGCATTGGCAGCTCCAATCTACTTTGTAGAGGAGCGTACAGTTGGTCCAAGCATGGGTGCCGAGAACATTGAGCTGGGTATGATCTCTGTTCAAATCGGTTTCGCTGTCGTGATGCTGTTTATGTTGGCGTACTACCGTGTATTCGGTTTGATTGCCAACATCGCTCTTGGATTTAACCTGGTTATACTAGTCGCTGTAATGTCGATCCTTTCGGCAACTCTAACACTGCCTGGTATTGCAGGTATTGTTTTGACCGTAGGTATGGCGGTGGATGCCAACGTTCTGATCTTTGAACGAATCAAAGAGGAACTGAAAAACGGTATGCCGGTTCAATCGGCAATCAATGCCGGTTTCGGACGTGCATTCACAACTATTCTTGATGCCAACATCACTACCCTATTGGCGGGTGTGATTCTATTTGCGATGGGTACAGGGCCTGTTAAAGGTTTCGCTATCACGCTATCTGTCGGCATTGTTACTTCAATGTTTACCGCAATCCTAGTGACTCGCCTGATGGTGAATCTAGTGTACGGCGGCAAGCAACTTAAAACGATTAAGCTGTAAGGGAGGTCTAGTGATGTCTGCAGATGGCAAAATCTACAATTTCATGGGCCTTCGTAAGGTCCTAGCTGCAATCTCAATTGCTTTGATGCTCGCTTCAGTAGCTTCGTTAGCAGTTAACGGTCTGCGCTTTGGTTTGGACTTTACTGGCGGTAGCTTGGTGGAAGTGGGTTACCAAGAGTCAGCTAATTTGGGTCAAATTCGTGAGCAGCTAGTAAAAGCCGGCTACCTTGATGCTGTGGTACAGACCTTTGGTTCAAGTACTGATGTATTGATTCGATTAGGTGAAACCCACGACCCGAAATTGGGCGATAAGATCGTTGAAGCATTGAAAGTTGATGGAGCAGAGCTTGAGCTGCGTCGTAACGAATATGTGGGTGCCCAAGTGGGTGAAGAGCTTCGTGAGCAGGGTGGTCTAGGCATGCTGTTGGCGTTGGGTATGATCATGATCTACCTTGCGTTCCGCTTCCAGTTCAAGTTCTCGCTTGGTGCGGTGCTGGCGCTTGTTCATGACGTGACAATTGTCCTTGGCTTCTTCTCGATCATGCAGCTTGACTTCGATCTGACTGTATTGGCTGCCGTGTTAGCAGTGATAGGTTACTCGTTGAACGATACCATCGTTGTCTATGACCGTATTCGTGAAAATTTCCGAATCATGCGTACCGATAACACGGTTGAGGTGATGAACTCTTCGCTATCGCAAACGCTCAGTCGTACGATTGTGACTTCGTTAACAACTGCGTTGGTTTTGGTTGCATTGTTGGTGTTTGGTGGCGAGACAATTCGTGGTTTCTCTATCGCACTGCTTGCCGGTATTGTGATTGGTACTTACTCATCCATCTATGTTGCGGCTAACTTGTTGTTGGCGCTCAACGTTTCTCGTGATGATTTGATACCGCCACCGAAAGAGAACGTCGAAATCGACGAGATGCCTTAAATCCTTATCTCTAGAGCCGGCTAAATAGCCGGCTCTTCTTTTTCGGGTTAGTATTAAGTAATAAATAATTATGGAATTAAAAGTAGATGGCTAAGTATTGGCAAGATAATGATCCTAACGCGACAGAAGAGGCGGGTAAGTACGAACGCCCAGTGCCTAGTCGTGAATATATTGCTGATTTCTTGCGTCGTTGGGGCGCGCCAATTAGCCATCCACATCTCTGTGCAGAGTTAAAAATCACCCATCCGGATGATATTGAAGCGATTCGTCGACGCTTAGGGGCTATGTGTCGTGATGGTCAGCTAATTTCCGATCGCCGCAATAACTATGGCTTGATCGATAAGATGGATCTGATTCCTGGTCGCGTTATTGGTCACAGAGATGGATTTGGTTTTGTGAAGCCTGATGCCGGTGGTGATGACCTGTTTATCAACGCTCGTCAGATGAAGGAGTACTTCGATGGAGATCGGGTGCTTGTTCAAAAGGTGGGTGAGGATCATCGAGGCCGGCCTGAAGGTAAGGTGATTGAGCTTCTAGAGCGCACATTGAAGAAGGTTGTAGGGCGTTTTGATGGCCAAAATGGCTTTGGCTCACTCATTCCTGAAAATCAGCGTATCACCAGTCAGATTATGGTGATGCCGGATCCCGACAAAGCGCTTAAGTATGAAGATGGTCAACTGATCGTTGTTGAATTAGTACAACAACCGACTAAGCGACAGCCTGCGCGTGCTAAGGTAGTTGAAGTCCTAGGCGACCATTTGGCGCCTGGAATGGAGATCAAAGTAGCGATCCACAATCACGATATTCCGAACGAGTGGAGTGATGCGATTCATCAAGAGATTGGTGATCTTACCCCTGAGGTGCGTGAAGAGGATAAACTCAATCGTGTCGATCTGCGTGATCTTCCGTTCGTGACTATTGATGGTGAAGATGCGCGTGATTTTGACGATGCGGTCTATGCTGAAAAGAAACGTCTCGGCGGCTGGCGCTTGTGGGTCGCAATTGCAGACGTCTCCTACTATGTGCGACCGGGTTCAGCGTTGGATAAGGAGGCTCTGAATCGAGGTAACTCGGTCTACTTCCCAGAGTTTGTTGTACCGATGCTGCCTGAGCTGCTCTCCAACGGTTTGTGTTCATTGAACCCGCAGGTCGATCGCCTTGCGATGGTGTGTCAGTTGAACATTAAGCGTGATGGTTCGATTGGCGATGCCGAGTTTTTTGAGGCGGTTATCAACTCCAAAGCGCGTCTTACCTATACCAAGGTTGGGGCGATGTTGAGCATCGAAGATTCACGTGAAGCAGAACTATTCCGTGATCAGTACAAAGAGGTCTTGCCACACCTTAAAACCCTACATGGACTCTACAATCGTTTACGTGAAGCGCGTGATGATCGTGGTGCAATCGACTTTGAGACAACTGAGACGCGCATCCTATTCAGTGAAGAGCGCAAGATTCAGGCAATCGTTCCTATCCAACGTAACGACGCTCATAAGCTAATTGAGGAGTGTATGTTGGCGGCGAACGTTGCTACCGCTAAGTTCCTAGCGAAGCGTAAGAAGCCGGCGATTTATCGTGTTCACGAGGGGCCTAAAGAGCAGCGTCTCACAAACCTACGTGCATACTTGGGTGAGTTGGGTCTTAACCTACCTGGTGGCGATACCCCAGACCCTAAGGACTACCTGAAACTCGCGACGATGATCGAAAATCGTCCAGATCGTCATCTAATTCAGACGATGATGTTGCGCTCTATGCAGCAGGCTATCTATACACCGGAAAACCATGGTCACTTTGGCCTCGCATATGGGGAATATACGCACTTCACATCGCCTATCCGCCGCTACCCAGATCTATTGGTACACCGTCTTATTCGCTCTGCAATACATGAGGATAAGAAGGTTAAGGGTGTGGTAAGGCCTGATAAATTTAAGCAAAACCCTGCCTTTGCCGTGAACTACAGTGCTGAACAGATGCTCCATTTTGGCGAGCACTGTTCAATGACCGAGCGCCGAGCTGATGAAGCGACTCGAGACGTTGTCTCTTGGCTCAAGTGTGAATACATGCAAGGGCAGATTGGCGAAGAGTTTAAAGGCGTTATCTCCGCAGTTACTGGCTTTGGTGTCTTTGTTGAGTTGGATGATCTGTTTGTTGATGGTCTGGTTCATATCACTTCATTGCCCCGTGATTACTACCAATTTGAGGCGGGTAAACAGCGTCTAGTGGGCGAAAGAACGCGTCGTGTCTTTAAACTGGGCGATCGTCTTGAGGTGCGTGTTATTAGCGTCGACCTAGACGAGAGAAAGATCGACTTTGAATTGACTGATTCAGAGAGCAGTAAGCCAACCAAGAAACCATCAGTTCGAGAGCGCCTAGCAATGGGGTTGTTTGAGAACAAACCTAGTGGCGGCAAGGCTGATGATAGAAATGGTCCGGCTAAAAAATCTGGAGTACGCCGTACCATCTCTTCTGGCAAGAAAAGTTCAGTTAAAGCGGTGAGTTTAGCAGGCAAAAACCGCTCAAAGTCATCGAGTAAGAAGCGTAAATAACACGAGTTGCGTATAATGTGCGCCACAAATTCAGTTTAGGACTATCAGCAAGACCATGAATGAACTCATTCTGCTCACACTTTCAGGATCAGACAAGCCGGGCGTGACCGCAGGTATAACGAGCATCCTCTCAAAATACAGTGTGGATGTGCTCGATATTGGCCAGGCGGTTATTCACGACACTCTATCCTTAGGTCTGCTAATAAAAGTCCCAGCATCGGCTGAATCCTCGCCGATGTTACGTGATCTTCTGTTCAAGGCGCATGAGCTCAATATGGTGCCGCGCTTCGAACCCATCACAATTGAAGAGTATGAACGTTGGGTAGAGGGGCAGGGTAAGTCACGTCATATCATTACCTTACTAGCGCGTCGCATTAGCGCTGAGCATATCGCTCGAGTGACAGATATTGCTGCTGCACACGGTCTGAATATCGATAACATCTCGCGACTTTCTGGCCGCGTCTCTGTCGATGAAGAGAGTAATGAGAGCGCTAAAGCCTGTGTTGAATTCTCTGTGCGAGATATGCAGGCTGATGAGTCGGATGTTCGCACTGCACTCCTAACGCTCGCCTCTGAGCTTGGCGTAGACATCGCGTTTCAGCGTGACGACATCTATCGTCGAAATCGCCGCTTAGTGGTGTTCGATATGGATTCAACATTGATAGAAGCTGAAGTTATCGATGAGCTTGCGAAAGAGGCGGGAGTTGGTGAGCAGGTCTCTGAGATCACGGAGTCTGCTATGCGTGGTGAGATCGATTTTAATGAGAGCTTCAAACGTCGGGTTGCACTTCTGAAGGGGCTTGATGAGTCCGTCTTAGAGCGCGTTGCAGCGCGTTTAAAGATGACCGAGGGTGCAGAGCGTCTTGTCAGTCAATTGAAGCGTACAGGCTATAAGACAGCGATTCTATCGGGCGGCTTTACCTATTTTGCTAAATACCTACAAAGCCGTTTGGGTTTTGATTACATCTACGCAAACGAGCTAGATATTCAAGATGGTAAGGTGACTGGTGAAGTTGTGGGTACCGTCGTAAATGGTGAGCGTAAAGCTGAGCTATTACGAGATATTGCGCAGCGTGAAGGGCTCTGTCTTGAACAGACCATTGCCGTAGGCGATGGTGCAAATGATCTACCGATGCTATCGATTGCCGGCCTCGGAATCGCATTCCGTGCTAAACCACTTGTCCGTGAAAATGCAAAGCAGTCAATTAGTACGCTGGGACTTGATGGGATTTTGTATCTTATTGGGTTCCGAGATCGGGATGTGTGATCGGTAATATGACTATTAAACCTCGCTTCGGCGGGGTTTTTTGTTTTTGAATCGCGAAGCGATTCAATCGGGGTATTCCTCTTCGAGGCATATCCCTCCCACAGTTTTACAATAAACCTATTCAGGTGCACGAAAGTAGGAGTGACCTGCCGCGTAGCGGAAGGCCGCGAAAAACGGAATTTGCCATTACTTCGGGTAGCAGGATTATTCGGCTCTTTGAGCCTCACCCCTTCGGGGCCATCGGCATAGCCGATGTTTGTCGCACACACGTGTGCTCGGATCGACCCTGCTGCGCAGGTTCGAGTTTGCTTCGTAAGAAGAGTTTAGCAAGATTTAGTTTTAGAGCTTTGTTCTAGAGATGGCAGGGGTAGCAGGATTATTCGGCTCTGTGAGCCTCACCCCTTCGGGGCCATCGGCAAAGCCGATGTTTGTCGCACACAAGTGTGCTCGGATCGACCCTGCTGCGCAGGTTCGAGTCTTGATGTATCAGTGCAAGAATATTGATTGGTTACTTTGTAGATGGTCTGGAATAGCAAGTGGCAGGGGTAGCAGGACTCGAACCTGCGCATGCGGGAATCAGAATCCCGTGCCTTACCAACTTGGCGATACCCCTGGAATGGTGGCAATGACGGGATTCGAACCTGTGACCCACGCATTATGAATGCGTTGCTCTAACCAACTGAGCTACATTGCCAACAAAAGTCATGAAAGTAGATGGCAGGGGTAGCAGGATTCGAACCTGCGCATGGGAGGATCAAAACCTCCTGCCTTACCGCTTGGCTATACCCCTAGATGGTGGCAATGACGGGATTCGAACCTGTGACCCACGCATTATGAATGCGTTGCTCTAACCAACTGAGCTACATTGCCATCTTTCAAGGCCGCGAATTATTCCCTCTATAGGCCTCTATGTCAATAGATTCAAAGGGAAAAACCTAAAAAGGCGTTTTCGCGGACCTTTAATTTACACGTTGAAACGGAAGTGGATTACATCGCCATCTTTAACGATGTACTCCTTGCCCTCTAGGCGCGCTTTACCCGCCTCTTTTGCACCTTTCTCACCCTTGAATGCGATGAAGTCATCGTAGCTAATTGTCTCGGCACGAATGAAGCCCTTCTCGAAATCGGTGTGGATCACGCCTGCCGCATTTGGTGCGGTTGCGCCGATCTTGATCGTCCAAGCGCGAACCTCTTTAACACCTGCAGTGAAGTAGGTCTGTAGGCCCAGTAGTGAATAGCCGGCACGAATTACACGGTCAAGACCCGCTTCTGACATGCCCATCTCTTGAAGGAATTCGAGTTTTTCATCGTCATCAAGCTCAGAAATTTCAGACTCTAGCTTGTTACAGATCGCCACCACTTCTGCGTTCTCTTTAGCTGCGAACTCGCGAACAGCGTCAAGGTGTGGGTTGTTCTCGAAACCATCTTCAGAGACGTTTGCGATGTACATCGTTGGTTTAGTGGTTAGCAGGTGAAAGCCTTTAGCAGTTTTCTGCTCATCTTCAGACAGATCAAGCCCGCGAACTGGTTGTCCCTCTGACAGATGAGGGATTAGTTTTTCAAGTAGATCACGCTGTTTAACAGACTCTTTATCGCCGCCTTTAGCTGTACGCTGGACACGCTGAAGTTGTTTCTCACAAGACTCAAGATCCGCCAGGGCAAGCTCTAGGTTGATAGTCTCGATATCTTCAATTGGGTGGATGCGGTTAGCGACGTGGATGACGTTATCATCTTCAAAACAACGAACTACGTGTGCAATTGCGTCGGTTTCACGGATGTTAGCGAGGAACTTGTTGCCAAGGCCTTCACCACGAGATGCGCCTGCTACAAGACCAGCAATGTCCACGAACTCCATGGTCGTTGGTAGAATGCGTTCTGGCTTAACAATCTCGGCAAGAGCATCTAGGCGAGGGTCGGGCATTGGAACGATCCCTGAGTTTGGCTCAATAGTACAGAAAGGGAAGTTCTCTGCATCAATGCCTGCTTTTGTCAGAGCGTTGAAAAGCGTTGATTTGCCGACGTTGGGAAGACCAACAATGCCACATTTGAAACCCATGGTTCTGTCCTATTTATGCTGAAGCGTTAAAGCTATGTAAGTTATTCATCGCTTTGGCTAAATCCCCTGAAAGTACGGTAGGAAGATAGCGGAGCGACTCCTCAATCGCCTGTTGGGTTCTATCACGCTCTGCACCAGGTGCTTTTTTAAGAACGAAACCCGCAACCAAAGAGGCGTTTCCTGGATGGCCTATGCCAACTCTCAGGCGGTAGAAATCTTTGTTATTACCCATCTGGGAAATAATGTCGCGAAGTCCATTATGACCACCATGGCCTCCGCCCTTTTTCAAGCGAGCAACACCGGGTGGTAGGTCGAGCTCATCGTGAGCAACCAAAATGGATTCCACTGGAATCTTAAAGAAGTTAGCAAGCGCTGCAACGGCTTTGCCGGAGCGGTTCATAAAGGTGGTGGGTACAAGGAGATGTACAGGATGACCATCAATTATGACTTTGCTATAGAGCCCAAAATAGTTCTTGTTGGGCGAGAGTGGTGAGTTGTGTTGAGCAGCAAGCTGCTCAACAAACTCAGCACCGGCATTGTGTCGTGTCTGGTCATACTCTGCGCCAGGGTTACCCAGGCCGACTATGAGGCTGATACGATCCATGCCAGTGCGTTGCTAGGCTATTAGCCCGCTGTTTTAGCGCCGCGTGGCGAGTAACAGTAGCCGATACCCTGGTCGTGGTCTTCACCGCGACGTAGAGCAACGATCTCAACACCTTTTGGCAGATCGATATCTGACAAGTGAGCGATCTGGCCAGACTGGATCTGAGATAGGTCACAAGTAACGAACTCAGGTAGGTCTTTAGCAAGACATGTTACTTCTACTACAGCAGATTCAGCTGCGAATTTAGCAGATGCTTTAGCAGCAGCTGATTTTTCGAAGTTGATGAACTGTAGTGGAACGCGGATCTTGATGCGCTGCTTATCGCTGATGCGCTGGAAGTCTGCGTGAAGAATCACTGGCTTAGATGGGTGGCGCTGAAGATCCTTAAGGATAACAACGTTATTCTTACCATCTAGCTCAAGATTGATTGGAGATGAGTAGAACGCATCATCCTGCAGAGCTTTGTTTAGTTCGTTAGCGCTTAGGCTTACGCTTAGTGGTGTAGTTGAACCGTAAACGATTGCTGGTACTAGACCTTCACGACGCAGGCGGCGGCTCGCACCTTTCCCCTGGTCTTCACGTGCGGTAACGATCATTGTGTATTTAGACATTTTATATACCTATATAAGTTAAAAACTGCATTGATCCGCGACCAGATCAATACAGTTTGTCTGCCCGTTGGGCTCTAATTGGTGGATAAACCACCGCAATCAGCTATTCCTTAACGGAACATTGCGCTGATCGATTCTTCGTTGCAGACACGGCGTACCGCTTCTGCCAACATCGGAGCAAGCGAAAGCTGGCGGATTTTTCCACAAGATTGCGCTGCTTCGCTAAGTGGAATGGTGTCAGTAACAACCATCTCATCTAGCACTGAATTCGAAATATTGTCGATTGCAGGACCTGAAAGTACTGCGTGTGTTACGTAAGAGACTACGCGCTTAGCACCTTTCTCTTTAAGCGCTTTAGCTGCTTTGCAAAGCGTGCCAGCGGTATCACACATGTCATCGACAAGAATACATGTACGGCCTTCAACATCACCGATCAGGTTCATTACCTGTGACTCATTCGCTTTTTCACGACGTTTGTCGATGATTGCAAGGTCTGAATCTAGCTGTTTTGCAACGGCACGAGCACGTACTACACCACCCACGTCTGGTGATACAACAACGATGTCGTCGTAGTTCTGGTCAATGATGTCATCAAGCAGAACAGGTGAACCGTATACGTTATCCACTGGGATATCGAAGAAGCCCTGAATCTGGTCAGCGTGAAGATCGACTGTCAGTACGCGGTCAACGCCCACTGTTGTAATCATAGTGGCAACCACTTTCGCACTGATAGGTACTCGAGCCGAACGTGGACGACGATCCTGGCGTGCGTAACCAAAGTATGGGATTACAGCAGTAATACGCGTTGCAGAAGCGCGACGAATCGCATCGATGAAGACCATCAACTCCATGAGGTTGTCGTTAGTCGGTGCACAGGTAGACTGAATAATAAATACGTCTTTACCACGCACGTTCTCTTGGATCTCAACGCTAACTTCACCGTCACTGAAACGGGTCACGTTTGCTTTGCCAAGCGGAATATCTAGGCGCTCAGCTACTTTTTCAGCCAACACTGGGTTAGCGTTGCCTGTAAAAACCATCATCTTAGACACGGCGAATACCTTCTCGTAATCTACGGGGTTAGTGGATGAAGTTGTTGATAGAGGGTCTGTCATCATCATATGGCAGGGGTAGCAGGACTCGAACCTGCGCATGCGGGAATCAGAATCCCGTGCCTTACCAACTTGGCGATACCCCTAAATCTTCTTTTCTGGTGGCGTCCCACCTGTTTTAAGAGGCGCGAATTATAAATTAGAGGGCGCTAAATTCAAACCCCTAGTGGTCGTTTTTTGCCCAGTTTTATTGCGGGAATTGCCAATCAGTGAGTATCAGAGTGAGTGAGAGCTGATCTTTACTCAGTTTGATCTTTCGAGGGGCAGTTTCTCCAGAGGAGAGAAGTAGCTGGTCAAGTGTAGAAACTTGCCAGTTGGATTGTTCAAAACTGGTGGCATTAAGTCGCGTGAATAAACTGTTTGGGTCTGGCTGACCTTGTATCCAGAATAGAGCGTGTTCAACAGGAACCTCCCAGCCAAGTAATTGGTTCATCAGTTCTGATGCAGACTCTGCAAGGTAGGTCTGCTCTTCGCTCTCCAATTGAAGCTTTGCAAGTCCCGGTTGGCCCGTAAGGTGCATCACCTGTCGTCCAAAGGGATCGTGTAAAGCGATATCATAGTTCGCAACCTGTTGATCCCAAGTGAACCGTGCGCTTTCACTAATATTAGGTGTGCGTATGCCTATCTTACCCTGGGTGGTAAATGCAGACTTTACCTTCATGGTTGTAGCCTGATCTGGCGCTTGTGGCTTGCTATCTAAACAGCCCGTAATTATTGGGGATAACAGGGCGATAGCGAGAAATTTTAGATACCTAGCCACTCTTTTGCCTCAATCAAAAACTTATTATCTGGATGCTGCTGTTCCATTTTCTGGAGAAGCTCGACAGCCTTCTCTTTTTCGCCGGAAGCAGCGAGTGCCTGAATCAAATGGCCAGCCACCTCTGGATCAGGATGTTCGTCAAATGCTCTTTGAAGATAGGTTATCGCCTCATCAAATCTCTCTAACTTGAAGAGTGCCCAACCGTAAGAGTCGATCGTTGCTGCATCATTCGGTTGGGCTTTAAGCGCTGATTTGATGAGCTCAAACGCCTCATTAAAACGAGTGCTGTGAATTAATAGTGTGTAGCCATAGGCGTTTTGTAGGCTTGGATTCTCCGGATCCAGAGCCAGTGCTTTCTCAAATGTATTCAGCATTTTATCTGTATCTATGCCGTCATAGGCCATCGCGAGCGCATAGATGAGGCTGGTTGAACCCGGCACTGCCTTTAATTGAGTATCGAGAAGATCAACGGCGCGACTGCGCAGATCTTTCTCAATCAACCAATCACTTGCGATATGTACGAGTGTTTCAATTCTCTCTGGGTCTTTGAGAATTGCTGCGTTCATTCGCGCTAGAAGGTCATCAGCATCGTCTCTGCTTTCAAGTAACTGGCTGGTGCGAGTAAAAGCGTTGATTAGTGCATCGCCGCTTGGGACTGATGCAAAATCTGCAAGCGCACCCTCTTTGTCATTGAGCTGTTGCTTAGCTATCCCTCTGTAGAGCAAAAGCTCTTTGCGCTCAGGATCTTGTTCAAGCAGTAGATTGGTCCACTTTAGAGAGAGAGTGGGTTGGCTGTTTTCTAACATCAAAACGGCGTAGTAATAAATCAATTGAGGGTCTTGATTTGCTATTTTTATAGCTTGATCAACGCGTTTTTCAACCTTTTGCGGCTCAAGTTCAAGCATTAATCGGATCTCAAAAGCGCGCAGCTCTCGATGGCCTGGGTTGGCTTTTAATGCAGCCCGAGTCAGTTTTAAAGACTCCTCTTTTTGATCTAGCTCAAAGCCAATAATTCTTGCTTTATCCAGCATCAAATTGGGGTTGTTTGGAGCTAACTCTAAGCCACTATTTAAGGTTTTTACGGCATCCGCTAACTTGTTTAGCTGACGCTCTATTCGAGCTTTAAGAAGAGTTAACTCTACCTGGTCGACTGCTGTTTTTGCAGATAGATAGTCGAGCGTTGTAAGAAGACCCTTTTCAGTCATGGTGGCGCGATGGCTATCAAGTAAATTTAGCGTTTCATCTGTGAGCGAAGCACGTTTCTCTAGCAGAGCAAAGGCTTCGTCATATCGTTGTTCATGTAGGTAAATGTTGAGCAGTATCTGTCCAGGTAGGGTGTTTTCAGTAGCAAGCTTCTGCCAAAGTTCAGCTGCCTCAATCACCTTGGGGGTGCTTCTTATGAACTGAGCTATACGAGTTGCTCGTTCGGCAAGTTCGGCGCTGCGGTTCAACTGTGCCTGCTTAAAATAGAGGGAATAAGATGATTCAAAGTCATGGTTCTGGCCATACAACTCCGCACTGAGAATATCTAGCAAGGATTCGCTGTTGAGTTGGCCAGGTTCATAGATTGGATTTTGCTGATTGCTTGTTGTATTTACGCCGCTTTTGACAGGGGTGCAGCCAGCCAATATGGCTGCTGAGAGAAGAGCGCTAAAAATATAAAAAACTCGCAACTTTGAGTCCACGTTAATAGTTACCTTAGCGTTAATACGGGTGGCAATAGAAAAACGACTCCCTGCACTATAGAAAAAGCTTGCATTGATGTCATGCTGAATCCCTAAACTTATGACATTTCTACTTATTACTGACAGGCTAAATGTGTATCATTAGCGACTTCGAATACACAGGATATTTTGCGCACAATGGCTCTGCTTGCCTTAGGTATAAATCACAAGACCGCCCCGGTTGAGATTAGGGAGCGCGTCTCCTTTGCTCCGGAAAAGCTTGTTGATGCCGTTCAGCAGGCTTGCCAGGCTGCTGGCCTCGAAGAGGCAGCTATCCTATCGACATGTAACCGCACTGAGCTTTACTGTAGCCTGAAAGAGGAGGAGTCAAAACGTCTCCTTGGCTGGTTGGCGCAGTATCACGGTTTAGATGTAGGGCAGTTAGAGAGCTGTATCTACGAACACTGGGACCTTGGAGCAGCCCGCCATATGATGCGTGTGGCGTCTGGCCTCGATTCATTGGTGCTTGGTGAACCGCAAATTCTAGGGCAACTTAAAAGTGCCTTCTCTGTTTCGCAAGATGCCGGTAAAGCGCATTCTGAGTTGGGTCGTCTTTTTAGACAGACATTCAGTGTGGCTAAGCAGGTTCGTACGGAAACAAGTATTGGTCAAAACCCAGTCTCTGTTGCCTATGCCGCGGTAAGTCTTGCCCAGCATATTTTCGCTGATCTTCGCGATTCACATGCACTGCTGATTGGCGCAGGCGAAACCATCGAACTGGTCGCGCGTCATTTGAAGCAAGCTGGTGTGAAATCAATCACCATTGCCAACCGTACACTCTCTCGTGCCTTAGCTCTGGCTGATGAAGTGAATGGTAAGGCGATTGAATTTTCTGATATTCCGCAAGCGCTTCCAAATGCCGATATCCTGATCTCATCTACCGCTTCGCAGTTGCCGATTCTTGGCAAAGGGAGCGTGGAGAGTGCGCTTAAAAAACGTCGTCATCGCCCTATGTTTATGGTTGATATCGCAGTACCACGTGATATTGAAACCGAAGTGGGTGAGCTCGAGGATGTCTATCTCTACACTGTTGATGATCTTACCGAAGTGATTGAAGAGAATCAGCGCTCGCGCATGGATGCTGCCGCTGAAGCTGAAGAGCTGATTGAAGCGGGCGCAGAGGCATTTATGCGTCAGCTACGTGAACTTGAAGCGGTTGATTCGTTAACGGCCCTGCGTAATCAGTATCAGTCGCTCGCGAATGATGAACTGGAAAAGGCACTGCATCAGCTAGCGCTGGGTAAACCTGCGGATGAGCTTCTTAAGCGTTTAGCAAATAACCTCACCAATAAATTTCTCCATGAGCCAAGTGTGCAGATGCGTCGCGCCTCTGCAGAGGGTCGCCAAGATCTTCAAGATGCTGCTCAAGAACTATTTCAACTGAACTCGCTGTCGAAAGATTAGCGTCGGAAAATCATCATGAAAGAATCGATACAGCATCGACTGGAATCGCTCGTTGACCGTTTTGAAGAGTTGGCAGCGCTATTGAGTGATCCAGGTGTTATCTCTAATCAAAATCAGTTTCGTGACTACTCGCGAGAGTACGCTGAACTTGAGCCCGTTGTTGAAACGTTTAAGCAGTGGCAGTTGGCGGTTGAGGATCAGGAGACTGCTCAGTTAATGATGGCTGAGGATGATGCTGATCTTCGTGAAATGGCACAGGAAGAGCTGAAAGAGGCAAAAGCAAAGGAAGCTCGTCTAGAGGATGAGTTGCAGATTTTGATGCTTCCGAAAGACCCTAATGATGGTCGCAACGTATTCTTGGAAGTCCGTGCAGGCACAGGTGGTGATGAAGCTGCTATCTTTGCTGGGGATCTGTTTCGTATGTACTCACGTTATGCTGAAAAAGTTGGCTGGCGCGTTGAAGTTATTAGCGAGAACGAGGGCGAACATGGCGGATATAAAGAGATCATCACGCGCATCAGTGGCGATGCTGTCTACTCGCGTTTGAAGTTTGAGTCGGGTGCGCACCGTGTACAACGAGTGCCTGCAACTGAATCTCAAGGGCGCATTCACACATCTGCATGTACCGTGGCGGTAATGCCAGAGATGGATGAGTCGGCAGCTATTGAGATCAATAAAGCTGACCTTCGTGTAGATACCTACCGTGCCTCAGGTGCGGGCGGTCAGCACGTCAACAAAACGGACTCCGCTATTCGAATCACCCACATTCCTACAGGTCTAGTGGTTGAGTGTCAGGAGGAGCGATCGCAACATAAGAACCGCTCTAAAGCGATGGCGCTTCTTGCATCTAGACTCCAGCAAGCTGAAGCGGATCGTGTCCATGCCGAACAGGCCAGTACGCGTAAGAGTCTGGTAGGTAGTGGTGATCGTTCAGAGCGAATTCGCACCTACAACTACCCGCAAGGGCGTATCACTGATCATCGAATCAACCTGACGTTATACAAACTCAGTGAGGTTGTTGAGGGTGATTTGGATGATGTTCTAAATCCGCTGCTGCAAGAGTATCAAGCAGAGCAGCTGTCGGCGCTCTCTGGGGAGTAAACGATGCGCATCGAGCAGGCGCTTGCTAAAGCGACGGAGTTGCCAAGTGAATCTGCTCGAGCTGATGTTGAGTACCTCTTGTGTGAGGTGCTTGGAAAGGATCGTACCTATCTGCGCACCTGGCCTGATCGAGAGCTCAGCCCTGATCAGCAAAGTCATTTCCTTGAACTGTTTAATCAGCGCCTTCAAGGGCGGCCTATCGCTCATATCACAGGTTCTCGCGGGTTCTGGAATTTTGATCTTGAGGTTAATCCATCCACCCTTATTCCGCGCTCAGATACAGAAGTACTTGTCGAAACAGCGCTAGAGCTGGTTGATAGTCTGGATGCCCGAGTTGTTGATTTAGGAACAGGAACCGGTGCCATAGCGCTGGCATTAGCGCTCGAACATCCAAATTGGCGTGTTGAAGCCTGTGATCGTATTCTAGAAGCGGTGCTGTTAGCCCGTAAAAATGCAGTGCGACTTGGTGCTGCGAATATGACTGTTTTTGAAGGTTCGTGGTTTGACCCATTATCAGGGCGCTACCAACTTATAGTCTCAAATCCGCCCTACATAGACCCAGTTGACCCTCATCTAAATCAAGGTGATTTGGTTTATGAGCCCTCATCTGCGCTGGTGGCAGATGAGCGGGGTTTGGCAGATCTCCATTACATAATCGATAACGCACCCAACTATCTAGCTGAAGGGGGTTGGTTATTAATGGAACATGGGTATGATCAAGCAGAAACGGTAGCTAAACGACTTGCAGAGCGTGGGTTTTCAAACCTAGTCATGCGAGAAGATTTTGGCGGTAACCCACGAGTCTCTGGGGGATGTTGGAGAAGCAAATGTTAACTGATGATCAACTTTTACAATACAGTCGCCACCTAATGCTGCCTGAGGTCGATGCAGCTGGGCAGGCGTGTTGGCTAAACTCTTCTGTATTAATCGTGGGTCTAGGCGGGTTGGGAAGCCCAGTTGCGCTCTACCTGGCAACAGCGGGTGTTGGTAAGTTGTTGTTGGTTGATGATGATCGCGTTGAGTTAAGTAATTTACAGCGCCAGATCATTCACACCCAAGCGCGTATTGATGAGTACAAAGTAGATTCAGCCAAACATGCGATCGCTGATGTTAATCCTCTGACTCAGGTAGAGGCCTTTCCAGAGCGTCTTGAAGAGTCACGAATGCAAGAGTTGGTCGCAAGTGTCGATTTGGTGATCGACTGCAGTGATAACTTTAAAACTCGTCATGCGCTGAATCGTGTGTGCCGTGCTCAGCTTAAACCTTTGGTCTCTGGCGCCGCTATTCGATTTGAAGGGCAGGTTTCGGTATTTGATCCAAGAGTGCCCGAAGCCCCTTGTTATGAGTGTCTCTACCCGCCTGATTCAAGCGTTGAGCAAAACTGTTCTAACTCAGGCGTCTTTGCACCACTAGTGGGTATCGTGGGCACTATTCAGGCTGCAGAGGCGCTGAAAGTGTTGGCGAACGTTGGACAACCTTCAGTGGGTAGGTTGCTCCTTATAGATGCACTGCGTATGGAGTTTCATACGGTAAAACTTCCTAAAAAGAGTAGTTGTGAGGTGTGTGGTGATTAACGATCAAGCAGATATTAACCGTCTACTCACTGAAGCGCGTGTCATCGCTTTGGTAGGTGCAAGTGCTAAGACGCACCGCGATAGTTATCGCGTCATGTTTGCTCTTAAAGAGCGAGGCTATCGAGTAATTCCCGTTAATCCGCGTATGGCAGGAGAGGATCTGTTGGGCGAAACAGTCTATGGCTCTTTGGCAGATCTGCCTTGTGCAGTCGATTTCGTCGACCTCTTTATCAATGCTGAAGCAGCTGGCGAAATTATTGATGAAGCGATTGCGTTGAATCTACCTGCTGTTTGGATGCAGTTAGGTGTGATCAATGAGGAGGCTGCAAGCCGAGCTGTGGCTGCTGGTCTTCAGGTGGTTATGAACCGCTGCCCACTGATGGAATTTGCAAAACAAGATATACCACTTCCGGTTTAAACCACGCGGTGGTTCTCTTCTTCTATATCCCTATCTAAGTCCCTGTATGAGCCCGCTTTTGAGTCTATTTCCTGATGATGTTCATTCAGCTCATCCTCGGGGCGTTGGATATCATCTTCAGCAGATTGACTCATCTCTTCTGGAAATAGCTCCTCGATAGGAATCTCTTCCTGCTCTTCAGAACGTGGGTCAAGCTCTGTCACAACCTGTGCTTCAGGGACGGTTACAACGAACTGCTCTTGATCTTCTACTGGTATCGGTGTCTGTTGATTACGTCTGTAGAGGGTAAAGATTGCTAGGCCAAACAATGTGCTGGCGAAACCTGCAAATAGCATCGGAGTGCCAATAAACTCCATTAACCAAGCGCCGCTTAGTGGCCCGATGATGCTGCCAATCCCGTAACTTAGCATCAACGCAGAGCTTGCAGGTACTCGCTCAGATGGGTCCACTAGATCATTGGTTAAGGCAACGGCTATAGAGTAGATGCTGGCAATTAACGCCATGAAGATTGAGAGTAGGATTGCGACAAGGGTAAAAGGCAACTCTGACGAAATAGTGACTAACAGAGCTGCAACACCTGCGACTATCGCTGAAACGAAAAGTACGCGACTGCGTTCTACGCGATCACAGATCCAACCAATCGGCCAAGCCAAGATCATTGCACTGAAGACTGAAGCCGACATAAGCAAACCCACTTGTGAAGTGCTAAAGCCAATGAGTGTCGCAAAGAGCGGGGTAAGGCTATAGAAACCACCAATCAATGCACCTGCTGACATGGCCGTTAGCACGCCAAGTGAGGTGATGTTCCAGAGCTTTTTAAGGCTCATGTTCTCAGAGGGTTCAATAGGCGGCGACTGCAGGCGTGAGATCGAGAGTGGGATAACGGACGCCATCAACAGTAGCGCTGCAAAGATGTAAGCCGCATTAGAGCCAGCATTAAGGCCTGGCTGAATGAGAAGCTGTCCGCCTGCTGATGCGGAGTATGCAGCAATCGAATACAAGGCTAAGAGCCTTGCACGGTTATCGTTTGATGAAACTGCACTAATCCAGCTCTCTATCG
The DNA here is from genome assembly GCF_012848475.1 of Marinobacterium sp. LSUCC0821. Classification (NCBI taxonomy): domain Bacteria; kingdom Pseudomonadati; phylum Pseudomonadota; class Gammaproteobacteria; order Oceanospirillales; family Oceanospirillaceae; genus Marinobacterium; species Marinobacterium sp. LSUCC0821. Next base: position 62,186 of record NZ_CP051666.1, read on the forward strand.
CAACGAACAGAGCTGCTACAGCAAAGCCGCCGATTAAGCGAAGGAGAGCCCATAACCATACATTGTCGATCAGAGGGTAGGTAATTGCCGCCATCGCTGTAATGCTTGCAAGGGCCGCAAAGCTTCGAATATGGCCGACTCGCATTAGCAGTTTGGGTGCAAAGAATGCTCCGCCCACAAAGCCCACCGAGTAGCCAACCATAATGTAACCAATGGTTGCTGAAGCGATACCTTGGATGCCTAGCTGCACACCAATCAATGTCATCAGATAGGCGTTGCCACTCATGATGAGGATCAGGCTTAAAAATAGCGAAAAGAGAGAGATAAGCAGTAATCGCACGCAGTAACCTAAACGCTGAATTTATTTATGGGAGCAGAATACATCAGATTGAGTGAGAAGGAAGTTTTACAGCCAGCTATCGCGAAGTTTTTTGTCTGAAAGCAATCTTTCGGTGTAGTCGCGTAGCGCCACATCCAGTTCAGCTAGTTGATTTGGTAAAGGCTCAACACCTGAATCTATTAGGAGTTTGATCAGCGCTCTATTCCCTTTTTGTAAGGCGTCAGATAGTAGCTCGGGGTGTTCGCTTAAGCTGATACCGAACTGATTAAATCGATTGAGGTGAAGCATCAGCTGGTCGTTATTCAGATGGAGGGTATGCAGAATGGCCGGCATGCCATTCACCTCTGTGTTAGCAGGAACGCCACCCTTAAATAGTGTGGTGAGCAGTGTTAACGATTCGTTGTTATTAAGTGCGATAGCGACTAACTCTTCGGCACTCTTTTTTGCAGACTCTGGGTAGAGTTTGAGAAGTTGCTCAAGAATTGAAACTCGAGCGAGTTCCGTCGCTTTCTGAAGGGCGTTACAAGACTCAATATCTGAGCTGCTTAGTTTACCTGTAACCCCTTTCAGATCGGTTAATCGATCCTTCTCAATAATGGAGATCAGTTGAGTCGCTGGGCTTTTGAACAGTTTGCTAAGCATTGATGCCAAACATCCATGAATCCATTGCGATTGCGCTGTGGCGAATCTCATCGTTCATGTGTTGGAAATCGGTCCACTGGTCGCCTGCTGCACCCATTGCAAAGTAGAGTGGCAAGAGATGTTCGTCGGTTGGGTGTGCTGCCTGTGCGTAAGGGGCATTGGCTCTGTAATCGAGCAGCTTCGCAAGGTCATGACGTTCAATTCGACTCTTAAGCCACTCTGGAAAAGCGGTGACATAAGCTGGTTGGCCAGGCTGGCGCACATCACGTAGGTTGTGAGTTGTGCTACCAGAACCTACGATTAAGACACCAATCTCACGAAGTGAGCGCAGCGCGTAACCTATTTTGTAGAGCGATTTAGGTGTGCTGGTTCTTGGCATTGAAAGAGCAACAACAGGAATGTCAGTATTAGGGTATAGATGGCGTAAGGGTGCCCAAACGCCATGGTCTAAACCGCGCTCGCTATCGAGTTCAGCAGCTAACCCCTCAAAAGAGAGTAGTGATTGAGCGTAGATCGCCAGCTCTTTGTCACCTTTGACTGGATACTGAATGGCAAAAAGCTCATCCGGAAAACCGTAAAAGTCATGAATCGTCTCTGGCTGTTCACTCGCGGTCAGCTTAAGGCTTGAGGTAAACCAGTGCGGAGACATGATCAGAATGGCGCGCGGTGTTGGGTATGCCGCTAGTGCATCCAAACGCTCCTGTTCGGAACGGCCAAAAACTAGCGCATCCAGAGGTGAACCATGTGATAAATAAAAAGTGGGTAGTGTTTTACTCATTAATCTAAATCTAAGTTCTGGCCAGGTTTACGCTTCATCATCGGTGCATTGCCATCGCCAAGGCTTACAGCAGAAGGTTGACGACGCTTGCCCACATGCTTTTGATCGCGGGCACGATTCTTAACCTTCGGTTTGTTATCGGTCTTCCCTTTCTTGTCATCTTTTTTGCGCTTGGTACCGACACTACGGCCATTCTTACGAACCTTTTCAGGTCCTTTGTAGTGACCCTTTAGACCTTGGATAACACGCTGCTCAAATGTCACACGAAGATAACGCTGTATAGTCGCAGCAAGATTCCACTCGCTAGACATGATTAGGTTGATCGCCAATCCTTGACGGCCCTGGCGGCCACTTCGGCCAATACGGTGAACATACTCATCGCCCTTACGTGCCATATCGAAGTTGATGACCAGATCGACACCTTCGATATCTAGGCCGCGTGCTGCAACATCTGTAGCGACTAGGTGGTTGATTCGTCCCTCACGGAAGAGGTTGAGAATGCGCTTACGCTCTGGTTGCTCTAATTCACCATGTAGAACGCCGACACGCATCCCTTGCTTCATCAAACGCTCGCCAAGCTCCTCGGCGAATACGCGCGTGTTACAGAAGATAATGCCCTTGTCGTACTCTTCGTTTTCAGTAAGCCAAAGCACAATGCGCTCTTTGTGAGCAGGGTTGTCCGCCAGAATCATCTGTTGAGTAATAGTGTCGACGGCATCTTGTGCAGTAGCGAGTTGCAGTCGCTGTGGATCGTTCAAACCTACCTTGATGATTGATTCAAGGTTCTTATGGTTAAGTGTTGCTGATAGCAAAAGGGTCTGACGCTTCTCAGGACAGGCATCGATGATGTAGCCCATCTCATCTTTGAAACCCATGTCGAGCATACGGTCCGCTTCATCAAGCACTAGAAACTCAAGATCATCAAAATCCATCGTGCCTCGTTCGAGGTGCTCTTTAAGACGACCAGGTGTGCCAACAATAACTTCTGGGTTTTTGCGAAGGCGAGCCGTTTGGTTGCTCCAGTTCTCGCCACCACAAACGCTCTGAATTTTAACCTGAGTAAACGCGGCAAGATCTGAGAACATCTTCTCAACCTGCTCAGCAAGTTCACGCGTTGGTGCAAGTATCAAGCCACGTGTGCCAGAGCTCGGCTTTGGATTATCAATCAGCTTTTGCAGCATCGGAATGACAAACGCCAGTGTTTTACCACTACCTGTCTCAGCGCCGACAAGAAGATCTTTACCGGCAAGTGCTGCAGGGATGGTCTCTTTCTGAACGTCGGTTGGTTCGGTAATGTTAAGTTGATCGAGCGCCTTTAAAAGACGGTCGCTGATTTTTAATTCGTTAAACACTGGGTGTCCTCAATATTCTGTATGCGCGCATTTTATCAGAAGGAGGGAGTGTACGGCTTGAAAAATCTTGTAAATAGCTAAAGCAAATTGAACGATTAGTTTTAATTAATTTTATTAAAAGCATGTATTTCGATATCTTTTCTCTATCAAATGAATAAACGAGCTACAGGCTCACAGGAGTAAGAGATGAAAAATCGTGAAGGTTTAAATGTTCCAGAGGTGACGTTCCCAATTCGAGTGAATAACGAGTGGGCTAAAGTGACTTCAAGTGATCTTTTCAAAGAGAAGACTGTTGTCGTATTTGCGCTGCCAGGTGCGTTCACGCCAACCTGCTCAAGTACCCACTTACCTCGTTATAACGAGTTAGCACCTGTGTTTGCAAAAGAGGGTGTGGATAGCATCATCTGTCTATCAGTGAACGATCCCTTTGTCATGGATGCCTGGGCGGGTGATCAGGGTGCTGAGAATATCTTAATGCTTCCAGACGGTAACGGAGAGTTCACTGAGGGAATGGGCATGTTGGTTGATAAAGCTGATCTTGGCTTTGGCAAACGCAGCTGGCGCTACTCGATGCTGGTTAAAGATGGCGTCATTGAAAAGATGTTCATCGAGCCTGATGTGCCAGGCGACCCATTTAAAGTGTCTGACGCTGACACCATGTTGAAATACATCAATGCGAATGCAGAGCAGCCAAAACGCGTAACTGTCTTCACCAAACCGGGTTGTCCACATTGTTCGCGTGCTAAAAAAGCATTGAGTGAGGCTGGTTTCAGCTACGAAGAGATAAACCTAGGTGCAAAAGGCCTAAGTTACTCAACGCTAGCGGCTGTCACGGGGCAGGGAACCACCCCTCAGGTATTCATTGATGGTCAGCGAGTGGGTGGAGCTGACGATCTAGAGTCTTGGTTGGCTAATCGTTAACTGTCTCGCTCTGTGTTAACCACTCAGCTCATCAGAGCTGAGTGGTTGTTTTTTATGAGGAGAGTCCCAACTCCAACTCAGCCCCTTCAACCTGTTGCTCGATAGAGAGTGCGTTGTTGTAAAAGACTTTTAAGAATTGATCATGTTGAGTTTTTTCTACGATGCATGCCTGTTTAGCAGCCACAGCAGGGTTTGTGGTTTTGGAGATAAAGTGAATATCTCCAAAGGCGTAAGGTAATGCGGTTCCACAGGCTGCAACTGCATCATTGAATATAGATATGCTCGTTTCAGAGCCCGGAGTGCTGTTAGTCGGGGCAATAATCAACATGACGCTTCGGTCTGTTAATACCCCAAAATGAATCACCTTTGCGCGGGCTTCGATTTGTCTGTTGCCGAGTTGTCCTTTAACGAGCTGTTCTCTGCCATCAGCCATCAAAAGTCGCATCGGTTTGGATTTTAAATTGGGCGCGGCTGTGAATCGCTTTTGATCTGTAACCCATGTGAACCAGCCATCTTTTTCGGCATAAAATTTTGAGGCTTGTTTAACATCCTCGGCCATTTCTGAGTTGCGTTTGCGATTCCGCTCTTTTTCAGCTTCTCGTTTCGCTAGTTGCTGTTGTGCAATGCTCAGTTTGGGTTTTAATAATTTGGCATCGACAGGGTATCGGTGAATTCCCTCTTGATAAGTTTGCGACTCGATTTTAATTCGTTCAACAGAAACGGTTCCGTTGGGTTTTTGTGGTGCTGATTGGCATCCAGCCAGCATAGCGGTAATGACCACCAGATAGGCTAGCTTCATAGGTATATCCTGTCGGTAACTCGTTTTAGGTTGGGCTCAAAAAATACGCGTTCCGCGATTTCATCATGCTCAAGGCCAAGTGTGTGTTCTAGTGCTGCTGCACACAGGCTTCTTGAATCCAAAGTAGCCATCAGGTCGCGCCGCTCAAATAGGTCGCTCTTTGCCAATCCGGGCCAGTCAGCCAGTACCGCGCCACCATTAACGGCGCCACCCCCAATGAACATGCAGGTGCCGTAGCCATGGTCAGAGCCGCTGCTGCCATTCACTTTGACGGTTCTTCCAAACTCTGTGAGAGTAATAAATGTCGTGTTATCCCAGGCCTCACCGAGTGAATCTTTTAATGAACTGATACATAGATCCAGCTCAGTTAGCTTAGATCCTAAACGAGATCCTTGTCCTGCATGAGTGTCATACCCCCCTAGTCGAATCAATGCGGCGATGGGGCCATCCTTTTGTGATAGTGCTTTGCCGGCTTCTCGCGCTAACGCATTCGGGCTTCGATCATTGGATTGGTAGGTGTTTTTAGTCACCCTAGCGATCAGTTTTTCATTGGTGGTTTGCCACTGTTCTGAAAGACCTGAGTGAATTCTTTTTAAGAGATCGGAAGAGGGGTTGTAGGCGCCCTTTACATGAGCCGGATAGTAGTTGTCGATGCTGGTCGTTCCTCTTAGTAGAAGAGGGGTATCCAAGCTCATCGCCCGTCCACCGTAGTTGACTAAATCTAAGCCTCGACCTATCCAACCAGTGCTCTCAGTAAAGGGGGCTTTGCCAGCACCCTGTATGAAGTTTTGCCCCTCAAAATGGGAACGTTTGGTGTAAGGGAAACTGGTTGCATGGACTCCAAGTATGTCCTGACTCAGCATCAGTTTGTGCGTATTACGAAGCGATGGGTCTAATGCCCAATGACTATTGAGATCCAGAAGTGAGGTAGGTAATAACGATTCCCTGTGGCTCTCCAGAGCGCCTTCAGCTTTGGGTACTAATGCACTTAGGCCATCTAGACCGCCCTCCAGCAAGAAGACGACTAAGCGTCGATTTGGGTTGATGGAACGCGCCCAGGTTGGGACAGACGCAAGTGCTAATGAACCGCCTGTCAATTTCAAAAAGTCTCTACGTTTCATGTTAGACCTCCATCATCCAGCGGTTCACAGTTAACGCAATGAATTGCTCATGTCCCTGACCAAATTCCATCACCTTTGATTGATAGCTCAGAGGAACCTGTAGGTGATCCATAATCTCTTTAGGTTTGGCGGTAACAAAAGCTCTGTTCCAGACGGATTGAGCAAATCGCACACGCCTATCAAGGTGCTCTAGGCTTATCCACTCTCTAGATTTGAGAGGGAAACCGTTCGGCTGGCGCTCTTCCCAAAAACTGTTGCCGAGCTCTCTCATCGGTTTAACCACCTCGCGCCCCATCTGCCAAGAGGTAATGTCTTGGTGACTATCAAAATAGTGGGCATCAGCGGCTCTTACAATGTTGAATAGCCAATGGCTAGGCCATAGGACTTTGTTTTCTCCTTCACTCCAGGCTAGCTCTAAGAGTGTTGTATGTACTGCAAGCAGGTTGCCATTGGAGTTTTTCCAGCTATTTTCTAGTGCTTGAGTGACCTTTTTACTGGGTTCGTCACTGATAAAGTGCAGTGCCAGTTTATGACAGATGTACTCGCGCGTTTTATCCAGAGCGGCTAGGTCATTAGTAAACTCTTTAAGCGCAGAGCTGCCACGACCATATTTCTTACCCATAACCACTTTAGTTCCAGTGTCGGCTCGTTTTTTAATGTAGGGGTAATCAGCACTTTTCCACTCTTGATAGGCCCAGCGTGGGTTAAATGCATAGTCTCCCCATCCGGCCAGTATTCTTGCCGCGTTGTGAATGTCATCTTCTGTATAGCCTTGAGCAGGAGAGCAGCTATGCAGCTCCATGATTTCGCGGGCTAAATTGTCATTAAGACCGACCTGTTTGCCTTCTTGTCTTCGATGGCGTCCTTGCTCAGAATTGGGTGATACGTTATCGACATTATCGAGATAACGTAGCATCGAGTAGTGCGTGGTCGCATCATAGAGTAGATCAGCAAAGCTACCGTTCAAATTTTCTAAAATACGATGCTCGTAAAAATCACCCGCTGTGTAAAAAGAGTCATACGAGCCAATTGTGAAATGGTTGAACCAGAAGTGCCCAAGACGTTGTCTAACGGGGTCCTCACCGTATGCTCCATAGTGATTAAATTTGGCTGCATCAAACCACCTGAGGTCATATTTGAACTGAGCCTCATCCAACTTCTCTCTTAAAAGTCGCTCCTCATTTGCATGCTTTTTTCTGAGCGACTCCCTTGCTTCGTCCCAACGCCATACATTGATTAAGCGCTCTTTTAATCCTGGATCTAAATGGGCTGGCCACTCTTCGAAGGCTGGATCTGTACTCCGATTTGCAGCCGGCGATTTAAGTGGTTTGTTGTAACTCAGTTGATCAATTGCCCAATTAACGGGATCGTTGGGGATTGACGAGCCGAGGCGAGGGATAAACCCGACCCGCATTGTGTAGTTTAGTTCTGGTGATTTGGCAGACATAGTAGATCGCTCTTTTCATGAAACTTTAGATTAGTACATTTTCTGAGAAATAAAAGTAGAAGAAATCTATTGCTAGCTCTTACTCGATAGACGGGTCAGACTACTGATGGTTACAATACTTATTCAGTTTAGAAAGGTATGTTATGCAGCGATCAGTCGTAATTACAGGTGGTGCTTCGGGGATTGGTTTAGCGATTGCTGAGCGCTTTACTAAGCTGGGTGATAGGGTCTTTAACCTAGATATCAGCCAAGGTTCAGTGGGCGAGACGTTGATCTGCGATGTGACCGATCATCAAGCGGTAACTAACGCTGTTAATCAAATCGCTGCTAAGCACAGCATCGACGTTGTTGTCTCTAATGCTGGGCGTCACCTTTCGGCTAATATTGAGAATACGACCGAAGCGGATTTCATTTCGATGTTTGATCTGAACGTGAAGGGCGCTTTCTCCCTCGTTCAGGCTGCTGTTCCCCATATGAAAGCGCAGGGTGGCTCGATCATTTTTGTCGGTTCAGATCAATCTTCAGTCGCTAAATCTAACTCCTGTGCTTACAACATGACTAAGCACGCTCTGGCTTCACTCGCCAAAACCACTGCTATCGATTACGCCCAGTTTAATATTCGCTCCAATATTGTCTGCCCAGGTACGATAGAGACGCCGCTCTACACTAAGGCGGTTGAGGCATATTGTGCTCGCTCAGGTGCAGATATTGCTGAAGTGCATCAGGCTGAGGCAAATGAGCAGCCTATCGGGCGCATTGGGCAACCCAATGAGGTGGCTGCAATGGTCGCTTATCTTGCCAGTGATGAGGCTGGATTTGTTACTGGCGCTCTGCTGCCGATTGATGGCGGATATACTGCACGCTAATGATCAGAATTACCGATCCGCACCTTCATCTATTTAATCTTGTAGCGGGTGAGTATGGTTGGTTACAGCCAAACTCAGCTCCGTACTGGCCTGATAAATCAAAACTACTCAGGAATTTTGGTGAGTCTGATCTGTTGCTCTCTGATGGACTAAGCCTATCTGGATACACTCATATAGAGGCGGGCTTTAATAATTCAAAATCTTGGCTGGAAGTGGATTGGATTGAGTCCCAAGCAACTTTGCCTACCAAGACAGTGGGTTGTGTTGACCTCTGTGTAAGCCCTGATCAGTTTAATCAGCAGCTATCTGAATTGTCTAAACGCACTTCTCTTGTGGGTGTTAGACATATTTTTGATGATCAGATTGATACGATTCTTAGTAACCCAAATACGCAGCCCAATTTGCGAAGTTTAGAGCAGGCTGACCTTATGTTTGAACTGCAGTTTGATGTTGCTCATGTTGATCATGTTGAGCAGGTATTAAATCTATTTAAGCAGTTTCCGACCCTTGCAGTTGTTCTTAACCATCAGGGTTTCGGTTCATCTGCTTTGCCTGATGCAGAACGAGAGCATTGGCTTGCGGGGCTTGAAAGGCTCTCGGGATTAGCCAATCTAAAAGTTAAATGCTCTGGTTTTGAGATGCTAGATCGATCGTTTAGTGCTTCGACGGTTAAGCAGACAGTTGAATTGGTTGTTTCTATTTTTGGTGAGAGTAGGGTGATGGTCGCTTCCAACTTTCCGCTGATTTCGCTCTCTATGAGCTATAGCGACTATTGGTCGATGGTTGTGCGAATGTTGCAAGAAGCAAGCTTGCCAATAGAAAAACTGGTAGATCTCAACGCGCGTGAGACCTACCGGTTCTAGTCTGCTATTCGATTACTTAACCTTCACATTCGGTGAGCGGTAGACAATCTCATCGTTTAGTTCAATGCCGATACCAGGAAGGTCTGGAACACTGAACTTACCGTTTACTGGCTGATAATCCTGAATACAGAGCTCACGGTTCCATGACTTGATGGCATAGGTGTGGTGCTCGTGTATTAGGAAGTTAGGAATGGCCGCTTCGAGTTGCAGTGAAGCTGCTGTTGCGACCGGTCCACCACAGACGTGTGCCTGAATTCGAATGTCGTAGACATCTGCATAGTCACACACTTTCTTAGCTTCAGTGAAGCCTCCACAGAGACCAACATCTGGTTGAAGCACATCAATTGATTGATCTTCAAAGTACTGGCGAACATCCCAGCGATGGTAGAGGCGCTCGCCACCCGCGATTGGTACGTTAACGCCTTCGGCTACTTTTTTGTGCACTTTAGAGTTGAGGTAGTTAACCGGCTCTTCATACATCATACAGCCGACCTCTTCGATTACCTTGCCCATCTGAATTGCCGAAGCAGCACCCATAAGGGAGTGGGATTCAAAGATGATATCGACATAGTCACCCACCTCTTTGCGGATAGCGCGAAGTCGATCACCAAATAGTTTCATTTGAGTAGGAGTAAATAGCTTTGTGCGGTCAAAGCTAGAGTCACCGTTTGCGTCATAGACGATTGGGTCAACCTTCACGGCGTCATACCCTTCAGCCATCGCTTTGGCAGCAGCACGAGCATAATCGTCTGGGGTTAGCATCTTGGTGCAATCTTTGTCCCAGTCGAACTGAAGCTGACTTGCGTAGGTACGCAGGTTGTCATTGGTCTTACCGCCGAGTAGCTGGTAAACAGGTAGGCCAAGTGCTTTACCTTTGATATCCCATAGTGCCGTATCAATAGCGCTCATAGCTGCATATAGAACAGGACCGCCACCGAGTCCCCAGAAGCTTTCACGTAGCATACGTGACCAGAGTAGTTCGGTTTTGAATGGATCAAATCCGATTAGAACCGCTTCGGCAATCTCTTTGATCATCGCCGCCGCAGCGCTGTGTCCCCAGTCATAAGCAAGGCCCGCTTCGCCAAGACCGTGGATGCCCTCGTCGGTGTGAATGCGCACAAAGACCGGATTCCAAGGTGGACGCTCTGGGCAGTGGATATCAAAAATCTCTACTTCGGTGATTTTCATTGCTTAAAACTCTAATAATTATTGATCAAATTCTGGGTAGGCTTGTTTTACTTTGCGAAGCATCGCTGGCCAAGCTTTTTGGCCGCCGGTTGTACCTGTGTGTACGACATTCGCTTGCGCTTTGATGCCATCAATCACACTTTGCGGAACGGGGATAATGCCATCCGAGTTGTGTTGCATCTTAACTTGGACTTCGCACGCCATGATCAGGTCATACATGTGCATGAAGGCGTCGCCGATAGTTTTGCCCATCGTCAACGCGCCGTGGTTGCGCAGCATAAAGAAGTTTGCAGTGCCTAGATCATCCTGCAGGCGTTTTATCTCTTCAGGATTAACAGCCAACCCCTCGTACTCATGGTAAGCGATACTTGCGAGGGCGAACGCGGAGTACTGGCTTAAAGGCAGAAGTCCCTCTTTGCGGGTAGCGACTGCAATAAGATCGGGGTGGTGAAGATGGAAGGCGCACTGATCTTCGTGACGTGCTAGGTGAACTGCACTGTGAATCGTAAATCCCGCCGGGTTAATGTCGTACGGAAAGTCGGGATCGATCTTGTTGCCTTCAATATCAATTTTGACCAGATTGGATGCAGTTACCTCATCGAATCGCAGCCCAAATGGGTTGATTAAAAGCTCTTCAGTGCCGGGGATGCGGGCTGAAATATGGGTATAGATAAGATCATCCCAGCCGTGCAGAACAACCAGTCGGTATGCAGCAGCTAGAGAGATGCGTGTTTGCCACTCAATATCAGAGACTTTGCCGCGCAGATTCACTTGCGGAATGTTGTACATAGAGTCACTCAAATAGTGTTTTTCGAAGATCAAATCCTATCACAGAGATTTCATCTCAGGCACTGACAATAATCATGAATCCGTATTCTCCTGCCTGCTTAGCTTAGATCTTCAACGATTGGTCATCTGCATTTAATTGATCTACTGAAGTTAACATTGATCGAATAACAACCGATTTGATCTTGAGTTGGTTGAAAACTGATCAACTGGACCATTTTTCTTACTTTTTTGTTAAAAAAGAGTCCTTAATAGTTGACAGAAAAACTGAGCAAGGTAACATCTGCGCCCATCCTAACGGAGGGATGGCTGAGTGGTCGAAAGCACCGGTCTTGAAAACCGACGAGTCGAGAGGCTCCCAGGGTTCGAATCCCTGTCCCTCCGCCATTAGGATACACCAGGTTTATTCCTCGATAGCTCAGTTGGTAGAGCAGTAGACTGTTAATCTATTGGTCGCTGGTTCGAGTCCAGCTCGAGGAGCCAAACCAGAGTTCGGTGTGGGTCGTTAGCTCAGTTGGTAGAGCAGTTGACTTTTAATCAATTGGTCATAGGTTCGAATCCTATACGACCCACCATTCTCACCTTACTCACATTACCTATTCAGGGTCGTTAGCTCAGTTGGTAGAGCAGTTGACTTTTAATCAATTGGTCATAGGTTCGAATCCTATACGACCCACCATTTTCCCTTTACACGTAACGAATCGCTAAGATCTCAAACCAAACTTCTTCACCGTTCGGTTTTGTAAACTCTATCTCGTCACCTAACTCTCTTTTCAGCAGTCGTTTAGCCATAGGAGAGTCGACACTGATGTAACCCTGTTTGGGATCTATCTCATCGGCTCCGACAATACGGTAGGTGATCTCTTTCTCATCTTCGTCGAGTAGCGTGACCCATGCGCCAAAAAAGACGGTGTCGCGATTCTCAGGTAGATGCTCAACGACTTTAAATTGATCCATTCGCTTTGCTAAGTAACGAACGCGACGGTCTATCTCTCTTAACTCTTTTTTGCGGTAGATATATTCTGCGTTTTCAGATCGATCCCCTTCAGCAGCAGCCTCTTTGAGGGCTTGGGTGACCTCTGGGCGACGCACTTTCCAAAGATGCTTCAGTTCAGCGTTAAGGCGGTCAAAGCCCTCCTTAGTGATGTAGGGAGAGCTCTTTTCGGCAGGCGGGCGCCAACGTCCCATGGTTTAGAGCCAGCCTTTGCGTTTAAGCAGATAGACTAGACCAGCTGTCACTACCGAAAGTCCGCCAAGAAAAAGAGCAAAGGCAGTATCGCTCTCTGCCCCAGGTATGCCACCAAGATTGACGCCAAGCAGGCCTGTTAAGAACCCCAATGGTAGAAATAGACCGGAGATGATAGCTAGAAGGTAGAGGCGCTCATTGAGCTGCTCCGAGAGCTTAGTCATGATGCTGTCTTGTGCTGCAACGGCACGTTCACGAAGCATATCTAGATCTTCTATGTGGCGTGTTAAACGTTCGTTGATCTCAAAAAACTCGACACGTTGATGGTTGCTCAAAATCTTTGATTCAATCACGCCTAGTTGGGATAGAGCATCACGCTGTGGGCCTAGGTATCTTTTTAAACGCGCATTGGTAGCACGAGTATTCGCGAGCTGCTCACGAAGCGTTTTGGACTCATCACGCTCTAGCTCCTCTTCGAGGGACTCTAGGTCGATATCCATCTCTTCGACTAGGTTGCCAATTCGATCGGTAAGGCCGCTAGAGAGCTCTATTAGAAGCTCAGCAAGGGTATTTGGGCCTTCACCTTGGCGAAGGGATTCAATCATGCGGATGACTGATTGCAAACGGCGTTGGCGGGAGGAGATGATCCGTCCTGGTTCGATAAACAGGCGAACCGAAACCATATCCTCTGGATCGGCATTCTGGTTGAGGTTGACGCCTCTCAGAACAATCATGAGTGACTCATCCGAGGTTTTAATAACACGAGGGCGAGTCTTCTCTGCAACAAGCACCCCAACACCAACACTTGGAATAGACGCTTGAGACTCAAGCCACTCCTCTACACCTGGTTGCGTGTAATCGAGATGCACCCAGAGTTCACCATCGCTATATTGCCAGTTTGACAGCTGTTCGAGCGTAAGGTCTCTAGCCCCGCCTTTACCATCAAGAAGGAGTGCGTGTAGAAGAGCATCTGAGGTTAGTTCGTAGCCCATACGATCTTCTCCTCATTGCCATTGTGAACCTTCCACCACTCATCAGGGTCATCTCCCTCTTCCCAGCCACCCACAATACAGCGGGTTTGAGTATCTAGATCCGCTGCAATCTGTTTTGCGCAGTCTAGATCTTGAAGCCAAGGTGTTTCTGCTGAGTCAAACCAGATGCTTGTCCATGCTTTCCCGACAACGCGCTCTTGAATCAATACATCAATCTCAACCCCATGTAGGGTTGCGGTTAACTGAGTGGTATCTTTACTGATTTTGGGTGTGCTGAGGTTCTCGGCAATGGATGCTAGCCACTCGGTAAGTTGCTTGCCGTTGCACTCTTTTACATACACCTCTATGTCGGGATGGCGTGTTTCGCTCATCACTGCTCCTTATATTCGGTAGCTCTATAGAGGTAATTTAGGCTTTTTGCTTGAAAACTGCGAGATGAATATCGACTTCAGTGGTGAATTGCTTGATTTCACCCAATTTAAGAGCGGCGCGTTGCCCATGGGGTGTCATCATTAGCAAGTTGTTCAGTGCATCGCCCGATGGCAGGGTGAGGGGGAAGTTAACTCTCACATCTTCAATAAGCTCATAACCTTCACCCAGCTCTTTGCCAGGGTCAGAGATTTTCTCTCTAACGGTTTCATAGATCGCTTCGCGCAGTGAGTAGAGGTGTTTAACGCCAGGGTAAGCGATGATGACTACGCCAGTATCTTTAAGAATCTTAGCCATCGGTTCGCCAAGCACGCGGCTAAATACAATAACGGCGAGGTCGATCGACTTTTCCGGCACTGGTATCTGCGCAGAAGAGGCGACAGTCCAAGTAATATCTGTGCCTCGCTTGCAGGCACTTTTGATCGCATGCTTTGAGATATCCAGACCTAAAATATCTGGACTCTTAGCTTTTAGAGCGTTTGCAAAACGTTCTGTGTAGTAACCTTCGCCACAGCCAAGGTCGACAATCTTTGGATGCTCTTCTGTATATTTGTCTGCCAGTGAGGAGAGAGTGTCCGATACAGGTTGATAGTGGCCGGCACTAAGAAACTGCTGACGTGCCAAGATCATCTCAGGGTTATCGCCAGGATCTTTACTACGTTTGTTTTGAACCAGCAGTAGGTTCCAGTAACCCTGCTTAGCTCTATCAAAGCTGTGTCTGTTTTCGCAAGCTAGGCTACGCCCATCATCAGTAGGGGTTAGTTGCGCGCTACAGACTGGGCAGATCAGTTGCATCTTAAGCGTCAGCTAGAAGGTTGATCAGTATCTGCTCGTAGATATCTGAAAGTGTATCTAGATCAGCGACTGAGACATTTTCATCGATCTTGTGAATGGTTGCGTTAACAGGACCTAGCTCAACAACTTGAGCACCTGTTGGCGCGATAAAGCGACCATCTGAAGTGCCACCACTGGTAGAGAGTTCGGTTTCTCGGCCTGTTACTGAGCGAATAGCATTGCGTGCTGCATCAACAAGATCACCAGCAGCAGTTAAGAACGGCTGGCCTGATAGACTCCACTCAATCTCATATTCAACCTGATGCTTATCTAAAATAGCTTCAACTCGATTGCGAAGTTCAGTGTCGGTCACTTCGGTTGAAAAACGGAAGTTAAACTTAACATCCACTTCGCCTGGTACAACATTGGTAGCACCGGTGCCTGAGTTGATGTTTGAGACCTGGACGCTGGTAGGTGGGAAGAAGTCATTTCCCTGATCCCATTCGGTTTGTGATAGCTCAGCAAGGGCTGGGGCAAACTCATGAATTGGGTTTCGAACTAGGTGAGGGTAGGCAACATGCCCTTGTATACCTTTCACCTTGAGAGTTGCGCCTAAAGAGCCGCGGCGACCGTTTTTGATCACATCACCTACCAACGTGGTACTTGATGGCTCACCTACAATCGCCCAAGTGATCTTCTCGTTGCGCGCCTCAAGAGTATCGATAACCCGAGTTGTACCGTTAACATAAGGCCCCTCTTCATCACTCGTGATAAGCAGTGCGATAGATCCTTTGTGGTTTGGGTGTTTGGTAACGAATCGTTCCAGTGCTGTCAAAAAAGCAGCGATGCTACCTTTCATATCTGCAGCACCACGACCATATAGAAGACCATCTTTGATGGTTGGTTCAAACGGAGGTGTTTGCCACTTATCGACAGGGCCGGTTGGCACAACATCGGTGTGTCCAGCAAAGCAGAGCAAAGGACCATCTGAGTTACGACGAGCCCAGAGGTTGGTCACCTCTTCAAACTGCATGGTTTGAAGATCAAACCCAAGAGCTTTCAGACGTTCACCCATTAGCGCCTGACATCCAGCATCCTCAGGGGTAACTGAACGGCGGCTAATAAGTTCGCAAGCGAGTTGTAAGGTGTCTGAAAGCTGGGTCATCTTCTATCTACTTTTTATCTTGAACTTAGTTGTGCGCGTGAAGTTCTGCGTTGAGTTCAATCGCAGATTTGTTTGTCTTAACTTCAATGCGGCCAGTCTGCGAGTTGCGACGGAATAGCAGGTCAGATTTACCTGCAAGTTCCGAAGCTTTAACAGTCGCAACTTCACTGTTCTGATCATCAAGGATGGTCACTTTAGAGCCACCAGTAATGTATAGACCCGCTTCAAGCGTACAGCGATCACCTAGAGGAATGCCTAGGCCGGCATTAGCACCGAGTAGCGCGTTTTCACCTACAGAGATAACAACGCTGTTACCGCCAGAGAGAGTTCCCATTGTTGAACAGCCGCCACCTAGGTCTGAGCCATTGCCTACAACAACACCTGCAGAGATGCGACCTTCAACCATGCTCACGCCCATAGTACCTGCGTTGAAGTTGATGAAGCCTTCATGCATGACTGTCGTGCCTTCGCCAACGTGTGCGCCTAGACGAACGCGTGAAGCAGCCGCTACACGAACACCGGTTGGGACGACGTAGTTCGCCATCTGTGGGAATTTATCAACAGAGTTAACGTGGATGACACGACCTTGAGCGCGTGCAGCAAGCTGGCGCTGAGATAGCTCATCAAGCGCGATAGCGCCTTCGCTGGTCCAAGCAACGTTTGGCAGTAGACCAAAAATACCGCTTAGATTCTGACCGTGAGGTTTAACAAGGCGGTGCGAAACTAGCGATAGCTTCAGGTAAGCTTCCGCAGTTGTCGTTGGTGCTTCATCGCTTGCAAGAATACAGACAACAAGTGGCTGAGATGTTCCCTCAAGAACCTCAACGATCTGCGCTTGATCTTCAGCATCAACGCTCAGAAACGCAGCTTCTAGTGATTTAAGCTGAGCCGCTTCAATCTCAATAGCTTGGTTTCCGCCAGTGTAACCAACTGCTTTTGCAACAGCTTCGATCATCGTCGCATCGGCATTAAGAATCGGCTGGTTGTAGTAAACTTCTAGCCATTCGCCTTTCGCTGATTTAGTACCGACACCCAGGCCGAACGCAAAATTAGTCATTATATTTCCTCGTATTAACTTTTAAGTGCCGCTTGTACGTCAGCAGTAAAACCAACTTCAATACGGTCTGAATCTTCAATAATTGGGCGTTTGATAAGCGATGGTTGCTCGCTCATTAACTGAATTAGCTGTGTCTCATCGGTGATCGCTTTAGTGGCATCATCTAGCTTGCGCCAGGTCGTACCGCGCTTGTTGAGCACTTTGTCTATGCCGGCTGCATCTACCCAGGTTTTGATCAAAGATGGGGTAGGCGGGACCTTTTTAAAATCGACAAAGTCGAATGCAAAGCCTTCGCTGGTCATCCAGGTACGCGCTTTTTTAACCGTGTCGCAATTGGGTATTCCGTAAACCTTCATGAAAAACCTTATAGTGACTCGATGTAGCGACGGATGCGCCACGCGGCTTCAACACACTCTTCAACGGTTGCAACCAACGCCATACGAACATATCCCGATCCAGGGTAAAGTCCGTCAGTGGTTTCGCGTGATAGGTAGCGACCTGGAAGAACGGTGAGATGCTGTTGTTCAAAAAGACCAGCAGTGAACTTATCATCATCAATTGGTGTTTTGGCCCACAAATAGAAGCTTGCATCAGGCATTTTTACATCCATGACGGGTGCTAGTATCTCAAGTACCGCAGCAAATTTAAGACGGTACTGTTCACGGTTCTGTTGAACGTGTGCCTCGTCATTCCACGCTGCAACTGACCCTTTTTGAACCTGAATTGGCATCGCACAACCGTGGTATGTACGGTATAGCAAGAAAGGTTTCATCAAAGCTGCATCGCCTGCAATAAAACCAGATCTTAAACCAGGAAGGTTTGAACGTTTTGACAGGCTGTGGAAAACCACACAGTTTTTATAGTCGTGACGGCCAATTTGTTGGCACACTTCAAGCAGTCCTACCGGTGGATTAGCTTCATCAAAGTAGATCTCTGAGTAGCACTCATCAGAGGCCAAAATGAAGTCGTACTTATCTGCAAGTTCTATCAGTTTTATCAACTGCTCACGTGAATGCACCGCGCCACTTGGGTTGTTTGGTGAGCAGACAAATAGAAGCTCACAACGCTGCCAAATAGCTTCAGGAATTGCATCGTAGTCTGGAATGAAACCGTTCTCTTCAAGTGTTGGCATGAAGTAAGGCTCCGCACCTGCTAGGTAGGCAGCACCTTCATAGATTTGGTAGAACGGATCCGGAGAAAATACCAGTGCACCCGGTTTGCGCTCAACAGCGCACTGGGTAAAAGCAAAGATCGCCTCACGTGTCCCCATAACAGGAAGTACGTGGTTGTCTGCAGTCAATGAAGCAGCTTGTAGTCTAAAACGACGAGTACACCAGTCAGCGATCGCTTCTCGCAGCTCCTGGCTACCCTTGGTGGTAGGGTAGTTGGCCACCAGATCAACAGATTGGCGAAGCACATCTGTCACCAGTGACGGTGCCGGGTGTTTTGGTTCACCAATACCAAGTGAGATATGTTCTAACTCTTTTGGCGGATTGAGATTACCGAGAAGCACAGCCAGCTTTTCAAAAGGGTATGGCTGCAGTAGCGATAGATCTGTGTTCATTGAGTGTCCTGTTTGTGCTCAGCACGACCAAAATTTAGGCGCAAAGTATACTGTATCGGCCAGCCTGAATCGACAGCGCGATTTATTGCCCTGCTAACCTTATTAGGGGTGAGCAGGGTTTGTTGCTAGGGAGTATCCACTCCGTGAGCAGTGATTGGTTTGAACCCCATCTTGTCACGAGCACCTTCAATAATCGTCAATAGTGATGGCACGACGACAAGAATCAATAGTGTGCCGTAGCCAAGACCAAAGACAATTGAGGCTGCCATTGGTATCAAGAATTGTGCCTGCAGTGAGGTTTCAAACAGGATAGGAGTTAGACCGCCTATCGTTGTTAGTGAAGTTAGCATTACCGCGCGCAAACGCTGGCAGGCTGCTTCAACAACTGCATCATGGGTGTTATATCCCTGCTCTTTAAGTTTCTTATAGAAGGTGACTAGGACGATCGAATCGTTAATGACGATGCCCGACAGACCAAAGAAACCAAACAGCGAAAGAATCGTAAGATCTAGCCCCATTAGGAAGTGTCCTAATAGTGCCCCAGTAAGACCCAAAGGAATGGTCAGCATGATGGTGATTGGCCAGCTGTAAGAGGCGAATACCCAAGCGAGTATTACGTAGATCAACACAAGTGCTATCACGAGACCCGTTTTCATATCGCCAAGCGTCTCGCGCTGATCACGGTTCTTGCCTTCAAAGCTTGCGTTGATGCCATATTTTCCAAGCAGAGCTGGCATCACGTTTGCTTGCAGATCAGCAATGATCTCATTGGCATTGCCGACTGTCTCATCAAGGTCCGCTGAGACGTTAATAGAGAGCAATCCATCAATGCGTTGTAGTGAATCAAAGCCCTGCTGCGCTCTGAATTCAAGTACGTTGGAGATCGGTGTTACGCTACCGTCGGCAAGTACGATAGGCAGCTGACTGAGAGAGCTGAGGCGATTTCGCTGCTCGTCACCCATCATTACCCTTACTTTGATCTCATCGCGGCCCTGATAGAAGCTCTGTACTTCGATACCATCAAACGCGGCACGAAGTTGGCGGCCTACCTGTTCAAGACGTAAGCCAGCAGCTTCGCCTGCAGGGGTCAATTTATAGATCAACTGCGACGTTCCATAGGGAAGGTCATCATCGATGTTGCTCAAACCCGAGTAGGCTTTTAACTTCTCTTGTAGTTCAAGCGAAGCAGCTTTTAGCGTATCGATATCACCGCCTGTTAATTGCGCTTCAATTGGTTTGCCTGGAGGTCCGCCTTGATCTACATCCATAGTGAACTTTTCAAGCCCTGCGGGTTGGATGATTCGGCTACGGAGCTCTTTTATAAACTGCGATGTCTTTACCTCCCTATGGTCGCCAGGGAAGAGCTCAACAGCGATCGAACCATAGGTTTCACCCACTGAAGGCGCTGCATTTCGGCTGAATTGAACAGTATTTAGGCGGATCAGGCTCAATTTAAGATTGTCGCCGCCCAGTGCTTGGTCAGTCTCAACGATTTTAGAATCGACATATTTGAGGAACTGCTCGACATTCTTGCCGTCGGTGCCCGAGACAAACTGGGCATTCACTGTGAAGGTGTCCTGCTCAACGGACGGGAAGAAGTTGAACTTGATTCGCCCGCCTGCCATCAGACCAATCGCGAAGATCATGATACCGAGCGCGGTCGCTATAGAGGCCCAGCGGAAAGTGATCGCTGTCTCAACAAACGGACGGAATATGTCGTCACGGAATTTGTTGAATCCAGCGTCTAGCTTAACGCGAATTTTTGAAGGGTGAACCGCGTCTGCATTCACCAGAGCATGGTGAAGGTGACCTGGTAGAACAAAGAAACTCTCAATCAGTGATGCGATGATGACACAGATAACCACGATTGGAATGTCGACAAGGATGTTGCCGATAATGCCACCAATCATCATTAGCGGTAGGAATGCAGCGATGGTCGTCATTGAAGATGCTGTAACCGGAGCTAGCATGCGAAGCGCGCCACCAACCGCTGCTCGTTTTGAACTCTCACCCATTTGCGCGTGGGCAAGGGTATCCTCACCAACCACTATAGCGTCATCGACAATGATACCCAGCGCCATGATTAGTGCGAAAAGCGAAATCATGTTGATGGAGCCGCCAATCAAATAGAGCACTGCGAGTGTTGCTAGGAAGGAGGTTGGTATCCCTACTGTCACCCAAAATGCGACGCGACCATTGAGGAATAGATAGAGAATTAAAACAACCAATACCAAGCCGCTCGCACCGTTCTCCATTAGAAGATTGATGCGGTCACGAATCAGGGTCCACTGCTCATCAAAAGCGATCAGTGAGACACCTTCAGGGGTTGTTGGGCGAGTCTCTTCGAGCCAGTCGTTAAAGATCTTTGCGGCAGTCAGACTGTTCTCAGTCTCGGTGCGTTTTAGATTTAAGACAATAGCTGGATTGTTCTGGTAGAAGAGACGAACCTGTCCCTCTACATCGCGTTTTTCGATCAGTGCGATATCACCTAGGCGAACCAGTTTGCCCTCTTGCGCGGTGATCAGTGGCAGCTCTTCAAATCCCGCTACATCACGTTGTTGGCCAAGGCTGCGGATACGGCGAGCGCCGTCATCCTGTGCTGCCATACCTGCTGGCAGATCAACGGAGCGCTGGCGAATGATGTTCGAGATGTCGCTTAGGTTCATGCCCAGTTGGTTTAAGCTATCTGGGTTGAACTCGATAGCGATCTCCTGTTCGGGCATGCCCTGGAAATCAACTTTTCGAACGCCGCGAGAGAGTAGTTGTTGTTCGTAACTGCGTGCCAGTGTTCGAAGCTCCTCGAGTGAGGCGCGATCACTGGTGACGATTAGATCGGCAATGTCGTCGTAGCGAGTGATGATTTGGACAATCGGTTGCTCTGCATCAGAAGGGAGGGAAGGTGCTACAGAGTCCATCTTCTGTTTCGCTTCCGAGAGTGCGTAGTTGATGTCAGCACTCTCCTCCATCTCTAGACGGAAGCTGGCCATGCCATCACGTGCAATGGCAAAAGAGCGTTTTACGCCATCTAGAGCACGAATCTCCTCCTCTACGGGAAGAATGATCGAGGTCTGAACATCCTCAGCACTGGCGCCACTCCAAGGAACAGAGATCGTAATGATATCGAGCGTAAAGGTTGGAAAAAACTGAATGTTGAGGCGGTTGATGCCAAGCAGACCCGCTGCAAGCATCAATAGCATCAACAGATTGGCTGCAACCCTGTGGGTCGCAAAGAGGTTAACGAACCCCTTTAAACCACTGGTAGTTTGGCTCACTGTTTCACCTCAACAAGCATGCCGCTGACCGCATTTGGTAATTGTGTAGTGATGATCAAATCGTTATTCACAATTTTATCGCTACGAACCAGAACTAAGTGCTCACCTGACTCACTTTGACGGTTTCCCAAATGCTCAACTGTGATTGATTCAAGGCGAGAATCTACGACGCGGTAGATACGATCCGTTCCGTACAGTGCAGCAGGCGGCAGGGCAACCACTGAATCGATCGCCGGTAGCTCAAGCGAAATGCTAAGAGTTCTACCTGGCTCTGGGATGTAGTTTGATTCACTGAAGTGGAACAGTCCGTCCACGCCTGTAGCGCCTTTCGTGACTTCAGCGCCTAAACGTTGTAGTTCAAGTTTAAGTAGTTGATTGTCTACCTTCGCAGTTGCTACCAACTCTAAATCACCCTCGGCATCGCGTTTGATCAGCGGAAGTGTTTTGGCTGGCAGCTGAGCACGTACCTCTAGATCAGAGTATGGGTAGATTCGAGCTAGGGCATCGCTTAGGCGCAATCTATCACCAGTTGCTACCGCGACGCTGGTAATGCGGCCATCGAAAGGAGCTTTGACAGAAGCGCGGTCACGATCGAGTAGTGACTTATCAAGGGTTGCCTGAGCCTGCGCAATAGATGCTTTAAGCTGTGCAACACGATTTGGGTGATCTGCAATCGACTGTTCGCGAGCGACAATGCTGAGCTGGCGCTGTTGTGCATTCATCTCTGCATTATCAAGTTGCTCTTTGCTTGCCAGTTTGCGATCTGAAAGGTCTAGTTGACGTTGACGCGAACGGGTAGCAATCTTTGCCATCTCACGCTCGATTTCAAGGGCTTTTTGGTCAGTTTCAAATCGGAGGTTTTCAGCAGATAACTGCGCTTTTAGTGCGGCAATTTGCGCACGCTGTTGAGCTATCTGAAGATCTAAATCTCGCGTATCCAATTGAATGAGGAGCTCGCCAGCTTTAACTCGCGCACCCTCTTTAGCTACAACTGATGCGACATCCGCTGCGATGGGTGACTTTAAAGTAACCATCTTAGGCGTCTCTACTTCTGCATAGAGTTCAATTTGTGGGGCAACAGCAGCTGGTTGTGCGGTGATCGCATTCACTGTCCAAGAGCGCTCTTTCGCAGCCTTAGGTGGTATCTGCGGTTTACTCGCTTTAAGCATTGAAAAGATAGCGATAGCTAGCGCCAGAATGGCGATTGGCAAAATAAACTTTAGGAGTCGTTTCACGACCTTATGCTCCTGAAGATGAAAAAAGAGACTTATTGTATATCAATGCACTCAATCAATCAGTACAGGTAATTGCCCCTGTTTGATATATTGCAATCTTAAACGCAAATTCATATCAGTCAGATTAATACCAAGAAAAACAGATGCAGCAGAGATCAATTCAATACTCGCTTGGTGATAGAGAGTACCGTCTAAATTACTGGATGGACGGTTCAGAGGGTGCGCAGGAGATAGTTCTCTGTGTTCACGGCTTGTTGCGTCATTCGCGCGATTTTGATGAGTTGATAGCTGAGTTAAGTGACCATTTTTTTTGTGTCTCTGTCGATTTACCGGGGCGAGGGCAAAGCGATTGGTTCGAGGAAGCTGCTAGTTACACTCCAGAAAACTACTTACCTGCACTGCTTAGTCTGATCGCCACACTTCCTGATAAACCGATTATTTGGGTTGGAACCTCGCTGGGCGGCATCATGGGTATGGCTTATGCAGCGACGCCCGAAAATAGGTTGGCGGCACTTGTCGTCAATGATATTGGTGCTGAAATTCCAGGTGCAGCGCTAACCCGTATTGGCAATTACATCACAGCGCCTCAATTTTCAAAACTGGAGCAAGTTGAAGGGTTTTTAAAAGAGACCTATCCACATTATCAGGGTTTAACAACTGAGCAGTGGTCTCGTCTTGCGACGTATGGAAGTCGCAGTGAGGACGGTAAGATTTTTCTTCACTATGACCCTAATATTGCTGTGAATACTAAAGCGGCCAGTGGTGAAGATATATCACTTTGGCCCTTGTGGAATCTGCTCACTGTGCCTGTGTTGGTGGTACAAGCTCTAGAGTCTGATCTGCTAACCCAGCCTATCTTAGAAAAAATGAGAGAATCCTCAGTGCAATTTGATCTTCAGACCATTCAAGGTGTTGGGCATGCTCCGTCATTGATGAAAAAGTCTGAATATCTGCCAATCGTTGAATGGATAAAAGCGAGGTTTGTCTAAATGGCTTTAACACGCTGGCCAGCGAACCGTATGCCACTTGATGCTGAACAGCGCCAGTTAGCCTTGGATGCCGTTAAGCGTGAGTTTGCCCCTGCTATTGCAAACCTTAAGGTTGACCTTGGACTCGACGCTCTATTTGAAGAGATCTACGTTCCATTGGCCTGTTGGATTGTTGAACGTCACACAAAAGGGACGCCACTGGTCGTGGGTATTAATGGTGCCCAAGGCGCCGGAAAGGCAACGCTTTTTAATATTATGGAAGTCATACTTGCAGAAGGGTTTGGCTTAAAAGTAGTGGGTTTCTCGATTGATGACCTCTATCTAACTCGAGCTGAGCGCGAGCAATTGGCAGCGGAGGTTCATCCACTTTTAACAACGCGTGGAGTGCCTGGGACACATGATGTAAATCTTGGGTTGCGCCTGCTGAATCAGCTTAGAAATGCAGGGCCAGATGAGCAGATTCGTATTCCTATTTTTGATAAATCTACGGATGAGCGGTGCCCCGTTGATATGTGGCATGAGTGGAATGGTGGGGCCGATATCATCTTTGTCGATGGCTGGTGTATAGGTGCGATACCTGAACCTACTGAGGCGCTTGATGAGCCTGTAAATGAACTTGAGCGTGAAGAGGATCAAGAGGGTGTCTGGCGTCAGTATGTTAACAAACGCCTGGCCGGCGACTATCAAACCCTGTTTGATGAGCTTGACCTGCTAGTGATGCTTAAAGTTCCGTCTATGCAGTCGGTCTATGATTGGCGAGCAGCGCAGGAGCAGAAGTTACAAGAGCGAGCTGCTGTTCTGTATGATGATCGACCGCCTAGTGATCCTCTGCGTATCATGGATGAAACGCAAATATTCCGATTCATTGCCCACTATGAGCGTTTAACTCGATGGATGCTGGAATCGCTTCCTAAGCGAGCAGATGTGACGTTTGAGTTAAATGAAAACCATAAAATCGCCGAGATTCGCTTCAAAGCGTAAACATTAAAGTTGTCTAAGTTTGGCAATTAAGATTGGATAGTTAGATAGGCAAGAAAGGCGCTGTCGCTACCCCTTGTACGATCCTATTGATGGTTCTGTCCGTCGATGTCGCAATGATTTCAGCTAAATGGTCCTGGTTAGCAATCATCTTGCCAAACAGTCGTTCGTAACTGAGATTGATTATCCCCTCGTTCATGCTGTCACTTAAGATAAACAGCTCGCCTTTTGAGTCCTTAAGGTTGTGTAACTGCCAAGAAATTTTCTCGAGGTTGCGTGCACTATTGTAGAGGCGTTGCTGATCAATCTCATCCAACATAAAAAACTCGTCTCGATAGTTGTACGACGCGTGGACCATCCCCGTAACAGCAACCATAAATGCAAACACTCGATCACCTTTATAGTTCTCATCGAAAGCTAAAGGGAGTGCTTTTAAACCATATAGGTTATTGAGCTCTTTATGTTGTATGGGTCTTGGTTCTCCGAGCAGTTGCTTGAGGCGTTTCTCTATCGTAGTGCCAGGTGCGGCTTTAGCTAACTCACGGGGATTGCGCTTATAGAGTTTGATGGTGAGTTCACGGGAGTATTCATTGATCGTTTTAATGTGCCCATCGACGATCATATCGACTTGAGATTTGGCGAGGTTCTGAATGCGAAGCTCTTTACCCTGCATAGGTACACAGCCTTGTAGCAAGGAAATAGCAAAACCAATAAGAATTAATCGTTTTATTGATGTAAACACTGTGAACCAATGAGCTAAACAAGAATAATAGGCACTAGTATATATTGCCCCCTGACGAATAACAGGATTTTAAAATGTCGTTGGAAAAGTTGAGTGATGTTAGGCGTGAATACCGTCTAGCGGGTCTTCATGAAGAGAATCTGTTGCATAATCCATTTAAGCAGTTCGAGGCTTGGATGGAGGATGCATTAACTGTCGATGCGAAAGATGCGACCTCCATGACGTTGGCAACTGCCTCGACTGAGGGGATCCCATCAGCTCGCATTGTTTTGCTCAAAGGGTTTGATGAGAAAGGGTTTACCTGGTTCACCAACTATGGAAGCGAAAAGGGCGAGCAGCTTCAAGCTAACCCAAATGCAGAGTTACTCTTCTATTGGTCGGCTCTAGAGCGACAGGTACGTATTCAGGGCAGGGTAGAAAAGGTGTCACGTGATGAGAGTGAGAGCTACTTTCACTCCCGCCCTGAAGGTAGTCAAAAAAGTGCAGCTGTCTCTTCGCAGACTCAGCCTGTAGAATCGCGAGCAGTTTTAGAAGAGCGTCTGGCCGCGTTACCTGAATCTCAACAGATTCCCTGTCCCGATAATTGGGGAGGATTCAAGATGGTGCCGACGCGATTCGAATTTTGGCAGGGAAGAGAGAGTCGTCTACATGACCGCTTCCGATTTGAAATTAAAGATGGTGAGTGGCAGATCAGTCGCCTTCAGCCCTAGGGATTTACGTATGAAAATTGAAGAGAATGCTTTTGTAACCTTCCACTATGCGATTGTAATGGATGATAGCGAAGTGAAAGATGGGTCTCGAGATGATGATCCGCTCACCTACATTCATGGTCACGGTATGCTTGTTCCGGGGCTTGAGAGTGCTCTCCTAGGCCGCGAAGCGGGTGACAAGTTTCAAGTTCTTGTTGAGGCGGGCTCTGGCTACGGTGAGCGTGATGAAGCGTTATTTGAAGTGCTACCGCGCGAAGCCTTTGCAGATATGCCTGGCTTGCATAAAGGCATGCTAGTCCAGCTTCAGGATGAGCAGGGTACGCCACGTTTAGGTCGGGTTGTTGATCTTGATATTCGTGAGGTTAAAGTTGACCTGAACCATCCGTTTGCTGGTCAGGATCTTAATTTTGATGTTGAGATCATTGATGTTCGAGCGGCTACTGCTGAAGAGCTCGAGGAGATTAGTCTGGCTGATTAAGCTGCCAGCTAAAAGATAGTTTTTTAAATCCAAGAGTCGCGCTCTGCGACTCTTATGAGCTGTTGCTTAAGGAGAGTACTTAACTCTTAAGCAACTCGCTCCTGCCAGTCTAAATCACCCACTTTTACATTTAACCATTCAAAGCCAATGCGCTTAGCAACAGCTGCTGCGCCATCTAGGCTTTTGAACTCACGTTCGCCTTTCGAACGCTGTAAGTTCAGCGTCACGATCTCAGTATCCCGTGTAATAAATTTAAGTGCCCAACCCCGTGTCATTGATACTGGGATGGCCTGGCATGTCTCAAAAACGCCTGCGTTAAACAGTAGTCGAATCTCTTTCTCTTGCATACGAAATCCACTTAAGAAATATCGTTATTAACTATCAACTTATTATAGTTATTTTTTGAATTATTTAAAGCTATTTTTGAGTATTCATATTTTAATAACTATATGTTTTTATTAGTTTTTTACAATTCATTATAAATAAATAAATTTTATCAATAGCTTTTTGATGAAAAATCAAAGTTTAAAATTGACGTGTCGGGCCGATTTTTAATTTGAAAGGGATGGGTTGATTTGGGATATAGAGTCGTTGAAATTAGATTTTGATAGTTCGAAATGGCAGGTTTTTTAATGCGCTAACGACAGTTAATGATGGAGTGGTGCAAATTTGAGTTGTATCAATACTTTTCTGAAAGCGACGGGGTAAAGTTCTGAAAAAGTAATCCACTAGGAGATTAAAACGATGTTTGGTATTGATGCTTACACATTTGAAACTGTTTGGCCGAGTCTACTAGGTGTAGCTGCGATGGCAGGTGTAATGACTTGGGCGTTCTTCAAGGTTAAAAACCTGATGAATGACGACGGTAAAAAGTAATTCAGGTCTAACCTTTACTTACATATCTGAGTAGGTAATCTGTCATGCACTTATGACAGATTACTTTGCCCCTCTAAATCAGTTTCAGCTCGAAACTGAGATCAAGCGAAGCCGATTTATCGCGACGCTCATACCTCTTTCTCAGGTCGCTTCTCTACATGAGTTGCAGGCCCAATTGCGTCTTCTCCATCCCAAAGCGAACCACCACTGTTTAGCCTATGTTCTGGGTTCTCCTCAGATGCCTAGTGCTGCTGGTTCGAGTGATGATGGGGAGCCAAGTGGCACTGCTGGCAGACCGATGCTTAATATCCTTCAGAAGCGCTCTATCGGCGATGTTGGTGTTGTTGTGACTCGCTATTTTGGTGGCATAAAATTGGGGGCAGGTGGGCTTATTAGGGCGTATGGCGCTTCAGTATCGGCTGCGCTTGATGAGATGGAGTTGGTTGTTAAAAGTAAACAGCACCTCTTTTCTCTTCGTTACCCCTATGAGCTTGAGACTGAGATGCAAAAGCTGATGATCGGTTTTGAGTGCACAATGGTTGATGAGAAATTTAGTGAAGTTGTCGAACGGAACTTAACTGTCTCTGATTCTTCGTGGGCAAAATTGCAGTTAGCTCTAAACGAACTTAAATATCGAGGTCTTGAGCTTACCTCTGATTAAAAAGCTGATCGACATGAGGCCAAAAAAAAGCGGAGTGTTTAGCTCCGCTTTCTGTTCGTAGAGATTTTTTACAGAGCTTTGATTGACTCTATCTGTTGCTCTAGCTGTGTTTTAGAACGTGCTGCATCATCTGCTTTTTCACGCTCTTTTATAACAACATCTGCCGGCGCATTTGCTACAAACTTCTCGTTCGAGAGCTTTTTCTCAACACGATCTATCTCACCCTGGAGGCGATCGATCTCTTTCTGAAGTCGTGCAATCTCTGCATCCTTGTCGATAAGATCTGCCATCGGTACAAGAACTTCCATCGCACCAACCAACTGCGTTGCCGCAAGTGGCTTCGCATCAGATGAACCAAGCACGGTGATTGATGTAATACGTGCCAACTTCATAAGGAAGGTTTTGTTTTCAGCAAGACGGCGCTTGTCATCGTCGCTGCAGTTACCAAGAAGTAGTTCAAGGTCTTGCGAAGGGGCAATCTTCATTTCGCCACGAATGTTTCGTACGGCAGTAATTACACCTTTCAGCCACTCAATGTCGCTGTCAGCCGCTGCATCCAACTTGCTTTCATTTGCTTGTGGGAATGGCATTAGCATCAATGTGTCGCCAGTGACGCCCGCTGTCGCTTTGATTGCCTGCCAGATCTCTTCGGTGATGAAAGGCATCAGCGGGTGATTCATGCGCAGAATAGTTTCTAGAACGCGAACTAGAGTGCGACGGGTGCCGCGTTTTGCAGCATCTGAAGCCTGTTCATCCCATAGTACTGGCTTAGAAAGCTCTAAATACCAGTCACAGTATTGGTTCCAAACGAAGTCATAGAGTGTCTGCGCTGCTAGGTCGAAGCGGAACTCATCAAGTTGTTTGGTAACTGTTGCCTCAGTGCGCTGTAGTTGGCTAATAATCCAACGGTCGGCAAGTGAAAGTTCAACATCGTTGCCGTTCTGGCCACAATCTTCATCTTCAGTATTCATAATCACGTAACGAGCCGCATTCCATAGCTTGTTACAGAAGTTACGGTAACCCTCTAGGCGCTTCATATCCCAGTTGATATCGCGGCCTGTTGACGCAAGTGCAGCAAGTGTAAATCGAAGGGCATCTGTTCCGTGCGGAGTTATACCCTCAGGGAACTGCTTCTCGGTTCGCTTGCCGATCTTTTCAGCCAGCTGTGGCTGCATCATGTTGCCGGTACGTTTTTCAAGCAGCTCTTCGAGAGAGATGCCGTCGATCATATCGAGTGGGTCTAGCACGTTACCTTTCGATTTCGACATCTTGTCGCCGTTTTCATCACGGATAAGACCCGTGACATAAACATTCTTGAAAGGTACCTGTGGTTTGCCGTTCTCATCCTTCATGAAGTGCATGGTCATCATAATCATACGGGCAACCCAGAAGAAGATGATGTCGAAACCCGTTACTAGGGTGTCGGTCGGGTGGAAGGTCTTCAGTCGTTCTGTGTTCTCTGGCCAGCCAAGTGTGCCAAAGGTCCATAGAGCAGAACTGAACCAGGTATCCAATACATCGTTGTCTTGGTGAAGTTCAAGATCTGCAGCTAGGTTGTACTTTTCACGGGCTGCTTCAGCTGAAGCTGCAACGTAAACATTACCCTGTGCATCGTAGAACGCAGGGATGCGGTGTCCCCACCAAAGTTGGCGAGAAATACACCAGTCCTGAATATCTCGCATCCAAGCGAAATACATGTTTTCGTACTGCTTAGGTACAAACTTGATGTCACCATCTTCAACTGCTTTGATCGCAGGTTTAGCGAGCGTTTTAGCATCACAGAACCACTGGTCAGTTAGCATTGGTTCAATAACAACGCCACCACGGTCACCGTATGGGATAGTCATCGCGTTCTCTTCGATCTTCACTAGAAGGTCGAGCTCTTCAATGGCTGATACGATTTGACGACGTGCTTCGAATCGCTCTAGTCCGCGGAACTGCGCAGGGATGGTTGGGTCAATGTCGTTGTTTACACTGCCATCTGTATTGAATACCTGAGCCTCATCACGAATATCTGCGTTAAGCGTCAATACATTGATCATTGGAAGCTTGTTGCGCTTTCCAACTTCATTATCGTTAAAGTCGTGCGCAGGTGTGATTTTTACACAGCCAGTCCCTTTTTCCATGCTGGCATGTTCATCAGCAATGATAGGGATACGACGGCCAACCAGAGGAAGAATAATCTCCTTGCCTACTAGATTGTCGTAGCGTTCATCTTCAGGGTTAACCGCCACGCCTGTATCACCAAGAAGGGTTTCTGGACGAGTAGTACCCACCACGATGTAATCTTTACCATCTTTGGTTTTTACACCGTCAGCGAGTGGGTAGCGGATGTACCACATTTTACCTGTCACTTCGCGGTTCTCTACCTCAAGGTCTGAGATAGCAGTGTGAAGTTTAGGGTCCCAGTTTACTAAGCGCTTACCGCGGTAGATTAGGCCGTCATCAAAGAGGCGGATAAAGACCTCTTGTACTGCATGATAGAAGCCAGAGTCCATAGTGAAACGCTCTGTTGGCCAATCCACAGAGTTACCTAGGCGACGCATTTGGCGAGTAATTGTTC
This sequence comes from Marinobacterium sp. LSUCC0821, assembly GCF_012848475.1. Lineage (NCBI taxonomy): Bacteria > Pseudomonadati > Pseudomonadota > Gammaproteobacteria > Oceanospirillales > Oceanospirillaceae > Marinobacterium > Marinobacterium sp. LSUCC0821. The sequence goes on from NZ_CP051666.1 coordinate 92,960, forward strand.
CACCAGACTCACCTTTCCACTCCCACACTTTCTCGATGAAAGCGTCACGACCTAAATCGTAGCGGCTCTCGCCTGTTTCTGCAGCGAGTTTGCGCTCAACAACCATCTGAGTTGCGATGCCGGCATGGTCGGTACCAACCTGCCAAAGTGTATTGCGACCCTGCATGCGGCGGTAACGGATAAGGGTATCCATAAGCGTATGCTGAAATGCATGGCCCATGTGGAGGCTGCCAGTGACATTTGGTGGCGGGATCATTATTGAGTAGGCATCACCTTCACCTGAAGGGGCGAAGTAACCTTTCTCTTCCCAGTCCTGATACCACTTCTGCTCTATTGCTTGCGGTTGATACGTCTTATCCATGGGTCGCTGTGTTCTCTTAAAACTTGGCCATAGTTGCCCACAACACTCGACTGTGGACAACAACAAAAACTAAAGCGGCAAAGTATACCTGTTGCGGCGCCGCTTATACAGAGTGGAGGGGGCGTTAGTTATTCGTTTTGAAGGGCATCAATTGGATCGATTTTAATCGCTTGGAGTGCCGGCAAAAGACCACTCAATGCACCTGTAATAGCTGCCATGCCTAGAGCTAGCAGTAGATAGTTAAATTGCAGCGCTACTGGGAGGCTTGGTAGCACGATATTCAGAAGCGTAACTGTTGCTAGAGTTGCGAAAACTCCCAGTAGGCCTCCAAACAGTGAGAAGATCGTCGCCTCGGTCAAAAATAGTGAGAGGATGGTTTTTTTATCGGCTCCTAGAGCTCTCATGAGTCCGATCTCAGCTTTGCGCTCCTGAATGTTGGTAGACATGACCGTTAAAATACCAATTGAGCCCACCAGTAGTGAAATGCCCGCCAGCCCGGCAATTGCGAATTTAAGTACCGACAATATTCGATCTAAGGTGTCGAGCATTTGATCTTGGCTCATGAGGGTAAAGTCCTCTCCCTTATGGCGCCGTATCAAGGTCTCTTTTATCGGTTTGCTGATCTGTTCTGAGGTGTAGTTGGCAGCGAAGGTGATATCAATCTCCATAACCCCATCGCGATTGAACAAATTGAGTGCTCTCTCAGTATCGATGTAGACGATGTCATCAAGGTCAAATCCTAGCATCTGTCCTTTACTTTCAAGTACACCAACAACCCGATAACGCTCACCGCCAGCTCGAATAAACTCCCCAAGAGGATTGTTCTCTCTAAACAACTCCAGGGCAACCTTGCTGCCTAATACAGCCATTGGTTTCGGGAATGAGCCGTTTGAGTTGGGAAGAAAGGCGCCTTTTTCTACATTGAAATTCCACGCTTGTGGCATAACTGAACTTACACCAAGGATATCAGTGTGTCTGGTGCGGTGATCAAACTCTATCGCACCGCTGCCTTGAATGATCGGGACTACATGCACAACACCTGGGACTCTTTGAAGTGCCAATGAGTCATCAATAGTGAGTGGTTGAGTGTTGGCGAGTATCCCGCCTAAACCGCCTACTTGGCTCTTGCCGGGTGTGACAGCAACAATGCGCGTACCAAATTGAGAGAATGTATTCAAAATGTAACTTTGCACACCGCTACCTAAGCTAGTGAGTAGCGTAACTGCAAAAATCCCAACAGCGATCCCCAATGTTGTTAAGAGTGTCCGTTTTGGTTTGTCGCTGATGGTTCTTACAGCGAGCTGGATGAGGTCGCTAATCCGCATGAACTTGCCCTCGTAAAGCATTGACAGGGTCGATGCGAGAGGCTTGGCGAGCAGGAAGCCAGGCAAACAGTGTGGCAAGTGTTAAGGCCAGCGCTATGGCACCTGCAAGTGCGTAGATGGGTGCAGAGAAAGGAAAGGTTGGCCAGAGTTGATGGATAATGGTTAAACCTATAACTCCCAAGGCAAGTCCAGCTATAGCGCCAAAAAGTGTTATCAAAAGGGCATCTAATAGAAAAAGCGATAACACAGTTTGCTGTGATGCCCCGAGTGCTTTAAGTAGACCAATTTCAGGTACTCGCTGTGAGACGCTGATGAGCGTTATATTCATAATCAGTATCCCAGCGACAACAAGGCTAATAGTTGCTACTGCTAGGACTACAAGTGTGAATGTATGGATGATTTTTTCAAAAGATTTCAGCAGGGCGTCTTGGGTAACTAGTGTGATATCTCGCTCTCCAGCGTGACGAGCGGCAATTAGATTTTCTACAGCGATCTTGGTGGGCTCAATTACCTCCTCACTTTTAAGTTTGATAATCATTCGAAACAGGCCCGGGGTGTTAAATAGGGATTGAGCACTGACCACGGGAATCAACACGATATCACTCATGTTGGTGCCAAAGTTAATCCCCGCAGGTTCCAAAACACCAATAATGCGAAAACGTCTGTCGCCGAGTTTTAGCCACTCCCCAAGGGGGGATTTATTTGGAAATAGATCCTTGGCAACTTGATCTCCAATCACCGCTATCGGATCGTAACTGGCAAGGTCTGACTCGGGAAGGTTGTGTCCCAATCTTATAGGGATTCCAAACAGAGGAAGGAGAAAGTTGTTGGCACCCATGACCATAAGTTCACGACTGAGACCGTTTGCATTGCCTTGGGTCAATCCTGCGATGATAGGTATCACCTCTTTGACATCAGAGAGTTGATAGAGTGCCTTGGCATCTTCTAACGTTAGGTCACGAGTCCCCTCGCCAGTCAGAGGTGGAATCCCTCCTTCAGTCTCTTTCCGTCCCGGTAGTACCACAAGCGTCTCTTTACCCAGTAAAGAGAACTCTCTTAGCACATACTGTCGGGCACCATCTGATAAACCTGTTAAAAGAACAACAGACATCACGCCTATACTGACGGCAAGCAGTGTCATAACTGTTTTAAAGCGCTGGCGGGTATAGAGCTGAAAGCTAAAGATGAGTTTATCTACTAAGCGCATCGCGACTACGCCTCAATAATCTCTAGTAACTGGCCATCAACCATTTTGACCTGTTTGCGCGCGCGTGCCCCTAGTTCTGAGTCGTGGGTTACGATCACCAGGGTAATGCCATCACCATTGAGTTGTTCTAATAACTCAACCACCTTTGCGCCCGATGCCTGGTCTAAGTTTCCGGTAGGCTCATCGGCTAATAGGATTTCAGGGTGAGTAATGACCGCACGTGCAATAGCAATACGTTGTCGCTGACCACCAGAGAGCTGTTGTGGTCTTTGGTGAATATAACGACCTAGTCCAAGTCGCTCCAATAGTTCAATCGCCCTTGCTTTTCGTTCAGTGGGATCTGTACCAATAAGCGTTAGCGGAAGTTCAACATTCTCCAAAGCCGTGAGTCGATCAATTAGATGATAGGCTTGAAAAACAAAACCAATTTTCTTGTTTCGAAGTTGGGCACGTTCAGCCTCGCCCAGCTGGGTGGTTTCAAGATCGTTAATCTTATAACTGCCGCTGTTAGGTGTATCCAACAAACCCAATTGATTGAGAAGGGTTGATTTGCCTGAACCCGATGGACCCATAACACTCAGGTAGTCGCCACTTTGGATCTCTAGGGTGAAATCCTTAAGCGCGTTAACGGTTTCGCTACCGACCTGGTAGTGCCTCGATATCTTTTCGAGCCTAATCATGTCGAACTAAAACCTGTTTTCCGACAAGGTTATTGGCATGGGCAGTATCTAAAAGAATTTGATCACCGACAGAGAGTCCTGTTTTGATCTCAGTCCAGTTCCAGTTGGATTCACCACTTGTCACCGCTCGATACTCGATAGTTTGAGTGGTTGGGTTGTAAGCGAGTACCTTTTGACCAGCAATCAAAGCTTCAGAAGGGATACGCACTACATTTTCTGCGGTTTTGGTAATGATCTCTGCGTCTGCACTGTATCCAACCAATAGCATAAGTTCAGCGGGTGGGTTCACAAATTGCGCTTCAATTTCTAGGGTTCGCGCCTGCTTCTCGTTATCAGTAACAGTGACCGCTTTTTTGCTAATCACTCCGTGAAATGTTGTACCTCGAAATGCATCAAGAGTGAGCCGCGCATTTTGACCGATTTGCACTCGTGAAGCCTCTACCTCATCGATAGGTGCTGAAACGTAGAGACAGCTATCGTCTATGATTTGGATGGCAGCGGGAGTGGCTACACCAGATGGAGATGGGGTTAGATACTCCCCAACTTCACCATTTACTTTGCTTATCACGCCGTTAAATGGGGCGGATAGCTGGGTTTGTTTGAGTTGGATTTGTGCAAACTTAGTCTTTGCTATAGCTGCATCAGTAAGTGCTTTTCGCTGTTTACAGAGAAAGTTTTGGCTAGCGGCTTCGCTCTCGAGCTGATCGACCCGCTCATTTGAAATCAGTTTTTGATCGAGAAGTGATTTGCTGCGTTCAAATTCACGTTTAGCTAGTGCAGAGAGTTCGCAGGCTCGTTCAGTCTCAATTTGTGCTGCACGCTGTTCTTTCTCAGCGAGCTCAACCCGGGCTTCATCTAGCTCATTATCCAAGGCAATCAATAGCTGGCCTTGAGTAACAGAGTCACCCTCGTCGACAAGAAGTTCTCCAACTCGGCCACCAAGATTTAAAGAGAGGTTAGCTGATCGGCAAGCTTTAATAGTGCCAGCTCGGCTGTTTGCAGCGATCTGCTCTACATTGCCTTTTGTAACGCTGTGCAAAGCTATGGTGAGGGGAGGTGTAGGCCAAAATTGAACAGCTGCATAAATGCTACCGGCTAGAACTGGAATCCAAATCAGTCGCTTCATGCAACCTCCCAAGTGAAATGACTTAACCTCGTTTTCTTAGATCATTCATCCTAACTTGCCATCCAGCCGTTCGGCGTTCTGCAAAGGATTGACGAGTCATCGTGAGGATCTTCTCCTCCTGTGAAACAATCTCTGCAACTCTATCGAATTCACCTACATCGCTAGGTGTGTCAGTCGCTAAATTGATCAGAAGACCTGTTTGGCGGCTAGGAACGACTTGCACCCCGAGAGATACCGGAGCAGAGCTTGTCTGATCTCTCTCTATCTTAACGTGTGGTACGAAACTGTCTGCACGAAATGACCACAATTTGCTATCTAATTGATTTAGATCGGCATCATTGTCAACACGGATATGCACTTTTAAGCCTTGCTCTACCGCCTTTTCACAAAGACGGCAGGCAAAGAGTTCACGGCTGTCGTAATCGGCAGCCGCAAGGACGTAGTAGTCAGCTTCAGGCACCTTAGGCCTCTTTCTGCTCTGCGACATCAAGAAGGTATTGCGTCAGCATTGGCACACATCGGCCCGTTGCTCCCTTCGCTTTGCCACTGTTCCAAGCAACACCTGCGATATCTAAGTGAGCCCAACTAACATCCTTAGTAAAGCGTGATAGGAAACATGCTGCTGTGATCGTACCTGCTGGTCGACCACCAATGTTGGCCATATCTGCAAAGTTACTATCTAGTTGAGTTTGATACTCATCCCATAACGGAAGCTGCCAGCCACGATCGCCTGCAAATTCGCCCGCATCTAATAGCTGTGCAGCGAGCGAGTCATCATTTGCCAAAAGACCAGTGGCTTGATGTCCAAGTGCGATGATGCATGCGCCTGTAAGAGTCGCGACATCAATTACCGCTTGCGGTTTAAACTGTTGAACGTAGGTAAGAGCATCACAAAGAACCAAGCGGCCCTCGGCATCGGTGTTTAAAATCTCTACCGTTTGGCCAGATAGGGTCGTGACCACATCACCTGGTTTGCTTGCACGACCACTTGGCATATTTTCAGCCGCTGCAACAACAGTGATTAAGTTGATGGGCAGGCGCATCTCAGCGACAGCCTCAAAAGTCCCTAATACGCTTGCAGCTCCGCACATATCAAATTTCATCTCATCCATTTCTGGACCAGGTTTTAACGATATGCCGCCCGTATCAAATGTGATCCCTTTACCGACGAGGGCATAGGGTGCCTCATTCGCTTCACCACCTTCGTATTTCAGGACGATTAGCCTTGGAGGGATATCACTGCCTTTGCCGACGCTATAAAGTGCGCCCATGCCCATCGATTCGATCTGTTTCTCGTCTAAAATCTCGCAGCTAACTGAGTCAAACTCATCAGCCAGCGCTTTAGCGTGATCAGCAAGGTAGATAGGCGTACAGATGTTGCCAGGAAGGTTGCCAAGTTCTCGAGCGGTTGCTACGCCATTAGCTATTGCAACGCCATCCAAGAGTGCGCCTTCACCATACTCAGTCGATTCTTCATCCAGAAGTAGATGGATGTGTTCAAGTTTTGTTGGAGTGGCTGGTTTGCTCTTAGTTGTGTCGTATTGGTAGAGCGCTGCAGAGCAGGCTTCAACGATCAGGCGAGTATCGCGGTAGATGTCAGAATCTTTACCGCTGCTTTGGTCGAGTGCCAGTGTTAAGGTTTTTACACCCATTTTGTTAACAGTCGCGACAACCGATTTGATAAGCGTTTGCTGTTTAGCAACGCTACGATCACTCTCTTTACCAATACCAACTAGAAGAGTTCGTTTAGCCGTAACACCTGAAAGATTGCGCAGCAGAAGGGTAGTTCCATGCGAACCATCAAAATCTCCCGCATCAATCACCTCTTTAAGGGCTCCTGCTGAGGCGGTATCAATCGCTTGTGCTGAGGGAGTTAATTTACCTGCATCTGCAACAGCTACAACGATGCAGTCAGTTACTAATAATTCAACTGACCCATTTACAATTTCAAAATCCATTCTCTTCTACCTCTACAAGACAACCACTTAAGTTTTAGGTGATAATGCTAACCCTGCAATCTAATTACCAGAGTTCTAGTGCTGATTGTAAACTATGAATCTATTAGGAACAGCCGCTTGATCGTTTTTCGTTACCTTGCGAGAGAAGTTTTACTGACTACCCTAGCGGTTACCGCCGTCCTACTTCTCATTATTACCAGCACACATTTGATTGGTTACCTTGCTGATGCCGCGTCCGGTGAGATCGCTACCTCGGTTGTTCTCTCTTTGGTTTTTAACCGTATCCCTCTTTTTTTAGAACTTTTACTCCCATTAGGCTTCTTTTTAGGGATTTTATTGGCCTATGGTCGACTCTATCTAGATTCTGAAATGGTCGTTTTAAAAGCCTGTGGAACAAGTAGCTGGCGCTTAATCGCATTCACCTATGGTCCAGCACTTCTCATCTCTTTCTGTGTCGCTTTTGTGAGCCTCTATTTAACGCCAACGGGTATGTATGAGGCGAAGCGTATTGTTGCAGAGCAGCGTGCACGTACAGAGTTGGATATGTTAGTTCCAGGAACATTCCAGACTCAGGCATCTAAAAATCAAGTCACCTACACCCGAAATATTGATCGGGCGGGCAAACTTGAGGAGCTTTTTGTCTCTGGTGTAGATAAAAGCGGCTCACCCTATCTCTTGATTGCTAAAGAGGGCGAGCAACGCTTTATGGAGAGTAATGGGCGTTTCTTAGTCTTTAAAGAGGGCTATAGATATGACTTTAATGATCAGGGTCAGCTTGATCAGGAGCTCACCTATGGTGAATATGCGGTGCAGTTGCCTGAGCCTAAATTGACAGCTCCCATCAAACATTTAGATGCTATTCCGACGCTTGAGCTATTTGGTAGTGATAGACCTGATCTAATAAGCCGTCTTCATTGGCGAACTTCACTTCCGTTTTTGCCACTGGTGGTGGTTTTTCTTGCGGTTCAGTTAGCAAGAACAAGCCCGCGCCAAGGGCGTTATGCAAAGCTAATACCAGCGATTATTTTGTATCAGGTTTATGTAGGCAGCCTAACTGCTGCACGCTCTGTAGTTGAACAGGGTTCTCAGGGTGGCTGGCTAATCTGGTTCGTTCATTTTGTTGCCTTAGCTGTAGGCGTTTCGATGGTTCTTTTTGAAGGTGGTTGGGAACGATTGATGAACCGACTGCCGGCGCTGCCCTCTTTTAAGATTAGTCGCTCCAAAGGTGGTATCTAATGTGGTCGCGAATTGATCGTTATATTGCACAGCATATTCTCTCTGCAACAGCGATTGTGATGCTGGTCTTGGTTGGTCTGATGGGTATCTCACTACTGTTAGATGAGCTGGGAGAGGTTGATAAGTTTTATACTTTTGGGGTTGCTAGTCAGTTCACACTATTAAGTCTGCCTGGATTGGCTTATCAACTGCTACCTTTAAGCTGTTTAGTTGGCACTTTGATAGGTCTAGGTATATTGGCCAGTAATTCAGAATTAACGGTCATACGTGCTGCGGGTGTATCAATGAGTCGCTTGATTCTTTCAGTTGCAAAACCCATTGCCCTGGTTGCCGCTTTGGCCCTTCTAACGAGTCAGGTTGGTGTTCCTGACTCGCAACAAGCAGCGCGCGCTGTGAAAGGTATCGCAAAGGCACAGTCGGGTCGACTAGACACGCGTTCAGGAGGTTGGTTCAGACAGGGCGATACCTATCTGCATGTATCTGCTATCGATCCATCTGGAACAATTTTTGGTATTACCCGTCATCGTTTCGATGTGAACTTACGATTAGTTGAAACCAGTTACGCTGAAAGAGCAAATTACGACTTTGAAAAAAGAGAGTGGGCTCTCTCAAATCTGCAGGTGACAACTGTTTCGGACGATCGAGTAACTCGAGAAACTATTAAAAAAGGTTTTTGGCCTACTCAATTAGATCCAGCGCTTTTATCTGAGATTTTGGTTCCGCCATCAGACCTCCCCCTACTTGGGTTAAGTAGCTACTCCAGCTATCTGGAAAATCAGGGGGTAGATGCGACGCCTTATCTACTGGCATTTTGGGGTAAGTTATTCCAGCCACTTGGTATCGTAGCTTTAGTCCTTATTGGGGTGGCGTTTGTTTTTGGTCCGTTACGTGGTGTAACAGTGGGGCAGAGAATTATCACAGGCGTAGTGATAGGTTTAGTCTTCAAATTTAGTCAGGACCTATTAGCGCCTGCAAGTCAGGTGCTGGGATTTTCACCGCTCTTGGCGGCATTGATTCCAATTCTGATAAGTCTGATGGTTGGTCTCTGGCTACTAGCGAGAGTTCGTTAGTTTTTGGTGATTCTCACCGTCACGCTATTTGACCAGCGTTCATGCCAGGTGACCTTCTGATCCGAAAAAATTGTAATCCAGTAGCCTAGCCCGAAAAGTGCAATAGAGAGCATTGCCGCAAAGAAACGGATCATCGCTTGTGTCCAGCTTAATGAAAAGCCCGTTTCACTTTGAGCACGAAGGCGCCAAGCCATCATGCCAAGGGTTTGCCCAGAGCGTGTCCAGAAGAAGCCAAAAAATAGAAAGGTTGTTATCAGAAGAAGAGATTTAAGGGTCGCAAGACCTAGAGGTGAATCAATTGCCTCGCCCTGGTTCAAAGCAACCGCTACACCGCCTATCAACATCCATATCGCCAACACGATCAATGTGTCGTAAACCATCGCAAGAAGTCTAACGATCAGTGTTGGTGTGCGAAGTCGACTTGGATCGTCGTTAAATTGGCGAGGCATAGTGTTTAAGTACCCTTTAAAAAGCGTTTACGTGCAGTCTCTAAATTAAAGGGGATTTTAAGCTGCGCCTCTTCTTGTCGCAATCCAACAACGAGATTTCCCCGCATGTTCATATGATACATACAGGGAGAGAGGTTTAGATGGGAGGCTTAAAGACGAAATAGTCCCTTGAGTTTCAAGCCAACAATACAACCTAAGAGTGCTGATATGATCCAGAGCCAGCCATGAAGGCTGCCTGACACCACACCGCCCACGAATGCACCGATATTACAGCCGTAAGCAATGGTCGCGCCGTAACCGAGAAGTACGCCGCCTAGTAGTGAGAAGGTGAAGTTTCGAATAGGCATTTTAAACGACAGTTTGAACTTGCCAGAAAGAGTTGCTGCAATAAATGCACCTAAAATCACGCCAAGATTCATTAGTGAAGCTTTGTCGGCTAGTAGTGGGTCTACCAGTGCTTCATCACGACCCGGTGCCATCCAGTATGTCCAGAAATCCAACTCTAGGTTGAGGTTCAGAAGCTCGGCAGCTTTAGCGCCCCATACCGGATAGGCAAGGGCTACCGCCCAAGGGCGCCCAAGCAGAGATAGGGTGGCGAAGTTGAGGACGGTAAGTCCAACAGCGCCCCAAATGAGTGGCCAGGGACCCTTGATCAAACGTCTCCACAAAGGCTGCTTGTTGTTCGCACTCTCTTCATTCTCTAATGCGCCATGTTGGCTCTTTTCTAACTTAACTGTGAATAGATAGATTGCTGCAAATAGAGCTAAATTAAGTGCGATTGCGCTAACTACCCCCAGGGTTTCAATTAGGCCCACAGGAGCAAGTTGCGGCAGGGTAGTCCACAACTCATAGTCCGCCGTTGCCCAAAGAGCACCGCCTGCAAAACCAATAATGGCAGGTAGGGCTCTAAGTTGACCGCCGCCAAGGTGATAGAGATTACCGGAAGCGCACCCGCTTGCTAATTGCATGCCGATGCCAAAAATGAAAGCTCCAAAAACCACTGAAGGGCCGAGTGGGCGGACAAATCCAGTGACTGAATTGCCGAACAGTTCACCCGAAGCGAGCGTTGGGAAGAAGATCAATACGCTTAGGGAAAGCATGATTAGGATCGCTCTGATACCTGCGCCACGTTTCTCTACAATCATTCTTCTAAACGCTGTTGTAAAACCAAATGATGAATGAAAGAAAACCAAGCCTAATGCTACACCTAGTGTGAGAGCTTGCAGTTCATACTGAGAGTGCTCTACCACAAGACTAACGGCGAAGATGGCAAAAAGAGTGGCAGCAACCACTAGACTGAAAGGCTGTGTTGATAGCTTTTCAACAAGAGGGCTTTCGCTAATTGTGTTGTCGCTTTGGATAGTCGATGTAGTCATGATAAACACTCATTTCAATTTGGGTTGCAATTTTAGTGCCTATTTTTTATCCAATCAAAGAATATTAAAAAATTTTAATATTTCTTTTTGGAATATAATGGCCAATTAAAAAGCACACCTAAGTGTGCTTTTCATAATGCTTTGATTAGCGTTTTACGTATTTTCCTACAAACTCATCCGCTAGATGCTTCGCTTCTGTTAGCTCTGATTCATTCAATTTCATTAGGAGTCGATCTTGAATGGTTCTTGCTGTAGCTGAGCCTGCTTCAGATGCCGCATGCATCCAAGCATAGGCTAGGATGTCAGGGTTGGTCTGCTTATTTTGGCCATTATGAGTGGCATACATAGTGCCAAGGAAAAACATTGAGTCAGCATACCCTTGGTTTGCAGCCTCTAGGTAGAGTGATTCAGCTTTTGCGAAATCTTGTTTTGTTCCTGAACCAAAATTGTAAGAGCGCGCAAGGTTATGGCGGCCTGCTAGAAGACCCTGCTTAGACGCCTTTTGGTACCAGTTAAATGCACTGTCCAGATCGCGTTTAACACCCTGGCCATACTCATTCATCTCGCCAATTCGGTTCTGTGCGTTGGCATCGCCTTGCTCTGCGAGTGGTAAAGTTTTGTTGTACTCAAGAAGGTAGACTTCGTTCTTCATAGCGCGAAGTGCTTTAACACTATCTAAGTGTCCTTGGCGAGCAGCGCTGCCGAAATATTTTTCAGCTTCAGTGCGGTTTTTCTCAACGCCCTGACCGTCACGGTAAAGCGTACCCAAAAGATAGTAGGCATTTGGGTCACCATCTTTTGCCAGTGGGCGGAGTTCATCCAGTGCTTTTGAGAAATCTTTTGATTGGATTGCGCGCTCAGCAGCAACAATCGAGGCTGCTTCAGCCTGTGCTAGTGGCATCAAAATTAGAGCCAGCGATAAAAGTCGAGCTTTGGTCAAAACTGACCTCCTTGCCTAAATTTAATCTATAGCTGGAAGACTAGCAGTTTCTAGTCCATCCTTAATTGCGGGATCGCAATCATAACCTGTTCGCAACACAAACCACAGTTAAAGCTCCCAAAAAGTTAGTTCTCTGGTATAAAGTTTGATTTAAGGCACTTTATTGACTATTACTTCTAGTGTCATCTTTCAAACTTAAGGAGAAACCTATGTTTCAGGATATGAATCAACTTTTACAAGAGAGTATGGCTCCATTTAAGAAGATGATGGAGATTCAGCAAGAGATGCTTGAGCGTATTACGCGCCAGCAGATTGAGTGTACTCAGCAGTGTATTGAAGCAACGATGGCACAAGCTGCTGCCCTTCAGAAAGCGGAAAATCCTCAGCAGTTCATTGAGATGCAACAGGATTACACTAAGCGATTAGAAGAGGCTTTGGTCGCCGCGCGTGATTCAAATGTTCAGACTGTTCAGCAAGCTCAAAAGGCAGTTCAAGAGTTAACGGCTGCGAGCCTTGGAGGTAAATGATGTATTTAAAGAGCTGTGTTATAGCCTCTGCAATGTTGTTCGGCTCGATGAGCGTTAATGTTCATGCAGATATGGCTGAAGATGCAATTCAGTATCGTCAGTCGGTATTTCAAACCTATAAATGGCACTTCGGTGCTATGGGTGCGATGGTGCGAGGTAAAGCACCCTATGATGCTGCAAAATTTAAGCATCATGCCGAAGCTTTAGCCGCAGTGGTGCCACTTGCAGCTGAAGGGTTTGTTGAGGGCTCGGATATGGGAGATACCGCAGCAAAAGATGAGTTGTGGGAGAATCTTACCGATCTCAATAAGCGTTTTGATGAGCTTGCCCTTGCTGCTTCTGAACTCGCTGCTGCCTCTGGCGGTGACCTAGATGCAGCTAAAGCTGCTTTTGGTGCGGTTGGTAAAGGGTGTAAAGGTTGTCACGACAACTATCGTGAAAAATAAGCGTGAAAAATAGGCGTGAAAAGCAAACGTTAAAACTTTGCGTTCAAACTATTCAGTTAGCCTACAATAAACAACCAAACTACCACCGCTGCAGCTGTCGCTAAAGCAAAATAGAGAGGTGCACCTGTAACTAATCGAGGTGCACTCTCCTCTGAATCCTTGTAACCATCAATCATCGGTTTGATAAGAACTTCACCTTTGACTCTCTGATACCAAGCAATCGCCAACAGATGAGTGACGATGACGAGCATCAGAACCTTGAACAGTATGTGGTGCAACTCCGTTGAGATAAGTTGGTTCTCATACGAGATTAAGTAGGCTAACGGGCCTTCAATAAAGATATCGTCATTGCCAAACAGTCCGGTAATCACCATCAATAGAGTGATTGATATCAGTGCCAAAACGCTCACGGCACCGGCTGGGTTGTGCGTGAGGTATTGAGTTTTATCTTTGCCAGCAAGATAGTTTATGACTGCTTTAGGTCCTTTGATAAATGAGCTGAATCGACTCGGGCCGCTACCGATAAAGCCCCAAATGATGCGAAAGATAAGTAATCCTGCAATGAAGTAACCGCTCTGGGTATGCCAAATCATCCAGTTACCGCCCAGCTCGGCAGATATCCAAGAAAAGAGGATGCTTACAACTAGTAGCCAATGAAATAGGCGGGTGCTGATATCCCAAATTACAACTTTTTTATCCATAGTTACTCCCCGATCGTTGCTACAAGCGCTAGATGTGTTGCGATACTCAGACCGTATCCAAGTAATATAGCCCAACTCCAGCGAAGATGAGATTTAAAGGTGTAGATGCCCGCGGCCTGTCCCATAAGGGCAACACCCGCTGCAGAGCCAATAGCTAGAATTGAACCGCCTATCCCTATCGTAAGCGTAACGAGTAACCACTGATCGGTGCTCAATGGATAGTTCATTGAGAGAATGGCGTACATCATGGGAATGTTGTCGATCAGTGCAGAAAGCAGTCCGACTAATGAGTTGGTCGCTAAGGGTCCTAAGCCCCCATAGAAAGTTGAGGAGGCGAGCTGGAGATACCCCAACGTCGCCAATCCTCCAACGCTCAGGACTACCCCGTAAAAGAACATGAGTGTGTCCCAGCTTGCGCGCTCAACGACTCTGAAATTATCAAATCTCATGACCACCTGGCCGTGATCACCTTTTAAATGCTGGGTCGAGCCTGCTGTCTCTAGATGATGGCCACGAAGCTCGTGCTCGTGAGCTAAAGGGTCTCTTCTGCTTAGCAGATAACCATAAATTTTAAGCACCCCAAGCCCTGTCATCATCCCTAGGACTGGCGCGAGTTCAAGATAGCTATGTATAAACACTGAGAGCGCAGCCGTTGAGATGAACATCAATATGACCATCATGCCGCCTCGCTTCATGCGTTGCTGTTCATGCGGTGCTTGTGGTGGGCCATCGGGGATCTTGAGGTGCATCAGTGCAGCAGGTACTAACCAGCTCACTAGGGCAGGGGGGATTAGGTAGAAAAAGTCGAAAAACTGTAGTTTGTGTTGCTGCCAAACCATTAAAGAGGTGATGTCGCCAAAGGGGGAGAATACACCGCCTGCATTTGCTGCAATGACTACGTTGATTGACCCCAGGACTACAAATTTGTTGGTTCTACCTCCGACCGCCATAACAACGGCACCCATTAGAAGTGCCGTCGAGAGGTTGTCTGCGATAGGGGAAAGTAGGAATGTTAGCCCTCCTGTTGCCCAAAAGACTCTTCGTAACGAGAAGTCTCTGGCAATAAGCCAACTGCGAAGGGCAAGAAATACGTGTCGCTCCTCCATCATATGTATGAAAGTCATTGCCGAAAGCAGGAATAGAAAAAGCTCCGCATACTCTAAAACGACTCGTTGAAAAGCAGCGCTGGCGATAGCCTGTTGTCCCTCATACGCATAAGCCAATCCAACTACTATCCAGATCAATCCAGCTGCAACCATCATAGGTTTTGATTTTGCTAGGTGGGTCTTCTCTTCGGTAACGACAAATAGATATCCCAAGACAAAAATCGCGAGAGCTACATAGCCAAAAACGGTATCAGTCATCCCAATGAACTCTCCGGTGTTGGCAAGTGCTTGTGAAGTGGTGATAAGAAGCATGCCAAGAGTGCCAAGCAGGTTTTTGCTAAAGGATTTGAGGTTTTTCATAAGGGTTAAGATCGCTCACAGATCCTTTGGTGACAAGTGATTCGCTTGTTTTAATCGGATTAATTTGTAGCGAGTTAAAGTTTGTCGCAGTTTTAACTATTGGTGATTCAAACTGGAAGGGATTTCTTGTAAAATATTGCCCCTTTTGAACACCTTTGGACTTCAGCTCGACTATGGAAATTAATCCTATCGTAAACCGCATTAAAGAGTACGCGTCGCGTACTAAAGAGTTGCGTGGCTATCTTGAATACGATGAGAAACGCGAACGCCTTGAAGAGGTTGAGCGCGAGCTAGAAGATCCAGCCATCTGGAATAATCCAGAAAACGCCCAGAAACTTGGCCGAGAGCGCTCTGCGCTTGAAGAGATTATCAAGTCGATTGATGAGCTCACGGATGGTTGTAACGACTGTCTTGAACTGCTCGAGATGGCAGTTGAAGAGAACGATGAAGGGACAGTCGCTGAGGTTGACTCAGAGGTGACTCGTCTTGGTGCCATTCTTTCGCAACTTGAGTTTCGTCGTATGTTCTCAGGTGAAGCGGATGCTAATAACGCCTTCCTAGACATTCAGGCAGGTTCAGGCGGAACTGAAGCCCAAGACTGGGCTAGCATGATGCTACGCATGTTCCTGCGTTGGGGTGAGGCGCACGGTTTTAAAACAGAGATCATGGAGGTCTCTGACGGTGATGTGGCAGGTATTAAATCTGCAACTATTCGCTTTGAAGGTGAGTATGCATTTGGTTGGCTACGTACCGAGACGGGTGTGCACCGTCTAGTGCGTAAAAGCCCATTTGACTCTGGTGGTCGTCGCCATACCTCATTCTCATCAGTTTTCGTCTCTCCTGAGATTGATGACAATGTAGAGATTGAGATTAATCCAGCTGACCTTCGTGTCGATGTTTACCGTGCCTCTGGTGCCGGTGGTCAGCACGTCAACCGTACTGAGTCGGCAGTTCGTATTACGCACGGACCTTCAGGTATTGTGGTGCAGAGTCAGGCACAGCGTTCGCAACACCAGAACAAAGATAACTGTATGAAACAGCTCCGCTCTAAACTTTATGAGATGGAGATGTTGAAGCGTCGTGAAGCGGCTCAAGAGCAGGAAGATAACAAAGCGGACATCGGGTGGGGCAGCCAAATTCGCTCTTATGTTCTCGATGACTCGCGCATTAAAGATCTTCGCACCGGTGTTCAGAGTTCAAACTGTGATCGCGTTCTTGATGGCGATCTAGATATGTTTATCGAAGCTAGCTTGAAAGCTGGCCTCTAAAATTTAAGACAGGATAGAGATCAGATGTCTGATAACACACAATTGGATGAAAACCGCTTGATTGCAGAGCGTCGTGAAAAACTAACGGCGCTTCGTGAACAGGGTAACGCTTTCCCAAATACCTTCCGTCGTGATGCATACGCGCAGGAACTTCAGGATGCTCATGGCGAAAAGAGCAAAGAGGAGTTGGAAGGTGCCGGTATTAAGGTCTCTATCGCTGGTCGTGTAATGCTAAACCGCGGTGCTTTCATGGTGCTGCAGGACATGAGTGGCCGTATTCAGGCCTACGTGAATAAAGAGGCTCGTGAATTTGCTAAGACTCTGGACTTGGGTGATATCGTGGGTATTACCGGTGAGCTGCACAAGTCAGGCAAAGGTGATCTCTATGTTGATATGGGCGAATTCCAGCTCCTAACTAAGAGCCTGCGTCCACTTCCGGATAAGCACCACGGTCTTCAGGATACTGAGGTTCGATACCGTCAGCGTTACATTGATCTCATAACCAATCTGCAATCACGTGATGTATTTGAAACGCGCTTTAAGATCATTGCGGCTATTCGTCAGTTCCTTAATGAGCGTCGTTTCCTTGAAGTTGAAACACCAATGCTACAGGCGATCCCAGGTGGTGCTTCAGCGCGTCCATTTGTTACGCATCACAATGCACTAGATATCGGTATGTACCTTCGTATCGCTCCAGAGCTCTACCTAAAACGTCTTGTTGTAGGTGGTTTTGAACGTGTGTTTGAGATCAACCGTAACTTCCGTAACGAAGGCCTATCAACGCGCCACAACCCAGAATTCACAATGATTGAGTTCTACCAGGCATACGCTGATTATAAGGATCTTATGGATCTAACAGAGGCGATGCTTCGCACAGTTGCACAGCAAGTTTTGGGTACTACTACCATCATCAACACTGTTCGCAACGAAGAGGGTGAAGTGCTTGAGACCTTTGAATACGATCTCGAGAAGCCGTTTGCGCGCATGTCCGTATTTGATGCAATCCTTGCATACAACCCTGATATCACAGCCGAAGCGCTATCTAACGAACATGCCGCTCGTCAGATTGCAGAGCGTCTAGATATCGATGTTAAAGATGGTTGGGGCCTAGGTAAGATTCAGATCGAAATCTTTGAAGAGACAGTTGAACACCTTCTTCAGCAGCCAACATTCATTACAGAATACCCAACGGAAGTTTCACCGCTTGCACGTCGCAATGATGACAACCCATTTGTGACGGACCGTTTCGAGTTCTTCGTTGCGGGCCGTGAACTTGCGAACGGCTTCTCGGAGCTTAACGATGCCGAAGATCAGGCAGAGCGCTTCCGCAAACAGGTTGAAGAGAAAGATGCGGGTGATGATGAAGCGATGCACTACGATGCAGACTTTGTGACTGCTCTTGAGTATGGTCTGCCACCAACCGCGGGTGAAGGTATCGGTATCGACCGTCTTGTGATGTTATTCACTGACTCGCCATCGATTCGTGATGTCATCCTCTTCCCAGCTATGCGTCCTCGCAACTAAGCCTTAGCTAAGGTTAGAGAAGCACTACTATGTCTCTACTCTCATCTAGTGTTATTTTCCCTAGAGAGAGTCGAGACTTTGCTGGAAAACGCTACATTAGTATTGGCCTGCGAACACTGCACCTTATGGGAATTGCAGGATTCGCAGGCTTTTTTCTGTTTGCTCTGCCGATAGAAATTTGGCGACCCTTTGCTATTTTGGCGGTGAGTAGCGGCATAGCGCTGATCGGTGTCGAAATATTTAGCGATGGTATCTGGCTGCTACAACTGCGTGGTTTAGCTGTCATTTTGAAGCTGCTTATTCTCGCAATGAGTTTTCTGTTTCCATACCTGGCGTTGTTTGGCTTTTTTATCATCATAGCCCTCTCTGGTTTCTTCTCCCACGCGCCTGCAAAGATTCGTTACTACTCTCCATTTGTCGGTAAGGTGGTAAAAAGCTCCAGTGAGTTAGCACTGCACCACGAGGGGCGTAAAGATGCTTGAGCAAGCGCCATCCTGGCGTGAGGTGCTTGCACCTGAATTTGAAAAGCCTTATTTGCAGGAGCTATTGGGGTTTCTAGAAAAACGACGGACTAAAGGGGCTGTGATTTACCCCGATTCTGATCATTGGTTCCATGCACTAGAGATGACCCCTCTCGATCAAGTGAAAGTGGTTATTCTAGGGCAGGACCCTTATCACCAGCCTGGCCAAGCTCACGGGCTTAGTTTCTCTGTTAAACCTGGTGTCAAAGTTCCCCCTTCGTTGCGTAATATCTACAAAGAGCTCGCAACAGATGTAGGTTTTAAGGTGCCTAATCACGGTTCACTTGAGAGTTGGGCAAAACAGGGTGTGTTGTTGTTGAATGCTGTGCTAACCGTTGAAGATAGTGCGGCGAACGCGCATCAGGGGCGAGGTTGGGAGCAATTTACCGATAAGATAATTGAGCTGGTCAATGACCGTTGCTCGCACTCTGTGTTTATTCTGTGGGGGAGTTATGCGCAGAAAAAAGGTGCCATGGTTGATCAGGAAAGGCATCTCGTGATCAGTAGTGCTCACCCTTCACCACTCTCGGCACATCGAGGTTTTTTGGGAAGTCAGCCATTTTCGAAAGTGAATCAATGGCTGATATCGCAGGGTCAAACTGCTATCGATTGGCAGTTGCCCATAGAGACTTCTGATCCTAACGCTTTGATTCAAACAGCCTTGGATCTAACTCATACGGAAGCGGAAGGTTAGTCAAAACTTCCCCTGAGTCTAACTGCAGCTTCGTTGAGTTCTCAAAAGCAGCCTGCTGCACCACAGCGATTAAAACGCATTTCTCGTTAACGGTCGCAGACATTACAACTTCACCTAGCGACTCGCCCTCTGCGTTTAAAACAGCAGCCCCTTCGCTAATATTGGTTTCGTTAGATGTTTCGTACAGGCGCATCGCACGCTTCAAAATACCGCGGTGCTGGAGTCTGGTGACAATCTCCTGGCCTGTGTAACACCCTTTAGTGAAGCTCACCCCCTGCAGCGCTTGCAAGTTGACCATCTGGGGAATGAAGTGCTCCTGTGTAGCTGCTCGAAGGTCTGGAATAGCCTGGAGTATGTTGGCTGCTATCCAGTTTTCAAGTGGGGAGTCGACTTGGGCTTTGAGTGATGAAGTGACGCTATCAATTGACCAAATTTCCCAAAGATTGTCAGCTAATTTGCACACTGCTGTCGTTTCGGATGCGGCGAAATGATCGATTTCACCACTTAAACCAAGTTGATTGGTGAGTGTGATGGCTTGATCGTTGGAAGCCCCAAAGCCAACCGCATCGTCCAGAAAGCTCATCTCAACCTTGGAGAATATGCTGTATTTCTTTAGGTTGTTGAAGGCGCTGTCGGCAATCTCTTCGTTAACGCGTAACCAGTAGGTCTGCGCATCCAGGCGCATGATGCGGAATAAGCCAACCATGTGTCCTTTGATGTTGCAGTGAGACGCTAGCGAGTGCCCAGTCTTAGCTAACTGTGCGATATCTGCTGTGAGCTGACCCTGCAGAAACTTCTCGGCATCAACACCCTTTACTTGAAAGAGTTTGCTATTGGTTAATTGCGTTGCGAAAGATTGCATCATTCTAATCCAATCAGTTAAAGTGTGGTAGCTATAGCTTCACCCATGCGAACTGGGGTGCCCTGTTTCAGGTGTTCAGACCACTCAATGTCACCTTCAGGGAAGAGCAGGATGACGGTTGAACCTAGTTTAAAACGACCCATCTCACCCCCTTTTTCGAGAAGAAGAGGGATCTCTGCTTGGGTGTTAAATACTTTGATAGGCACGCGCTTCATAGGAGCAACCTGGCCGCCCCATACGGTCTCAATACCTGCAACAATCATTGCACCAACAAGCACCATGGCCATCGGACCCTGTTCGGTTTCAAAAATACATACCAAACGTTCATTGCGGCCGAACAAATTATCTACGTTTTCAGCCGTTGTTTGGTTTACAGAGTAGAGATCACCCGGAACATAGATCGCCTCTTTAAGAGCTGCGCCAATAGGCATATGTACACGGTGGTAATCGCGCGGTGATAGGTAAATGGTTGCGAAAGAGCCGTTGATAAACGGTTTTGCGCGCTGTTCAGAGCCGCCTAATAGTGTCTTAACTCCATAGCCACGCCCTTTTGCTTGAAGAATGCGACCAAACTCAAGTTTGCCAATCTCGGAAATAGCGCCGTCAGCAGGGGAGACTAGAATGTTTTCACCTTCAGCGATGGTTCTTGCACCAGGCTTTAATGCGCGCGTAAAAAAGTCATTAAAGTTTACGTAATCCCTTGGATCAGAACGCTCCGCTTCACTCATATCGACGTTGAAGTGGTTGATGAACTTTTTGATCACCCAATTTTTAACTTTTGGGTTTGTGCACTCGGCAATGCGGCCAACCAATCGTGATAATAGGTGCTGGGGTACGATCTGTTGGAACAGTATAAATAGAGTTTTCTTCACCAGGATCTCCGTCAAACGGTGTATTACAAAGATGTTGCATGATACCCAAGAGTGGGTTGAGTGACTATCTAGGTTACCTAGCTTCCTTCGCTTTGAAGTCCGATTCCAACATCGAGTTTAGAATCTGCTTGTAGCTCAAGAAGCGAGTTTCACTAACCAGTCCTTTATCTATCGCTTCATGAAAAGCACAGCCAGGCTCCGCTTCGTGCTGGCAGTCCCTGAATTTACAGTGACCAGTCACTTCTCGAAGGTCAACAAATCCATCGATTAAGCGAGTCGGTTCAATATGCCACAGGCCAAATTCACGAATTCCGGGTGAGTCGATTAGGTTGCCACCCTCTGGGATGTGAAACAGTCGTGCAGTCGTGGTTGTGTGGCGCCCTTTGCGTGTAGCCTCAGATAGCTCGCCAACTTTGATGTCGACGCCTGGAAGCAGGGTGTTTACCAGCGATGATTTACCGACACCAGATTGACCAACAAAAACGGTAGTGCGATCAGCTAAAAAGGCTTTTAATTCGTCCAGTCCGCTTTTATCAGATGTTGATGCATAGATAATTCGATAGCCAATCTCTCTATAGCTATCAAGCAGCGGTATCAGGCGTTCACGATTATTGTCATTTAATAGGTCTGTTTTGTTGAGAACAATAACAGGCTCTATATCTGACAATTCAGATGCCACTAGGTATCGATCAATTAGGTTGGCGTGTGCGTAGGGTTCTACAGCAATGACGATTAAAATCGCATCAATGTTTGCAGCTACTGGTTTAAGTTCGCCATGGTTGTTGGGACGTTTCAGCTCAGAATCGCGATCCTCAACCGCTACAACCACACCTGCATCAGGTGATTTGCGCCAGATCACTCTGTCGCCAGTGACGAGCTGTCCCAAATGGGTGCGCATGTGACAGCGGATGATCTCACCTGTCAGCTCGCCTTCAAGTACTTCAACGTCAACCTGTTTGCCAAAGTGCGAGATGATAAGTCCATGTTGCTCTGGACCGAGGTCGCCACCTTCAAGCTGAGAATCTATCTGCTCATCACGTTTCTGTGCGCGAGCAGTTCTCTCCTCTTGGATCTTCTGGATTCTCCAAGCTTGACGTCTATTTACTTTACGTTGCGCCATCGGGCCTCGTTTCAAATTGAGCGGATAGGGTATAATCAGTCATTCTACTGTTTTCGCTAGTTGGAAGCGATCCATTCCCCAAGGAGAATTCGATGCTCGATAAAAAATCCGATAAAAATTTAATCTGGATAGATCTTGAAATGACCGGATTGGATGTGGATAGAGAGCGTATTATCGAGATGGCGATTATTGTGACTGATCCGGAGCTTAATACTCTGGCAGAGAGTCCAGTGATTACAGTTCATCAGTCGGATGAACTGCTTGACGCAATGGATGAGTGGAATACCAAACAGCATGGCGGTTCAGGACTGGTTGATCGAGTAAAAGCTAGCGATACGAGTGAGGCTGAAGCAGAACAGTCTATGATCGATTTTTTATCGGCCTACATTCCTGCAGGTGTCTCTCCTATGTGCGGAAACAGTGTTCATCAGGACCGCAAATTCCTACACCGTTACATGCCAAAATTAGAGGCTTACTTCCACTATCGAAACCTCGATGTGAGCACGCTTAAAGAGCTTGCGCGTCGTTGGCGTCCCGATGTTTTAGAGACTCTCAAAAAGCAGGGGAGTCATCTTGCTTTAGATGATATTCGAGACTCTATTGATGAGCTTAAGCACTACCGAGAGAACTTCTTAAGGATGGATTCTTAAGTAGCGTGAGAAGGGGGGGTAGAATGACGCTCCCATCAATCAGGTATTCGCTTTGAATTTGGGTGCTGCAGAAGAGGTAGTGGTTCTGTTTGGGTAGCACTCTCACTCGAGAGTTGATTCAAAGCCCAGAGTAGATGCTCTTGCACCATCGGTGTCTCGGTTTGAGCATTGAGTGCCTCTTTTATCACCCCCACCGCTTTTGCATCGGCACTGTTGCCAAGAGCGATGGCGATATTTCGTCTCCAGCCTTGGTATCCTGTTCTACGAATAGCGGAACCCTCTGTCTTTGTCAGAAACTCCTCTTCGCTCCAGCTAAATAGCTCAAGTAGATCTTGGTTATCAAGCTGGTGTCTTGGTGAGAAATCCTCTTCATTAGTATGTTTTGCAAAACGATTCCATGGGCAGATCAGTTGGCAATCATCGCAGCCAAAAATTCTGTTGCCCATGAGAGGGCGGAGCTCTTCTGGTATTGAGCCTCGATGTTCAATCGTCAGGTAGGAGATGCAGCGTCTGGCATCTAAAACATAAGGTGCCGGGAATGCGTTGGTTGGGCAGATATCCATGCAAGCTGTGCACTTGCCGCAATGGGTTTCACTCTCTGGGGTATCGATAGGCAAGGGGAGGTCTATAAAAAGTGAGCCTAGAAAAAACCAAGAGCCAGCGCTTCGGTTAAGCAGAAGCGTATGTTTGCCTACCCAGCCAAGTCCTGCGTCTCTGGCTAGTGGGCGCTCTAAAATCGGAGCGCTATCAACAAATGGGCGAAATTTTATGCTCTGCTCGCACCTCTCTTCGAGCCATTGTCCTAGATGTTTTAAACGGTTTCTAATGAGTTTGTGATAATCCCTGCCTAACGCATATCGGGCTATATAGCCCTTTTTTGGATTGGCCAATATTGAGGTGAATTTAACATCGCTAGGAAGGTAGTCCATGCGAACCATAATGACTCTAAGCGTGCCATCTACTAGCTGTTTTGGGTCGATACGCTTTTCAAAGTGATCAGCTAGAAAACCCATCTCACCCTGATAATTTTTCTCCAGCCACTCTCGAAGATAGCTCTCTTCCGAGCGCATATCTGGAAGCGTTATTGCACACTGTTGAAAGCCCAGCTCAAACGCCTTCTCTTTAAGAGCGCTTGCTAAATTGTCGAGCGAGCTAGGTTCAAAAGTGGTCATCAGGGGATTTATCTATTCTGTTTCAGCAAAAATTCATCGTCCGCGTTAATATACTGCAATTGTAGATGTGAATCAGGATCTTCAGAGGTTTAAGTGCACTGTTTATCTTGGGAAATAATATGAGTCAGTCAGAGTTACACAGTTTTGCTCCGCGCGCTCGGTCAGCGCACAAAGGTGATTTCGGCGTTGTGCTTGTGGTTGGTGGTGCACAGGGATTTGGCGGTGCCGTTATTTTAAGTGCTGAAGGGGCAATGCGAACGGGAGCAGGACGGGTCGCCTTAGCCACTGGGGCTGAATCTCACGTTGTCGCAAGCCTAAGTCGCATGCCAGAGATTATGGCGCAGTGTGTAAATTCTACGACAGAATTGATCGCCTTAATTGAAAAGGCGACAGTTCTGGTGGTCGGTCCTGGATTGGGTCTAGAGCGCTGGGGTGTAGAGGTGGCGCGTGAGATCTTTAAATCTGACCTGCCAAAGGTGGTAGATGCCGACGCACTTAACCTGATTGCAATGGGGCGATTAACTGCACCTTCAAAAGCGGTTTTTACACCGCACCCAGGTGAGGCTGCACGTCTGCTCGATACTTCCGTTTCTGAAATTGAGAAAGATCGAAGAGCCGCTGTTTGTGAATTACAAAAGCGGTTGAAGGGTGTCGTTGTGCTAAAGGGTGCTAATACGCTAGTGGCTGGTGATAGTGAAATATTTACTTGTCAGGCCGGTAATCCAGGGATGGCCTCGGCCGGTATGGGAGATCTACTTTCTGGTATCATAGCCGCTCTTATGGCGCAGGGGTTTAGTGCCTTTGAAGCGGCAAAGCTTGGTGTTAGTTTGCATGCTGAGGCTGGAGATCTTGCTGCTGCTGACGGCGAGCGCGGATTGATAGCGTCTGATCTGTTGATGCATTTAAAGCCTGTATTAAATAGATAAACAGATTAGTAGATAAAAAGTTAAACACACAGGTGGGTTAAGGTAGTTAAGTGACTGCAGATTTAGTTTGGAATCTTGCTGATGAAGAGGCAACTTTGCGAGCCGGTAAGGCGTTAGGCGAAGTTGTGCTCGCAGGTGTGATCTTTCTTGAGGGGAACTTGGGGATGGGTAAAACAACCCTGACTCGAGGGCTCATTCAAGGCTTGGGTCATCGGGGGGCTGTGAAAAGTCCAACCTATACCCTAGTTGAGCCCTATCTGTTAGATGGTCGCCAGATCTATCATTTTGATCTTTATCGCCTATCTGAGCCCGAAGAGCTCGAATATATGGGAATTAGAGACTACTTCGATCAAGAGGCCCTCTGTTTGGTTGAGTGGGCAGAACGTGGTGAAGGGATGCTCCCGACGCCTGATTTGGAAATCAAACTTGAACCCTTGGAGCAAGGCCGTAAACTATCTCTCTTTGCTATGACAGCTAAGGGGAGAGATTTGCTTCAACAACTTCCCGTTTCTGTCTAATTCACTTTTTAGGGTTCTTATGTTGGGTTTGTTTCGGTTTTGCATAATGAGTTTGGCGATTTCAATCGCAAACCCTGCATTTTCGGCTGCCATCGAGAACCTGCGTCTATGGAAAGCTCCTGATAGTACGCGACTCGTTTTTGATCTCGATTCGGAGGTTAAACATTCACTGTTTGCACTCGATAATCCAGATCGTATCGTTATCGATATTCCCAATAGCTCAGCGACCAAAGATTTTAGTAAGGTCGATTTGAGCGGTAGTCCAATCAAACGCATCCGTACAGGGCTGCAGAGTGATAAGTTGCGTGTGGTTCTTGATCTCTCGCAAAGAGTCGAGCCATCAAGTTTCTCGCTAGTGCCTAACGACCAATATGGACACCGTTTAGTGGTGGATCTCGGTTGGAGCGGTGGCGCAAAGATTGAATCTGAAACCGCCCCCTCAACTCCGGTAGCACTGCCGACTGGAAATAGGGAGATTGTCATTGCGGTCGATGCGGGTCATGGTGGCGATGATCCAGGTGCATTGGGTCCCTATCGTCTTCGTGAAAAAGATGTAGTCCTTGCTATTGCCAAGGAGGTTAAGCGACAAATTGATGCGGAACCTGGTTTTCGCGCAGAGCTTGTTCGTTCCGGCGATTACTATGTCAGTTTGCGTGGTAGAACTCGGAAAGCGCGCAAGTTAAACGCCGATCTCTTCGTTTCCATTCACGCCGATGCAGCGCAAAGTAGCAAAGCTCGAGGGGCTTCAGTCTGGGTCCTCAGTAATCGAGGCGCTTCTAGTGAGATGGGTCGTTGGCTCGCTTCGAAAGAGAATAGTGCCGATCTCATTGGTGGGGTAGGAAGTGTCAGTCTTGAAGATAAAGATGAAACCCTGGCAAGTGTTTTGTTAGACATGTCGATGACCTATGCGCGCACCAGTAGCAGTGAAGTAGCTGGCGCTGTTCATGAAAATATCGCTCGCTTTGCCAAAATGCATAAGAACTACGTCGAAAAAGCGGGATTTGTGGTGCTGAAGTCCCCCGATATCCCTTCGATATTAGTTGAAACTGGGTTTATCTCTAACCCAAGTGAAGCGAAACGTCTAAAAGATTCTTCCTATCAAAAACGCATGGCGCGCGCGATTGCAGATGGCATCGTTGGACACTTCTGGAGTAAGCCTCCCGCTGCAACCTTGGTTGCTACACTGAAACAGCAGGGTAAGCAGCCTGCCACGATTGAACGAAGTCATAAAGTTGCGCCCGGTGATTCACTCTCGATTATTGCTGAGAGAAATGGTGTGTCGCTCGATTCACTGCGTCGTTTTAACCAATTGAAGTCTGACCGTATTCGCGTAGGTCAGGTTCTTAAAATCCCTGCGGGTTGATCAATTTATGAGTCGAATACACCTACTTTCACCGCAATTAGCCAACCAAATTGCAGCGGGTGAAGTTGTTGAAAGGCCTGCTTCAGTGGTTAAAGAGATCATGGAGAATGCGATAGATGCAGGCTCCACAAAGATCTCTGTTGAGGTAGAGCAGGGTGGCGTAAAACTGATTCGTATTCGCGACGACGGCAAGGGTATCGATAAAGATGATCTGCCGCTGGCGCTGAGTCGCCATGCGACCTCAAAAATTACTGCCCTTGAGGATCTAGAGGCGGTTGCAAGTTTAGGTTTTCGTGGTGAAGCATTGGCGAGTATCAGCTCGGTATCACGTCTAACTCTTAGTTCGCGCGCAGAAGGGCAAGAGAGTGGGTGGCAGGTTCGAGCTGAGGGGCGCGATATGGAGGCTGAAGTTTCTCCAGCTGCACACCCGCAAGGGACCACGGTTGAGATGCGAGATCTCTTCTTCAACACTCCGGCACGGCGTAAATTTTTAAAGACTGAAAATACTGAGTATCGCCACCTGGAAGAGGTGGTGAAACGCATGGCGTTGAGTCGTTTTGATCTGCAGTTCCAGTTAAGTAATAACAATCGCGTGGTGCATCAACTTAAACCTGCAATATCAGAGCAGATGAAGGAGCGTCGAATCGCTTCACTGCTCGGCGCAGACTTTATTAACAGTGCGCTTAATGTTGATATCGCAGCGGAAGCCTCAGGTTTGCGACTCTGGGGTTGGATTGGGCTTCCGACCTATTCGCGTAGCCAGGCAGATCAGCAATACTTCTTCGTTAATGGTCGAATCATTCGCGATAAGTTGGTGACGCACGCAATTCGTCAGGCCTATGCTGATGTCCTCTATAACGGCCGGCACCCTTGCTATGTACTCTATCTAGAGTTGGACCCAGCGCTGGTTGATGTCAATGTGCACCCGACTAAGCACGAGGTTCGATTCCGTGAAGGGCGACTGGTTCATGACTTCATTTTCCGATCTATTCATCGTGTCATTGGCGAGAGTCGTCCTGGAGATAGGACTCCAGAAGCGACGCCTGGTTTTGGTACAAATCTGCAACAGCAGGTTGAGCCGCTAAATCAGTCGTTTGAGCAGCAGCGAATCTCTCTCCCTAGCGAATCTAATTCTCCTGGCGCTTTTAATTTTAGTGCTTACCAAGCTGCGAAGCCGAGTCAGGGCCAAATTCAGCAGCAGATGGCAGGTTATGCAGCACTGCATCCGCAAACGCCTGGGCTGACGGCTGAAATCTCATCAGTTGGAGCGACTTTAGGCGCTGCATCCACTGCTGATATTCCGCCGTTAGGCTTTGCAGTAGCGCAACTTCATGGCATCTACATATTGTCGCAAAGCGCCCAG
Organism: Marinobacterium sp. LSUCC0821; assembly: GCF_012848475.1. Taxonomy (NCBI): domain Bacteria; kingdom Pseudomonadati; phylum Pseudomonadota; class Gammaproteobacteria; order Oceanospirillales; family Oceanospirillaceae; genus Marinobacterium; species Marinobacterium sp. LSUCC0821. Next base: position 120,681 of record NZ_CP051666.1, read on the forward strand.
GGTATAGTAGTCGTTGATATGCACGCCGCGCATGAGCGTATCGTTTACGAGCGTATGAAAAGTGCCTGGGAGTCTGAGGGAGTTCGAAGTCAGCCGCTTCTAGTTCCAGTGACACTAAACGTTAGTGAAGCTGAAGCAGAGATAGCAGCCGAACAGGCAGATCTTTTTAAACAGCTTGGCTTCTCTCTGGAGCGCTTGGCACAAGAGTCTATTGTTATTCGAGAGGTACCTGTATCTCTGGCGCGCTCAGATGTGTCGCTTTTGGTTAGAGATGTACTCTCTGATATGAAAGTCTACGGTACATCGCGCCGTATTGAAGAGAGTATTAATGAGCTGCTAGGAACCATGGCTTGTCACGGTTCAGTGCGTGCAAACCGACAGCTCACTATTCCAGAGATGAATGCATTGCTGCGTGACATGGAAGCGACTGAGCGATCTGGGCAGTGTAACCATGGTCGTCCAACTTATGTACAGCTCACGATGGGTGAATTGGACAAGCTCTTTTTAAGGGGGCAGTAGGTGTCTCTGCCTAAAGTTCTCTTTTTGATGGGGCCAACTGCCTCGGGTAAGACTGATCTTGCTTTGCAGCTATTTGACCGTGTCGATGCCGAAATTATTAGCGTGGATAGCGCGCTCATCTACAAAGAGATGAATATTGGCACTGCGAAGCCAGACGCCCAGACCTTGCATGATTATCCGCACGCATTGGTTGATATTTTAGATCCCACTGAGAGCTATTCAGCTTCAGATTTTGCAAACGATGCAAAAGTACTAATTGACGCTGCCCATCAAAAGGGCAAATTGCCGATTCTTGTTGGCGGCACCATCCTCTATTTCAAAGCGTTGGCAGAGGGTTTGGCTAAGTTGCCAGAGGCGAATCCGGAGTTGCGCGCCGAAATAGAAGCGGATGCAGCTAAGTTGGGTTGGCCCGCTATTCATGCGCGTCTATCAGAGTTGGACCCTCTTTCAGGTGTTCGTTTGGGTGAAAATGATCAACAGCGAATTCAACGCGCGCTAGAAATTGTCTTAATGACCGGTCGAAGTATTGAGGAGTTCTGGCAGCAGCAGTCCGTGTTAGAGCACCCCTGGGATATTGTGCCGATGGCCCTGATGCCCTCCGATCGTGCCGTATTGCATCGACGCATTGAGCTGCGTTTTGAACTAATGCTTGCACAGAATTTTCAAGCTGAAGTTGAAAGTTTGCGTGATCGGGGTGACCTAAATTTAAATCTACCTTCCATGCGTTGCGTAGGCTACCGCCAGATGTGGCAATATCTGGATGGGGATTTCGATGCTAATGAAATGCGTATGAAGGCCATCGTAGCTACACGGCAGTTGGCTAAACGCCAGATGACTTGGTTGCGTGGTTGGCAGGGTGCAGTTGTAGTTGATTCGATGGATCAAAAATTGCTCGATAAATCTTTGGAATTAATTGCCTGAATCTAATATCATTCTTTGGTCTACTGTAGTTCTGCTTGGGGAAAATGTTCTCCGCTCGCATTTTGGGCAACAGAGGTAGCAACCTAATAACGATTATCTCCAAATGGAGGAGGCACTATGTCAAAAGGGCAAACCCTACAAGACCCTTACTTGAACGTTCTTCGCAAGGAACGCGTTCCAGTATCTATTTTCCTAGTTAACGGTATTAAGCTTCAGGGACAGATTGAGTCTTTCGATCAGTTCGTGATTCTATTGAAAAACACTGTAAGTCAGATGGTTTATAAACATGCGGTATCTACCGTTGTTCCATCTAGACCTATCAAGCTGCCACAGGTCGATGAAAAGCCGACCGAATGAGGTAATAATTGTTCTTCGAACGTCCTGAGTCTGGTGAGACAGCCATACTCGTCCATATAGATTTTCCGGGGCATAACGCGAACAACAATCCACGAGAGCTAGAAGAGCTAGCTCTCTCGGCCGGGGCGGATCCTGTTGAATATCTTTTCGGCACCCGCTCTGACCCAAGTCCCAAGTTCTTCCTTGGTAAAGGTAAAGTTGCAGAACTCGCTGAGCTTGTGCATATGCATGACGCTAAGCTTGTGATATTCGATCACTCTTTATCGCCAGCCCAGGAGCGAAACCTTGAGCGTGAGATTCAGTGTCGTGTTTTGGATCGTACCGGTCTTATCTTAGATATCTTTGCGCAGCGCGCACGCACCCATGAAGGTAAGCTGCAGGTTGAGTTAGCTCAGCTTGAACATATGTCCACACGCCTAATACGTGGTTGGACCCACCTTGAGCGTCAAAAGGGTGGTATAGGTCTGCGTGGACCGGGTGAAACTCAGCTTGAGACAGACCGTCGACTATTGCGTGCTCGTATTAAAGCGATCACAGCCCGTCTAGAGAAAGTGCGTAAACAGCGTGAGCAAGGACGTCGTGCCCGTGCTCGTGCCGAAATACCAACACTATCACTGGTGGGATACACCAACGCCGGCAAGTCGACACTGTTTAATCGTATTACTGAAGCCGATGTGTATGCGGCTGATCAGCTATTCGCAACGCTCGATCCGACCCTTCGTAAGCTTGAGATGAATGATATTGGTTCAGTTATTTTGGCCGATACGGTTGGATTTATACGAGACCTCCCCCATAAACTAGTAGAGTCCTTTAGAGCGACCTTGCAAGAGACCGTTGAAGCGGCGCTTCTGCTGCATGTGATTGATGCTGCAGATGATGAGCGCCGTGATCACATTGCTGAAGTGATGCACGTGCTTCATGAGATCGATGCTGATCAGGTCCCGATGTTGGAGGTCTACAATAAAATCGATGCAATGGAGGGTGTTTCACCTAAAATTGATCGTGACGATGAGGGTAATCCAATTCGTGTGTGGCTCTCAGCGCAGAGTGGTGAGGGCGTTGAACTGCTGATTCAGGCGCTGCAGGAGCGGTTAGCCAATGATATGTTCCATGATGTTATTGAATTGGATCATTTTCAGGGTCAGTTAAGGGCAATGCTTTACAAACAAAATGCAGTGGTTGATGAACAGTTTTCTGAAGAGGGTCGTATTAGACTTGAGATCAAGCTTCAGGAAAAAGAGCTGCGTAAGATTTTGAGCCGTTTAGATATCTCTCACGAGACATTTATTCCGGCCAGAGAAGAAGAGTGGTAATAGTTAGCTAAGCTTTCTATTAAAAAAGTTTATTTTAGTTGGAGTGTGACTATGGCTTGGAATGAGCCTGGTGGTCCGAAGGACAACCAAGACCCATGGAACAGTGGCGGCAATAATGGTCGTCGTGGTGGTTCGGGAGGTCCTGAACAGGGGCCGCCTGATCTAGATGAAGCTTTGCAAAAGTTGCAAGAGCGTTTGAACTCGCTATTTGGCGGTAAGAAAAAATCGGGTGGTAATGGTGATTCTGGAATCACGCCTCCATCAGCGCCAAGTGCCGGTTTTATCGGGTTAATCGCATTAGCTGTTGTCGTAGTCTGGGGTGGTATGGGTTTCTATACCGTTGACCAGCAGGAACGCGGTGTTGTTTTACGTCTAGGTAAATACTTAGAGACTGTGCAACCAGGTCTGCAGTGGAACCCACCATTGATCGATGATGTGACTAAGTTGAACGTAACGCGCGTTCGTACACTTGATCACGGCTCACTTATGCTTACTCGTGATGAGAACATCGTCAACGTTGATATGACCGTTCAATACGTTGTTAGCAATCCGCGTGATTATGTTCTAAATGTACGTGATCCAGAAACCAGTCTTTCGCATGCATCTGAGTCGTCACTTCGTCACACAGTGGGTGCGACTGATATGGATGCAATTCTTACTGAAGGCCGTGAAACTCTAGCGACTGAAGTTAAAGCGCGTCTGCAGAGCTACATGGATGATTACGGTACGGGCTTATCAATCTCAGGTGTTAACGTTAAGAATGCTACTGCGCCTAAACAGGTTCAAGATGCTTTCGACGATGTAATCAAAGCGCGTGAAGATGAGCAGCGTGTTAAGAACGAAGCAGAAGCTTACGCTAATGGTATCGTACCTGAAGCGCGTGGTACTGCTCAGCGTGTGATCGAAGAGTCAAACGCATACCGTGAAGAGGTTATTGCTAAATCAACCGGTGAAGCGGATCGTTTTACGGCACTATTAACCGAATACAAAAAAGCACCAGCAGTTACACGCGAGCGTCTCTACATAGAGACAATGCAGCAGGTGCTTGGGCAGTCACCTAAGGTGATGGTTGACGTTGAAGGTGGCAATAACATGATGTATTTGCCGCTTGATAAGCTACTGGAGAACAGGTCTGCGCCAATTAACAGCGCAAATGGTACTGTTCGCCTTGATGATACAAGTATGCGTGCTATTACTGATCAGGTTATCAACCGCATTGGTACATCATCTTCATCACTACGGGAGGGTCGTTAATATGAAGCCAACTTCAATGTTTACCTCTGTTATCGCTGTAGTGGTACTGTTGGTACTTTCAAACTCGCTTTACATCATCAAAGAGATTGAACGTGGCGTTAAGCTGCAGTTTGGTGAGGTGGTAGAAGCGGATCTTCAGCCGGGTCTTCATTTCAAGATTCCGTTTGTGAACACGATTCGCAAGTTTGATGCCCGAGTTCAGACGCTTGATACTCGCCCTCAATCGTTCCTAACGCTTGAGAAAAAACGTCTAGTTGTCGACTCTTACGTTAAGTGGATCATTAGTGATACCTCTAAGTTCTACACTGCAACTTCAGGTGACTCATACCGTGCTGCAGATCTGCTTTCGACACGTATTGAGACATCTCTGCGTAACCAGTTTGGTACCCGTACGTTGACTGAGGTTGTCTCTGGTGAGCGTGAAGAGGTGATGGACGCAGTCATCGCAACACTAAGCAAAATCAGTGAAGAGGAGCTTGGCCTTCGCGTAGTTGATGTGCGAGTGAAGCGAATTGACCTGCCTTCAGAAGTATCTAACTCTGTGTATGAACGTATGCGTACAGAGCGTGAGCGTCTTGCACGTGAGCTTCGTTCACGTGGTAAAGAGCTTGCAGAGGGTATTCGCGCAGATGCAGATCGTCAGAGTACGGTCATCCTAGCGAACGCTTACCGTGAGTCGGAAGTGACTCGAGGTGAGGGCGATGCTCAGGCGGCAAGTATCTACGCTAATGCATACAACAAAGACCCAGAGTTCTACTCGTTTCACCGTAGTCTAATGGCCTACCGTGAATCATTTAAGAGTGGCTCCGATGTTCTTCTGCTAAAACCTGATAGTGAATTCTTCCGCTACTTACAGGGAAGTAAGCCTTAACCAAAAGGCTTGGCTTTAAGGGTTAAAAACGGGTGCCATTGGCGCCCGTTTTCGTGTTAAAATTCGTCAACCGGGAAACCCCCGGTTTTTTTGTGATTTGGCAGTGCATTTAATGTCCGAACTTTGGCATGAGCTATGGCTCGCATTTTGTTTGGTTTTAGTGATCGAGGGTGTGATTCCATTCCTCTATCCGCAGCGTTGGCGCTCGATGGTTTCCCAGCTTGGAACGATGAGTGACCAGACGCTTCGCACCTTTGGTTTGGTGTCGATGCTGCTAGGTACAGTTTTGTTAGTTTTTTCGCGATAAAAGTTGGAGAGATAAATGGCGTTGGCTGATCGCTGGCTACTTCCTGATGGTATGAAGGAGCTTCTACCCCCAGTTGCACGAGAAGTGGAATTGGTGCGTCGCCGCGTACTTGATCTTTTCCATGGCTGGGGCTATGAACTTGTGATGCCTCCAGTCGCAGAGCACCTTGAGTCACTTCTAACCGGTGTTGGTGGTGATCTTGGTCTGCGAACATTTAAAGTGACCGATGAAACCTCAGGTCACATGCTAGGTATTCGAGCGGATATTACGCCTCAGGTGGCGCGTATTGATGCCCATCGTTTGCGCACAAATGGTGTGAGCCGTCTCTGCTACTGCGGTTCGGTTCTGCACACCCGCGCTGTGAATATGTTGGCATCACGTAATCCTATGCAGGTTGGTGCTGAGCTTTTTGGCCACCAGGGTGTCGACTCAGATTCTGAAGTTATCTCGCTGATGCTTGATACGCTTCTTCAAGTCGGTATTAAAGGTTCTCTCAACCTCGATCTCGGCCATGTTGGCGTCTTCTCTGAATTAGTGAAAGAGGCAAAACTTTCTCAAGCTCAGATTGATACTTACATTGATATTTTGGAGCGTAAAGCGCTTCCAGAACTGAAAGATTTTGTTGCTGGTCTTGATATCGATTCTGCTCTTCAGACGAAGTTAGGTTCATTGGCTTCACTTAACGGTGGTGTTGCGGAGCTAGATAAAGCGCGCCAGTTGTTTGTTGATAGTCCTGCAATTCTTGAAGCTGTAGAGCACGTTGCTGCAATTGCAGAGCGAGTTAAAACGGCCTTTCCGCAGGTTGGCATTTATATAGATCTAGGTGAGTTACGTGGCTACAGCTACCACACGGGTGTTGTGTTTGCAGCTTACTCACCTCAGTTTGGTCAGGCGCTCGCTAAGGGTGGTCGTTATGATCAGATCGGTGCGGACTTTGGGCGTGCGCGTCCTGCAACTGGATTCAGTGCGGACCTAAAAACTTTAGTGATGTTGGCTCTTGAAGAGACGCCAGCATTTGCATCATCGATTCTTGCTCCAAAAATGGCGGATGGATCGTTGGTTGAAGCGGTTGCCCAGCTTCGTGCGCAGGGTGAGCGTGTAGTGTTTGAGCTAAGTGACAGTGAAGTGCCTGCGCACTGTGATCGTCGCTTGGTAAAAGAAAATTCCGAATGGGTGGTTACCACTCTCTAAAGTTTAAAAAGAGTAATTGATAGTCTAATGGGCAAAAACGTCGTTGTTCTCGGCACTCAATGGGGTGACGAAGGTAAGGGTAAAATCGTTGATCTTCTGACTGATAAGGCTGCGGCTGTTGTTCGCTTCCAAGGTGGTCATAACGCGGGTCACACCCTAGTAATTGATGGTCAAAAGACCGTTCTTCACTTGATCCCTTCCGGTATCTTGCGTGAAAACGTTCTATGTTTGATCGGTAACGGTGTTGTACTTTCACCTGAAGCTCTTCTTAAAGAGATGGCAAAGTTGGAAGAGTCAGGAGTGCCAGTACGTGAGCGTCTGCGCCTAAGTCCTGCGTGTCCGTTAATTCTTCCATACCACGTAGCACTTGATCAGGCACGTGAGCTTGCTCGCGGTAACGCAAAGATCGGTACGACGGGTCGTGGTATTGGGCCAGCATACGAAGATAAAGTTTCGCGTCGTGGTCTGCGTCTTGGTGATCTTAAAGATCGAAAACTCTTTGCTGAGAAGCTTAAAGAGGTGATGACTTACCATAACTTCGTTCTAGAAAGTTACTACAAAGTTGAGCCTGTTAGCTACGATGCGGTACTAGAAGAGTGCTTTGCAATGGCTGATCAGCTTCTTCCTTTGGTGATTGATGTTACAGCTAAGCTGCACGAACTTCGTAAGCAGGGCGCTAACATCATGTTTGAAGGTGCGCAGGGCTCGCTACTTGATATCGACCACGGTACCTACCCATATGTAACCTCTTCAAATACCACTGCAGGTGGTACTTCAACAGGTTCTGGTTTTGGTCCTCTATACCTTGATTACATTCTTGGTATTACCAAAGCGTACACTACCCGTGTAGGTGGTGGTCCATTCCCAACTGAGCTTCAGTGTGAAATTGGTGCGCGTCTTGCTGAGCGTGGTCACGAGTTTGGCTCAACTACGGGTCGTGCACGCCGTTGTGGTTGGTTCGATGCTGTAGCGCTAAAACACGCGATTCAGATCAACTCTGTATCAGGTATCTGTCTAACTAAGCTAGATGTTCTTGATGGTCTTGAGACTATTGAGATCTGTGTAGGTTACAAGGATGCTGAAGGTAACGATGTCTACTCGTTAAATGGCAGTGAAGATTACGAAACAGTAACGCCAGTGTACGAAACAGTTCCAGGTTGGAGCGAATCTACTTTAGGTGCCCAGTCTCTTGATCAACTTCCAGCGAACGCTGTGAACTACATCAAGCGTCTAGAGGTTCTAATCGAAGCGCCTATCGATATCGTATCTACAGGTCCAGATCGTATCGAAACGATCGTTCTTCGTGACCCTTACAACGCTTAATTTTAAGCGTTAAAAAAGCCGGCTTTTGTAGCCGGCTTTTTTGTCTCCGCAAAATCCGGTTACTATAACTGTTCCGTTTTACTCTATTGCTACACTCTTTGTTGAGGTCTATATGGATGTTGAGGTTTTAAGTTTTGCTGAGCTCTCAAAAGAGCAGCTCTACACGGTTTTGAAAAACCGTTTTGAGGTTTTCTTTTTGGAGCAGGATTGTGTCTGTCAGGATATGGATGACGAAGATCAGAGAGCGGCCCATCTATTGCTAACAGAGGGTGGTGAGTTGTTAGCCTATGCGCGTTTGTTCTTGCCTGGGCAGGTGTATGAGGAGGCCTCGATTGGTCGAGTGCTGGTACCAAAGGTTTTCCGTGGTAAGGGGCTGGGACGAGATCTGACTCGAGCTGCTATCGAATGGTTGGAGTCTAAGGTGCCGAACTGCAAAATTAAAATATCTGCGCAGCATCATGTTGAGCAGTTTTATCAAGAGTTTGGGTTTGTCTCCCAGGGCGGGATATATGATGAGTGTGGTATTGCACATATAAAAATGGTGCGTGGTTGATTGCTGCAAAATATTCGCAATAAAAAAGGCGGGATATCCCGCCTTTTTCAATGATGCTGCACTAGGCTCTACTGTGCTGAGTGTACTTTATTTAAAAGTGCCTTCAATAGTTTAGGGTTGGCTGCTACTAGCTCGCCCTTATTGCGAATGTCATTGCCGCCTTTAAAGTCACAAGAGAGGCCGCCCGCTTCGCGAAGAATGAGTAGACCTGCATCGATCTCATCAGCAGTCACACCGTTTTGAATGATGCCGTCGATACGACCAGCCGCAGCATAAGCAAGGTTCAGTGCAACAGAGCCTGTACTGAAAGTGTTAGCATCAGCTTCGATCAAAGCGCGAGTAATATTGAGCTGCTGCTCGAGATGCTTTTTATCAGAAGTGCGTGCAAGGAAACCCGTGCCAATCACAGTCGATGTTAGGTTGGTGCGGTTGCTGACACGCAGGCGCTTGCCGTTAAGCTGTGCACCCTGGCCGTTACTTGCAGTGAACTCTTCACCAGTGACAGGATTTAGGATGATTGCATGTTCAATCTTGCCACGAATAGTTCCCGTAATGCAGAGCGCAAAAGATGGGATCGCTTGAGAGAAGTGAACAACGCTATCGATTGGGTGTACGCGCCAGTGACAAGGATTTGGACCCTCTTCCTGTGCGGCGTGTTCGCCAGAATACTCACCAAAGATGCTGTGGTGTGGGTTAGCTTTCTGAATATTGAAAGCGATTGTGCGTTCTACACCTTTGCAGGTGTCTTTAAGAAAGTTCGCAACACTGCCCTGTTCGCTTTTGATTAGATCTAAGCGTTCAAGCGCGCGTGACATCTGTTCGCTTCCCATGCGGGCAGCGCGCAGTGCGATGTTTACCATTGGTTGCATCGTTGAGTATCCGGAATTATTAAAAGAGCGAACGCACATTATACCAAAGTCCTGCCTAAAAACTATACACCTGTCATCGTGCGCCGAAAGATCAATTCTGATAGAATTTGCGCCCTCTAAAGGAGCCCTTAAGTGTTAGACAATATTCGTATCGTTCTGGTTAATACAACGCATCCCGGTAATATCGGTGCGACAGCGCGAGCGATGAAAAATATGGGGCTTTCAAACCTTACATTGGTAGCGCCAAAACATTTCCCCCATCCTGAAGCGGATGCCCGTAGCTCTCGAGCTGAAGATATTCTTGAGTCAGCTATTGTTGTTGAAGAGCTAGAGCAAGCGATAGCGGGATGTCACTTGGTGGTAGGAACGAGTGCTCGAGGACGTCATATTCCTTGGCCATTAGTTAATCCGCGTGAACTTGCGGCAGCGGTTTCTAAAAGCATTGAGCAAAATCCTGATTGTCAGGTCGCTATCCTGTTTGGACGGGAGGATAGGGGGCTAACCAATGAGGAGCTTCACCTCTGTCATATGCATGTTCATATTCCGACTAATCCAGACTTTAGCTCTTTGAATGTAGCTGCAGCTGTGCAGGTGATCTCCTACGAGATGCGTATGGCTTTAACTACTTCAGAGCAGGCGCCTAACTGGGGTATCGATTGGGATATAGAGTTGGCCGAGCACGGTGAGATAGAGCAGATGTTCGACCATCTCGAGAGTACGCTGGTTGATATCAAGTTTTTAGATCCCGACAACCCTAGGCAGCTTATGACACGTCTTCGCAGGTTAATTCTAAGAGCTGTACCAGATAAGGTTGAAGTAGCTGTTTTGCGCGGAATTTTGACCAAGATTGGTCGGTTGGTAAAAGATAAATAGCCTACTAATTTAGTAGGAAATAATTCTTGACCGTTTTTGTAGGGAATTGCATAATTTAGCCAATAAATTCCTGAAGGAGATGGTCATGCGACTGACAACAAAAGGTCGTTATGCGGTTACCGCGATGCTGGATTTGGCGCTGCATGATGGCAAGGGCCCTATCAGTTTGGCGGATATTTCTGAGCGTCAGGGTATCTCCCTCTCTTACTTAGAGCAGCTCTTCGCAAAACTTCGTAAAAGTGGTTTGGTTAAGAGTGTTAGAGGCCCAGGTGGCGGCTACAGCTTGAACCGAATAAGCTCTGAGATTGCAGTAGCTCAGGTGGTTGACGCGGTGAATGAGTCTGTCGATGCGACAGGTTGTCAGCGTAAAGGGAATTGCCAAAGTGGTGAAGTGTGTCTGACTCACCATCTCTGGGAAGATTTGAGTAATCAAATTCACAGTTTTTTGAGTGATATCAGTCTGCAAGATCTGGTTTCACGTAATGATGTGCTTTCAGTTGCTAAACGACAGGATATGAAGTCGTTGGATCGATTGATCGTATCATCTGCTAACGGTTAATGATCAAGTGTTAAGGTTTTTGGAGAGTTAACAATGAAGTTACCTATTTATCTAGATTATTCTGCAACCACACCGGTGGATCCTCGTGTGGCAGAAAAAATGATGGCCTGCCTTACACCGGATGGTAATTTCGGTAACCCAGCGTCACGTTCACACCTATTCGGCTGGAAAGCAGAAGAGGCGGCAGAAACTGCGCGTCGTCAGGTAGCAGATCTAATTGGTGCTGATCCGCGTGAAATTGTGTGGACCTCTGGTGCAACTGAATCAGACAACCTTGCAATCAAAGGTGTTGCGCACTTCTACCACAAAAAAGGTAAGCACATCATTACATCTAAAATTGAGCACAAAGCGGTACTAGATACCTGTCGCCAGCTCGAACGTGAAGGGTATGAAGTTACCTACCTAACACCAGGAAGTGATGGTCTTATCACTGTGCAGATGGTTGCTGAAGCACTGCGTGAAGATACGATTCTTGTCTCTCTTATGCATGTTAACAATGAGATCGGCACAATCACGGATATCGCTGCGATAGGTGAACTGACTCGCAAGCATGGCGTGCTATTTCATGTAGATGCTGCGCAGAGTGCCGGCAAGCTGCCAATTGATATGCAAGATTTGAAAGTTGACCTAATGTCGCTTTGTGCACACAAGGTCTACGGTCCTAAGGGTGTTGGTGCACTCTATGTGCGCCGTAAACCGCGTGTTCGTATTGAAGCACAAATTCACGGCGGCGGTCACGAACGCGGTATGCGTTCAGGTACTCTGGCAACACACCAGCTTGTTGGTATGGGCGAAGCTTGTCGAATTGCTAAAGAGTCTATGGACGCAGAGCATGCGCGCTTGGTATCGCTGCGTGATCGATTCTGGTCAAACATTAGCGACATGGAAGAGGTTTACATCAACGGGTCTGTTGATGAGCGTTACCCTGGAAACCTCAATGTCAGCTTCGCCTTTGTAGAAGGTGAGTCGCTTCTTATGTCGCTTAAAGATCTTGCTGTCTCTTCAGGTTCTGCTTGTACTTCTGCATCACTAGAGCCTTCATATGTACTTCGTGCATTGGGTCTAAATGATGAGATGGCGCACAGCTCTATTCGCTTCTCTTTCGGTCGTTTTACAACTGAAGAGGAGGTTGATTATGCAGCAGCTCAGGTTCGTACAGCAGTAGATAAGCTACGTGAACTGTCACCGCTTTGGGATATGTTCAAGGACGGCGTTGATCTAAGTAAGGTTGAGTGGGTTCACCACTAAGTTAATGGTTTAGGAGATAGTCATGGCTTACAGCGAAAAGGTTATTGATCACTACGAAAATCCACGCAACGTCGGCAAAATGGAGTCTGATGACCCTAGTGTTGGCACTGGTATGGTGGGGGCACCAGCCTGTGGTGATGTAATGCGTCTTCAGATTAAAGTGAATGATGACGGCATTATTGAAGATGCCAAATTTAAAACCTACGGTTGCGGTTCTGCGATCGCTTCTAGCTCACTGGTTACTGAGTGGGTTAAAGGTATGTCGCTAGATCAAGCAGCGGCACTTAAGAATGCTACAATCGCTGAAGAGTTGGCGCTTCCGCCGGTGAAAATTCACTGTTCAGTATTGGCAGAGGACGCTATTAAAGCGGCTATTGAAGATTACCGTAGCAAACAGAAATAAGGATAACCTGTGCAAGCAGGTTTGTAGGGATTATGGCAGTAACTATGACATCTGCCGCAGCAAAGCATGTTGCGGCATACTTAGGAAAGCGCGGTAAGGGTATCGGTATCCGTCTGGGTGTTAAAACATCTGGCTGTTCTGGTATGGCCTATGTCCTTGAATATGTTGATCAGCTTGAAGAAGAGGATAGCGTATTCGAATTTGACGGTGTCAAAGTTGTTGTTGATCCAAAGAGTCTCGTTTACCTAGATGGTACTGAGTTGGACTTTGTGAAAGAGGGGTTGAATGAAGGCTTTCAATTCAACAACCCTAACGTAGCTAGTGAATGCGGTTGCGGCGAAAGTTTCAACGTCTAAGCCATAGGTAATTGCATTGGATCTCTCCAAAAACTTTTTTGAGCTATTTGGTCTGCCTGCTGGTTTTGAAGTCGATCGAAGCCAGTTGGATAGCCAATACCGCTCGCTCCAGCGTGAATTCCACCCTGATCGATTCGCACATTTAAGCGATGCAGAGCAGCTTAAGTCTGTTCAGGCAGCTACTCATATTAATAGTGCATACGATGCCCTTAAATCACCTATAAAGCGTGCTCAGTATCTTTTGTCCCTTCAGGGTATTGAGACGGGTGAAGAGAGTCGCAAACAGTTGCCCGTAGCGTTTTTAATGGAGCAGATGGAGCTTCGGGAAGCGCTAGGTTCTGTTCCTAAAGCATCCGACCCTTTTGCTGCTTTGGCTTCGTTGGAGAGAGAGGCGAAATCGCTTGAGAAAAATTGCTTGGATGGATTTGTAGCGAGCTTTAATTCAGGTGATATGGAGATGGCTGAAGAGGCGGTTCGCAAGCTTCAGTTTCTCAATAAATTGATTTTAGAAGTAGGTGCTATGGAAGAGCGCCTCGAAGAGGAGTTTTAGTTACATGGCGTTGTTACAGATAGCTGAGCCAGGTATGAGTATGGATCCCCATCAGCGAAAGCTTGCTGTGGGTATTGATCTAGGAACAACAAACTCATTAGTCGCTTCTGTTCGCAACGGTGTAGCTGAGACTCTAGCTGATGAGTCGGGTGAACATCTTCTCCCTTCCGTGGTTCGCTACCTTGAGGGTGGCTCCATTGAGGTGGGTGCGGCTGCCCTGCAGGCCGCGTCAAGCGATCCATACAATACGATACAGTCGGTTAAACGACTCATGGGTCGCTCTGCTTCTGATGCATTAACTCTAGGCGAACAGCTGCCATACCGCTTTTCGAGTACTGAAGGTGGCATGCCCTATATTGAGACTGTCTCTGGCTCAGTGAGTCCGGTTCAAGTCTCTGCTGAAATTCTAGATAATTTGGTTAGAAGAGCAGAACGAACCCTAGGTGGCGAGCTTGAAGGTGCCGTGATCACTGTGCCTGCCTACTTTGATGATGCTCAGCGTCAAGCGACTAAAGATGCGGCAACCGTTGTTGGGCTCAAAGTTTTACGTCTCTTGAATGAACCGACAGCTGCTGCAGTTGCTTACGGTTTGGATCAGCAGGATAAGGGTGTTGTTGCTGTTTACGACTTAGGCGGTGGTACCTTTGATATCTCCATTTTGCGTCTAACTCAGGGTGTTTTTGAGGTGCTTGCAACGGGCGGAGACTCAGCACTGGGTGGAGATGATTTTGACCACGCTATTGCTAATTGGGTCCTCGAACAAACTTCGGATTCAGATCTAGATCAGTCGCAACTGCGCGCTCTCCTTGCTGCATCAAGAGCCGCTAAAGAGCAGCTTACCGATCAAGCTGAAACAGAAATTCAACTGCCTGATGGATCAACAATCTCTCTTTCGCGAACAGAGTTTAACGAGCTTACAGCCTCTCTAGTTGGTAAAACTATTCGTGCATGTAAGCGGGCGCTTCGCGATGCAGGTATCGATATTTCAGATATTAACGATGTTGTTATGGTGGGCGGTTCAACGCGTGTGCCTGCAGTGGTTGATGGCGTTCGTGAGTTTTTTGAGCGTGAGCCACATACTGATATCGACCCTGATCGCGTTGTTGCTGTTGGTGCAGCGATTCAGGCAGATATCTTGGCTGGTAACAAGCCTGATGCGGAGCTTCTGCTCCTTGATGTCTTACCTCTTTCACTGGGTCTTGAGACCATGGGTGGCTTGGTTGAGAAGGTGATCCACCGTAATACGCCAATCCCTGTTGCGCGTGCTCAAGAGTTTACGACCTATCAAGATGGTCAAACAGCGATGCTTATTCACGTGCTTCAAGGTGAGCGTGAGTTGGTAGAAGATTGTCGCTCTCTTGCTAAATTTACCCTTAGAGGCATTCCTGCAATGGCTGCAGGTGCGGCTAAAATTCGTGTCACTTTCCAAGTCGATGCAGACGGTCTGTTGAATGTTTCAGCTAAAGAGCTATCTACAGGAGTAGAGAGTACGATTCAGGTAAAGCCATCCTATGGCCTGAGTGATTTAGAAATTGCATCGATGCTTAAAGATTCGTTCGCTTACGCTGCAGATGATAAAGATCGTCGTGCACTGCGTGAGCAGCAAGTTGAAGCGGATCGACTTATCGGGGCTCTACATGCAGCTATCGCTGAAGACGGTCAGGCGCTATTAACTGCTCAAGAGCTTTCAGATCTGCAAGCTGAGATCGCTGTGTTGGAATCTCTGAAGCAGAGCGTTAACAGTAAAGCGATAGAGGCGGGTGTCGAGCATCTTGCGCAAGCGAGTGACTTCTTTGCTGCACGCCGCATGGACCAATCTATACAGAAAGCGCTCAAAGGTCAGAGCGTTGATCAAATTGATTAAGGTAGTTTGAATGACACAACTGATTTTTCTGCCAAATGAAGAGCACTGCCCTGAAGGCATGGTTATTGAAGTTGAGCCGGGTATTACAATTTGTGATGCCGCTTTAGCGAATGGTATCGATATCGAGCACGCTTGTGAAAAGTCGTGTGCTTGCACCACTTGTCACGTCATTGTTCGTGAGGGTTTCGATAGTCTCGAAGAGTCAGATGAGCTTGAGGACGACATGTTGGATAAGGCTTGGGGTCTTGAGCCAGAGTCGCGCTTAAGTTGCCAAGCTGTAGTTGGGAGTGAAGATTTGGTTGTTGAAATACCGAAGTACACGCTCAATCAGGTCTCTGAAGGGCATTAATCAGTATTTACTAATAGAACTGTTTAAATTTAATACCTTCGCGTATAATTCCGCGCACTAAAATTTTGTACCACAATTCAACTTAAGGATTAATCGGTCATGGCTACTGAACGTACTCTTTCTATCATCAAACCAGATGCTGTTGCTAAAAACGTAATCGGCGAAATCGTTTCTCGTTTCGAAAAAGCAGGTCTTAAAGTTTCTGCAATGCAGATGAAACAGCTTTCACAGGCTGATGCTGAAGGTTTCTACGCTGAGCACAAAGAGCGTCCTTTCTTCGGCGATCTAGTATCTTTCATGACTTCTGGCCCTGTTGTTGTACAGGTTCTTGAAGGCGAAAATGCTATCGCTAAAAACCGTGAACTTATGGGTGCTACTAACCCACAGGAAGCTGCTGAAGGCACTATCCGTCGTGATTTCGCTGAGTCTATCGATGCGAACGCTGTACACGGTTCTGACTCTGCAACTTCTGCAGCACGCGAAATCGAATACTTCTTCGGCGCGTAATTCAGTTACACTGAGGCGTTCTCCGTTTTCGGAGAGCGCCTTTTTTATGGTTGCGATTATATGTCTGAACAAAAAGTAAACCTTATCGGTCTTTCACCAAGCAAACTTGAAGCTTTCTTCGAGGAGTTAGGTGAGAAACGTTTCCGTGCTACTCAGGTCCTTAAGTGGATTCATCAGCAGGGTGCGAGCTCATTTGATGAGATGACCAATATCAGTAAAGCGCTTCGTGAGCGTCTAGCTGAGGTTGCGGAGATCCGTGAACCAGAGGTTGTACTGGAAAAAATCTCCAAGGATGAAACCCGTAAGTGGGTTATTCGTATGGATGGTGGTTCAGCAATTGAGATGGTTCTGATTCCAGAAGGCGATCGCCGCACTCTGTGTATCTCCTCTCAGGTTGGATGTTCGCTCGACTGTAGTTTTTGTTCTACGGGTAAGCAGGGCTTCAATCGTAATCTAAGTACAGCTGAGATTGTTGGGCAGCTTCGAGTTGCTATTCGCTCTTTTGGTCCCTTTGATCCATCAGGTGACCGTCGCGTTTCAAACATCGTGTTGATGGGTATGGGTGAGCCACTCATGAACTTCGATGCGGTTGTCGATGCGCTTGAGCTCTTCATGGAAGATAATGCCTACGGCCTCTCTAAGCGTCGCGTTACCCTGAGTACAGCGGGTGTTGTACCAGCAATTGATAAGTTGTCTGAAGTAACTGACGTATCGCTTGCGATCTCACTCCATGCACCAAACAATGAGCTGCGTGATCAGTTGGTTCCAATTAACCGTCGATACCCTATCGAGCAGTTGATGGATTCTGTGAAGCGTTACTTCTCAAAACTTGCTGACCGTCGTGTAGCAACCATTGAATATACGTTAATTGCGGGTATCAATGATCAGCCAGAACATGCACGTGAGCTGGTTAAGTTGTTGAAGCAGGTTCCTTGTAAACTCAATCTAATTCCATTTAACCCATTCCCTAACTCTGACTACAAGCGTCCATCGGAAGATGCGATTCAGCGCTTTAAGATGGAGATGTTAAAGGGGAAAATTTTGACGACGGTTCGTAGAACGCGTGGTGATGATGTGGATGCTGCCTGTGGTCAGTTGGTCGGTCAGGTTCAAGACCGAACTCGCCGTAGTCAAAAATACATCGATCTACAGGATGCGACTGACGCATAAAACCTCCGTGTCTAGCTCTGGTCAAAGATTTAGCCTGCTAAGTTTTATCAATTGAAACCTAGATTAAATTAGGGTTATAAACTATCGTTAATCAAATAGTTATTTGATTCTAAGCGGTATTTTTGTGGCCTCTACTGTTCGTGCCCTTCTAGTTATCACCTCTCTTGCCTTGCTGGTAGGCTGCTCTTCATTTCAGTCTAATGGTTCGGGTAGTGCTGTTCGGCCTGATGAGTCGGCACTGGCTGCCTACACCAAATTGGGAATGCAGTATCTCCAGGCAGGTGATCTTCTGAGTGCGAAAGATACCCTGCAAAAAGCGGTTTCAGCAGACGCGAAATATGCACCGGCCTTAAATGGGCTGGCGCTCGTTTTTCAGGCGGAGCAGGAACGAGACCTGGCCGATGGCTACTATAAACAGGCGATTGCAGCAGACCCCAGCTCAGCAATGATTCACAATAACTATGGTGCATTTCTATATTCGCTTGGTCGTTATGAAGAGGCTTGTACGCAGTTACAAAGTGCCACCGAAGATCCTTTCTATACGCAGCGTGCCCAGGCATTTGAAAACTTAGGGCGGTGTTACCGTTTAATTGGTCGAGTCGATGCAGCCGAGTTTGTATTGAAGCGTGCCATTACCCTCTCTCCAGATCGTGCTTCTGCGCAAATTGAGTTGGCCGATCTCTATATTGAGAAGGGTGATCAGGTTGCAGCTAATCAGCGTTTTGTCGAGTTCAAAAGCTTACTAGAGCAGGGTAAAACTCAGCACTTTGCGAAAAGTCTTTGGGTTGGTGTACGATTGTCACGATTGGCAGGTAGTCCATCTAAGGCAGCAACTTATGCGCTGCTACTAAAAAACCTATATCCGAACTCAGAAGAGTACAAAAATTATAAGGAAAGCGGATTGTGAGTGATCACGATTTATTAGGGGATGATTTAAGCGGCTTCGCAGCACACAAATTGGTCGCTGCCCGTGAATCTATGGGTTATACAGCCTCTGCCCTGCAACGTGAGCTTAAGTTAACTACGCAAGTTTTTACTGCACTGGAAGAGGGTGATCTAGAGTCATTAGGTGCGCCTGTTTTTGCTCGTGGTTACATTCGTGCTTATTGTGGTCGAGTGGGTCTCGAGCCAGGTCCTTTTATCGAACACTACAATATCGCTGTTGGCGAAGTGACCACTAAGCGCAAATCCGTTGTTCAAAGTGCGGGTGCCGCTACGAAAAAAACGGTGCTCAAGCTAAATCCACAAAAAGCTAGCTCTGTTCTAACACTGCTATTTCGGTTGGTCATTATTGCGGTGCTTCTCTCCGGGGTTGCCTACGGTGTTATGCAGGTAAACTGGTCAGGGATTGGTTCCTCATTTACATCTGACGCTGAGACACCTGCAGTAGAAGAGGTGCCTGCACTGCCGCCAATGCAAGGTGATGGTGAATCTTCATCTATCGCTATTCCGGTGCCAATTTCGAACTCTGTAGAGAGTGCGCCTGCCGAAGCGCCGTCAATTCAGCTTAATACACCAGAAGAGAAACCGGATACTGCCCCTCAGGTTGTGGCGGTGAAAAGTTCAGAAACGACTGCAAAACCAGATGCTGTTGATGTATCGCAGCCTGCTCAGGTTGCAACGAAACAGGCAAGTTCGGGCGGTAATGATCTGGTGATCACATTCTCTGAGGTAAGTTGGGTTAACATTAAAGATGCAAATGACGCTGCACTATTTAATGGCCTAGCCGCCAAAGGTAAAAAGTTAGAATTGTCTGGTAAAGCGCCTCTTTCAGTGGTGATTGGTCGAGCTGATGCTGTCGGATCGATAACTTTTAATGGCTCAACTGTTGATTTAGGGCCGCATACCAGAAAGAATGTCGCCCGAATTACATTGTCGCGTTAATACGCAAAGATTTTACGGGTTTTTACATTGGCAAAGTTGCAAGCCATTCGTGGTATGAATGATCTCCTGCCAGACCAGTCTCCGGTTTGGCAGTATCTCGAATCTCAAGTTAAGTCAGTACTTCAAGCCTACGGCTATGCAGAAGTGCGAACTCCTATTGTTGAACAGACTGAACTCTTTAAGCGCTCTATTGGTGAAGTGACCGATATTGTTGAAAAAGAGATGTACACCTTTGAAGATCGCAATGGTGACAGTCTGACGCTTCGTCCAGAAGGTACTGCAAGTTGTGTCCGCGCTGCGGAACAGCACGGATTGCTATATAACCAGGTACAGCGCCTCTGGTATACCGGTCCCATGTTCCGACATGAGCGTCCGCAGAAGGGGCGTTACCGTCAGTTTCATCAGGTAGGCGCTGAAGCCTTCGGTATGGATGGTCCAGATATAGATGCCGAAGTTATCGTGATGAGTGCGAGACTTTGGAAAAATCTTGGGCTTTTAGGTTCTGTTGAGCTGCAGCTTAATACCTTGGGCTCAGCTGAGGCGCGAAATCGATTCAAAGAGGATTTGGTTACCTACCTCTCAGCTCGTAAAGACCAGTTAGATGAAGATAGTAAGCGTCGTCTTGAGAGTAACCCTCTGAGGATTTTGGATTCTAAGGATGCAAATACTCAAAGTTTGTTGAACGATGCGCCGCATTTTCATGACTACATCGACGAAGAGTCGCGTAACCACTTTGAGACCCTTAAAACCCTGTTAGATGCCGCAGGTATTCAGTATGTTATCAATCCACGATTGGTGCGTGGACTGGACTACTACGGTAAAACGGTATTTGAGTGGGTGACAACTGCACTAGGTGCTCAGGGTACTGTGTGTGCTGGTGGTCGTTATGATGGACTGGTATCACAGTTGGGTGGTAAGCCTACCCCTGCTGTTGGTTTTGCCATGGGTGTTGAGCGTCTAGTGCTTCTCTTGGAAGAGCTTGGTCTTGTGCCTGAAGCTGTCCGCCAATCGGTTGATGTATACGTGATTGGAATGGGTGATAATAATCTTGCAGCGGCAATGGCGGCTGCTGAGGTCATGCGTCATGAAGCGTCACTTCGCACTGTATTGCACTGTGGTGGTGGCGGATTCAAAAGCCAGATGAAGAGAGGGGATAAGAGCGGTGCTCAATTTGCAATCATTGTTGGTGATGAAGAGCGTGATAACGGAGAGGTTGCAGTAAAGCCTCTGCGTGATAACGGCGAACAGGTTAAAGTTAAGGTTCAAGAGCTCGCTACATTCATGCGTGAGCGTTTTTAATAGTTGGAGATTGGTGTGGCTGAGTTAAGAACAGAAGAAGAGCAGGTTGAAGCGCTCAAAAGTTGGTGGAAAGAGAACGGTAAGTCGACCCTATTATGGGTAGCTGTAGCTGTTGCGGGTGCCTTAGGTTGGAAATCATGGAATCAATACCAGGATAATTACGCAGGTGGTGCATCAGCGATTTATGAAAATATTTTAAGCCCAGTCGCTATGGGGGCTTCTCTTGATGATGCAGCAACCACCTCACTCTTTCGTTTAGGTGAGCAGTTGCGTGCAGATTTTGGGTCAAGCAGCTATGCACCTATGGGTGCTATGGTGTTGGCGCGTGTTGCGGTTGAAAAGGGTGATTTAGCACAAGCGATGGAGCAGTTGGATTTTGTATTGTCATCTGATGCTGCTGCGACTGACCTCAAGGAGCTTGCATCGATTCGCAAGGCTAAGCTGTTGTTGGCTGAAGGTAAAACAGGTGAAGCGAATGCGGCGCTAGTGGTTGCGGCTGGATCTGCTTACCAATCGATTCTGCTTGAGACTCAGGGTGATATAGCAGCAGCAGAGGGTAAGGCTACTGAGGCACGTAAACTCTATGCGCAAGCGATGGAGCTCTCTGACGCCCAGCGTAAAACTGTTATTAAATTGAAGTTTGATGATCTTGCTACTGGAGAAGGTGTTTAATGAACCCTCTTAACACACGCTTTATCGTACTGGCTCTATCTGGCGCTATCCTCTCGGGTTGTGGGCTCTGGTCTGCAAGCGAAGAGGCGGCACCTCAACCACTTGTTGAGTTTAAGCAAGAGAAGTCATTTAAAGTTGTTTGGCGTGTGGATGTAGGCTCTGGTTTTGGAGAGCGTTTCAATCAGATTAAACCGGCTGTTAGCGAATCAGCAGTCTATGCGGTTGATGCAACTGGGCAGGTCTCTGCTGTATCAAGCGCAGACGGTAAAATCCTGTGGCAAATAGACTTGGATCAGCCTGTTAGTGCAGGTGTCGGTCTTGGATTCGGTACCCTTGCAGTGGTTCTAGATAGTGGCGAACTTGTGGCTTTAAAGGCTGCTGATGGTTCTGAGCTTTGGCGCATACAGTTAAGTTCAGAGGTTACAGCTCAGCCGCAAATTAATGCTCAGATGGTCGTGGTTCAGCAGGTCAATGGGCAGATTGCGACCTATTCGCGTGAGTCTGGTGAGCAGTTGTGGGTTTATGATGCACAAGAGCCGGCTTTAACGCTGCGCGGAACCGGAACTCCGCTGCTATTGTCAGATGGTATGTTGGCGGGTTTTGCAAACGGTAAAGTTGTTGCCTTGGCTGGCGCTTCAGGTGCTCCTGTTTGGGAACTGCGTGTTGGTGATGCAAGTGGCCGCTCTGAGCTTGAGCGACTGATGGATCTTGATGGCGGTTTTGTAGTCGCTAATGATCTTGTCTTCACCGGCGGCTACCAGGGTCGTGTAGTTGCAATCAATCCTGCAACTGCATCAACTGTCTGGACGCAAAAGTTCTCTACTTATCGTGGTCTAGCAACAGGATTTGGAAACATCTACGCAAGTGATGCACAGGGTGCAGTAGAAGCCTTTGATATCTCAACCTCAGCAAGTGTTTGGCGCAACTCAGACCTGGCAAATCGTGGTTTGGGTACACCAGTTGTCTTGGGTAACCAGGTTGCAGTTGGTGACTCGCTTGGTTATATGCATCTTCTATCGCAAGCGGATGGACATTTTGTCAGCCGTGTTGAAGTGGATAGTTCTGCGCTATACGCTGACCCTGTCGTACAGGGTGAAATGATTTATGTGTTAAGCAATGCGGGTAAATTGACTGCATTAACGCTAAAATAGTTTTAGCCTTTTTAATTTAGGCGGCACTCTGGTTTCAGATTGCCGCTTTCTGCTTTTTTGGAGATAGCAAACTTTATGCTTCCGGTTATCGCTCTTATTGGTCGCCCTAATGTGGGTAAGTCGACCCTATTTAACCGTTTGACACGCTCGCGTGATGCATTGGTTGCTGATCTACCAGGTCTGACTCGTGACCGTAAATACGGTGAAGGCGATCTTGGTGAACGTGATTACATAGTCATTGATACCGGTGGTATCTCTGGTGATGAAGCGGGTATCGATAAAGAGATGGCGTATCAGTCCTTCCAAGCAGTGGAAGAGGCTGACATCGTCCTATTTCTTGTTGATGGTCGTGCGGGCCTGAATCCTGCGGATGAGATGATCGCGCAGCACCTACGTAGAAATGAGAAGAAAGCCTATCTGGTTGTAAACAAAACTGATGGTATCGATCCTGATGTGGCGCGTGCAGATTTCTATGCCCTAGGTTTAGGTGATCCGCTAACTATCGCTGCTGCGCATGGTCGTGGTGTTCGTCAGTTGATAGATCTAACGCTTGATGAGGCGGGTGTGCCGCATCCTGAAGAGGGTGAAGAGCAAGAGAAAGAGTTTGACCCAAGTATTAAGATCGCCATCGTGGGTCGTCCAAATGTGGGTAAGTCTACTCTTGTTAACCGTATGCTCGGTGAAGAGCGTGTTGTGGTGTATGACCATGCAGGTACAACTCGTGACAGTGTTTATATCCCTTATGAGCGTGATGGTCAGGAGTACACCCTTATTGATACAGCGGGTGTTCGCCGTCGTCGTCAAGTGACTGAAGCGGTAGAGAAGTTCTCTATCATTAAAACACTGCAAGCGATTAAAGATGCTCATGTCGTAATCTCATTAATTGATGCTCGCGACGGTGTAACAGAGCAGGATTTAAGTATGCTTGGATTTGTAATCGATTCAGGTCGTGCTCTTGTCGTTGCACTTAATAAGTGGGATGGCATGGACTCCGATGCCAAAGATACAGTTAAAGGGCAGATAGAACGTCGTTTGGGCTTTGCCTCTTTTGCGCGTTTGCACTTTATATCGGCTAAGCATGGTACTGGCGTTGGTGACCTTTATAAATCAGTAAACGAAGCTTACAAGTTCGCAATGATGAAGTGGTCTACTAATGCGCTAACCAAGTTGTTAGAAGATGTAGTAGCTGATCATCAGCCACCAGCTGTTAACAATCGCCGTATCAAATTACGTTATGCACACCAGGGGGGCTCAAACCCACCTATTATTGTTGTTCATGGTAACCAGACAGATTCGCTACCGGGTTCTTATAAACGCTACCTAGAGAATCGCTTCACTAAATTTCTAAAAGTACGCGGTACACCAATGCGCTTTGAGTTTAGAAGTGGCGAAAACCCATTTGCTGGGAAAGTGAACAAGCTCACACCTAGACAGTTGGCGAAGAAAGAGCGCAGTCGTCAGCATATTAAAGATATGAAGAAGCGTGAAAGAGATAAGAAACGCAGTCGATAAACATGAAAGGCCCGCTAATAGCGGGCCTTTCTACATCTAGTGAAAATATTTAGAAATAAATCTATATAGGGTGTTGACTCATTCTAATACCTACGTATAATTCGCGCTCTCGATTACGGGGAAGGACGCAAAAGCGACCGGATACTGAAATCGGGATTGCGGTTCAAGTGGTTGTTTTTTAAACACTTTATTGAATCGTTCTGATCAACCAGTTAGTTTTTTCTCTCGTAAAAAAGTTGAAAAAAGTGGTTGACAGATAAGAGGTCGATCACTAAGATACGCACCTCGCTTGAGACGAGTCTCAAGCAGCCACTAAAACATCAGTGGCACGCTCTTTAACAATAGATCAGGTAATACGTGTGGGCGCTTGTTGAGGTTGAGCACAAAAGCTTAACAAGACAAGCAAACCTATATGTGAATTCATTTAGCGTAATGTTTTTCTTGA
>NZ_CP051666.1:2177500-2360824 GCF_012848475.1 Marinobacterium sp. LSUCC0821
AGTTTTAGCGCTGGAACGATTTCGAAAGGTACTACAGTACCGTCGATAACGTTCTTAGCAAGTGCCTGTGGCATCTCTGGTACAGGCATGCCCACTGGTGTAGCACCAAGAGCTTCCAGAGCTGCAGCTACTGGACGGCTTGGGTTACGAAGTTTCTTGCCAGCGAAGTCTGCAACTGAGTCGATGGCATCGCCTTTAGAGTAAACAACGCCACGGTCGTGAGTCCAAAGACCAACAACGTGCATATCTTTAAATTCAGCCTGAACTTCAGGGTTTGCTTCGTAGTATGCAGTTAGCGCCTGTGAAGTTTCGTAGGCGTCAGTCACCATCCATGGGTTTTCAAATGCAGATACTGCAGGGAAACGACCTGGAGTGTAGCCAGGAAGCGTCCAGATTAGGTCAACGAAACCATCCTGAACCTGATCGACTAGCTGAGGTGGTTTACCACCAAGAGACATTGAACCGTAGATCTTGATTTTGATGCGGCCGTTAGATGCTTTCTCAATTGAGTCAGCCCATGGCTGGAAGAACTTAGCATGTGCAGGAGCCTTCGCTGGAAGGAAGTGGTGCATCTTAAGTTCGAAATCAGCTGCCTGTGCAGAAACTGAAACAAGTGAAGCAAGGATTGCTGCACCGGCTGCTTTGATAAATACGCGTTTTTTCATTGTTTTTCTCCTTGGGGATTTTTGTAAGCCTTACATTACTCTAATTTTTCACCGATAAAACTGCTGTCTAGATGAATTCTCATCCAATCTTGCGCTTGATCAATTAGAACGAGCTTTGTTTGGTTTTTACAGCTGCCAACATTAGGTTTGTTGAGGAGGGGTTGCAACCCTATATTCTCATTTTTGAATACCGGGTTGCGGACATTGAATCTGCGGTGAGTGCCGTAAAAACGGGGTTTTACGGTTGGATTAGCGCATTAAATTGGATAGCTTAGGGTTAGGCTCCTGTGATGCTCTGAATAGCACGGCGATGTTGCCTATCTCTTGAATGAGTTCCGCTTCCACTACGCCAACAAGCTCTTTTATAAGGGCTTTTTTAACGTCGCGATCGCCTACCGCAAATTTAACTTTAATCAGCTCGTGATCTTCAAGGGCGCGGTCAACTTCAAGTTGTACCCCCTCGCTCAGGCCATTGCCACCAACGATGACAATAGGATTTAGATCGTGAGCACGCGTGCGAAGACGCTTTTTTTGATCGGTCGTTAAGCTCATATTAGAATTAATACCTTTAATTGAATGGTCTTAATGTTGGGTTCATATTAACACCCTTTAATCAGCCCTAGTAGTATTGCATGGTTGCCATATTGAAGTGGTGAACGCGTTTGCAGTGGTGGTTAGTTTAATTTTTCATCTTTAGCCTGCTGTAACAGAGGGGCTTGTAATTTATGATATGGCCCCCACCTAAGAATTACTGTGGTTTTATCGACCTCATAGTGGATTGCACACTCCGTTATGTTTGTATTGATGTGCAAATTAGAATTTTAGGCAGTTGGGTCTTTAACCGGGCTGCTCGGAAAAGGTTTTTAGGGCGTATAACTTCATAAGGCAGTTTACGTTTAAAGTTTAGAGGAAATTGGTTTGAACGATATGGTTCGTAATTTAGTGCTCTGGTTGGTCATTGCTGCTGTTCTGATGACTATATTCAACAACTTCAGCGCTGAAAGTAGCGTAGGCCGAGTGAGCTACTCAGACTTTGTTGCTGAGGTGCAAGCGGGTCGCGTCAATCGTGTGACTGTTGATGGTTACACCATTAATGGCGTGCGCGATAACGGTGAGCGTTTTGAAACTGTTCGTCCAGCTATCTCTGACCCTAAATTGATCGATGATCTGTTGAAACATGACGTTATTGTTGAAGGTAAATTGCCTGAGCAGCAGAGCATTTGGCAGCAGTTGTTAGTGGCGACCTTCCCAATCCTGATCATCATCGCAATCTTTATGTTCTTCATGCGTCAGATGCAAGGTGGTGCCGGCGGCAAGGGCGGCCCCATGTCTTTCGGTAAGTCGAAAGCGCGCATGATGAGCGAAGATCAGATCAAAACCACTTTTGCCGATGTTGCTGGTGTTGAAGAGGCTAAAGAGGAAGTTGCAGAGCTTGTTGATTACCTTCGTGACCCTGGTAAGTTCCAGCGCTTAGGTGGCCATATCCCTCGCGGCGTTCTAATGGCAGGTAACCCAGGTACAGGTAAAACTCTGCTTGCGAAAGCGATTGCTGGCGAAGCGAAAGTGCCGTTCTTCAGTATCTCTGGTTCTGATTTCGTTGAGATGTTTGTAGGTGTGGGTGCGTCGCGTGTACGTGACATGTTTGATCAAGCTAAGAAACACGCGCCGTGTATCATCTTTATCGACGAGATTGACGCTGTGGGTCGTTCACGTGGTGTAGGCCTTGGTGGTGGTAACGATGAGCGTGAGCAGACACTCAACCAGTTGCTCGTTGAGATGGATGGCTTTGAGGGTACTGAAGGTATCATCGTCATCGCTGCGACTAACCGTCCAGATGTTCTAGACCCTGCGCTGTTGCGTCCTGGTCGTTTTGACCGTCAGGTGCATGTTGGGCTTCCTGATATCCAGGGACGTGAAAAAATTCTTAAAGTGCACATGCGTAAAGTGCCGCTTGGAGATGATGTTAAACCTGAGCTGATTGCGCGTGGTACGCCGGGCTTCTCGGGTGCTGATCTTGCAAACCTTGTTAACGAAGCTGCCCTTTTTGCAGCGCGTGAGAGCCGTCGTACTGTTGGCATGGATCAGTTTGAGAAAGCAAAAGACAAGATCATGATGGGCGCAGAGCGTAAGTCGATGGTGATGTCTTACAAAGAGCGTCTCAATACTGCATACCATGAAGCTGGGCATGCGATTGTTGGTCGTTTAATGCCAGAGCATGATCCTGTCTACAAGGTTTCTATTATTCCGCGTGGCCGTGCATTGGGTGTAACCATGTTCCTTCCTGAGGAGGACCGATACTCATTCAGTCGTCAGGGCATTATTTCACAGATCTGTTCACTCTATGGTGGTCGAATCGCTGAAGAGATGACGCTCGGCAAAGAGGGCGTTACCACAGGTGCATCAAACGATATTCAGCGTGCAACTCAGCTTGCTCGTAACATGGTGACGCGCTGGGGTCTTTCGGAGGAGCTTGGTCCTCTATTGTATGCGGCTGAAGATGATGATCCGTTTGGTCGTGGCATGGGCGGTGGCGCTAAGCCAACATCGGGTGAGACTCAAAACCGCATTGATGCTGAAGTTCGTAAGATTATTGATGAGTGTTACGAAAAGGCATACACCACGCTAAAAGAGAATCGAGATATTCTTGATTCTATGTGCGAAGCGTTGATGAAGTATGAAACCATCGGTAGTGATCAGCTAGATCAGCTGATGGAACGCAAAGAGGTTACACCGCCAGAGGGTTGGTCGGATGTGCCTGAGCGTGAGTCCGCAGCTGCTGAAGAGGTGGCTAAAGAGATGTCTCAGGTTAATCCTGCAGAATCTGATGTCCCTTCTGATGAATTATCTGATGTCCCTTCTGATGAATTATCTGAAGCTCCTTCTGATGAAGAGTCTGATGATCAATCTAATGATGCATCTGATACTCAAGCGAGTGATTCAGATGATGAGCCAACCGGTGAAGGTAAGGCATAAGCTAAATGCATTTAAATTGCCCGCGTTATCGCGGGCTTTTTGTTTTGTTGTGTGAGTAAAATTGACGTGTCACTGTTTGAATTTGCTGGTCGCACCCTAGATCTTTCACATACTCAGGTTATGGGTATTCTTAATGTCACTCCGGACTCTTTCTCTGATGGTGGCCATCTTTATGAATCAGAGGCGCTCTCCTTTGATCGAGCGCTGCGGCATGCTGAATTGATGGTCACTGCGGGTGCAACCCTCATCGATATAGGTGGCGAGTCAACACGCCCAGGTGCGGCTGAAGTATCAGAGCAGCAAGAGATGGATAGGGTCCTGCCGGTACTAGAGCGAATTAATAACGCTTTGGATGTGGTGGTGTCGATAGATACGAGCTCGCCTGCATTGATACGAGAGTCAGCTAAACTTGGCGCCGGGCTTATCAATGATGTGCGCTCGCTTGGGCGAGAGGGTGCTTTGCAAGCAGCTGTGGAGTCGGGTCTGCCGGTATGTCTGATGCATATGCAAGGGAGTCCTGCGACTATGCAGCGCCGGCCAAATTATTCAGATGTTGTTGCTGAAGTTAAAGATTTTTTAGCGCAGCAGTTGCGTCGTACTATCGCTGCAGGAATTCCAAAAGAGAAATTGATGATCGATCCAGGTTTTGGTTTTGGCAAAACCCTGGAGCATAATTTACAGCTACTCAATCGTATGGATCAATTGGTAGACTTAGGTGTTCCGATTCTATCAGGTACCTCACGCAAAACGATGGTCGGTCAGGTTTTGGATCGAGAGCCACAAGAGCGTTTGATCGGAAGTCTTTCGACTGTGGCCATTGCAGTAGAGCGTGGAGCAAGAATTATTCGTGTGCATGATGTTGCCGAAACGGTTGATATGGTGCGTATGACTGAAGCTATTTTAAATGAAAGGGTGGTCTGCTGATCATGACAAGAAAGTATTTTGGTACAGATGGTATTCGTGGTCGTGTAGGTACTTTCCCTATTACCCCAGATTTTGTTTTGAAATTGGGTTGGGCTGTCGGTCGTGTCTTTGCTCGCGATGGTCGCAAGCTTGTGCTTATTGGTAAAGATACCCGTATTTCCGGATACATGTTTGAGTCGGCTCTAGAAGCGGGGCTTTCAGCGGCAGGTGTTGATGTGTTACTGCTGGGCCCTATGCCGACCCCTGCTATCGCCTATTTGACTCGAACTTTCCGTGCTGATGCGGGTATTGTGATCAGTGCCTCTCACAACGCCTTTCACGATAACGGCATTAAATTTTTTAGTGCTGAGGGGACTAAGTTACCCGATGAGGTAGAGCAGCGAATCGAAGCTCAACTTGATCTTGCGATGACTACCGTGAGCTCGCAAGAGTTAGGTAAAGTGCGTCGCGTGAATGACGCTGCAGGCCGGTACATCGAATTCTGTAAATCAACAGCATCAGGTACCCTGAACTTGGCCGGCCTTAAAGTTGTTGTCGATTGTGCTAATGGTGCTGGTTACCACATAGCACCGAAAGTGTTCCGTGAGCTCGGTGCCAAGGTTTATGAGATTGGTACAGAGCCTGATGGCCTGAATATCAATGAAAATTGCGGTGCTACGGCTCCTCAACAGTTGCAAGAGAAGGTGATTGAAGTGGGTGCTGATCTAGGCATCGCCCTGGACGGTGACGGGGATCGCCTGATTCTTGTTGATCATAAAGGCGAAGTTGTTGACGGTGATGAGATCCTTTTCATTATCGCTCAAGCGCTGCATCAGTCAGGCGAGCTTAATGGGGGTGTAGTCGGTACATTAATGACAAACCTTGGACTTGAGCAGGCCCTAGCGAAGATGGATATTCCGTTCGTTCGTGCGAAGGTTGGTGATCGCTATGTGCTAGAGCAACTGGCCAAACATGGCTGGAACCTTGGTGGCGAAGGTTCAGGACATATCGTTTGTCGCTCAATTCTCCCTACAGGTGATGCAACAGTAGCCGCTGTTCAAGTATTAAAAGCTGTTGCGAACAGCAAGAAGACAATACATGAGCTTAAGCAGGGGATGCAGAAGCTTCCGCAGCGCATGATCAACGTGCGTCTTGAGCAGAAGGTAGATATCACTTCATCTGAAGAGGTGGCTCAGTTAGTGGCTACGGCAGAGGTTCAGTTGGCTGATAAGGGGCGAGTGCTTCTGCGTCCATCGGGAACTGAACCCGTTGTGCGAGTTATGGTGGAAGGGTCCGACTTAGACCAGGTCCATTCAGTCTGTGAGCAGCTTGCTGTTGACGTGGAAAAAGCACTTAAGAAACTTGTAAGTTGATATCCCCTCGGGTAAAATTCGCGCCTCTTTGAGTATCGCTACCGTTTTTTGGTAGCAAAATAGGATTTAAAGTAAGAATGGAAACAATCGTTCTCATCGTTCACGTACTGCTCGCTGCAGCAATTATCGCTCTTATTCTGCTTCAGCAGGGTAAAGGTGCTGAAGCTGGCGCGTCATTTGGTGGCGGTGCCTCTCAGACTGTTTTCGGTAGTGACGGTAGCGGCAGCTTTTTGGGTCGTGTGACTGCAATTCTTGCAGCAGGCATTTTTATTACTAGCTTTGTGCTAGCGGTGTTTGCTAAAGACAAAGCTCAAACAATCGGTGATGCAGGTATTCCTGACGCTGCTACTATCGAAGCAGCTGCACCGGCTCAGCAAGCACCAGTCGCTGAGGTTCCAGCTGTTAAGGAATCAGAGATTCCTTCTGCGGGGAACAACTAAGTTTTAGCCCAGGTGGTGGAATTGGTAGACACGCTATCTTGAGGGGGTAGTGTCCTTCGGATGTGCCGGTTCGAGTCCGGCTCTGGGCACCAATGTTGTAGATGTAACCGGTCCAGCGTATAATTTGGATCAGTTTTTGATGCGGGGTGGAGCAGCCTGGTAGCTCGTCGGGCTCATAACCCGAAGGTCGTCAGTTCAAATCTGGCCCCCGCTACCAACTTTTAGTGTTGGTGATTTGTGGAAAGGCCCGACGGTCGGACTCTGCTCTTCATACGGCGCAGCCGCTGAAGGTCAACAGTTCAAATCTGGCCCCCGCTACCACTCTTTGAGTGGTTCGTAGCATTAAAGTCTGAAAGATCGTTAGATCTGAAGGCTGGCTACCACTCCTAGGAGTGAAGAGTAGAATTCGATTTTTAGTCTTTCTACCCTGTTTGATAAAGCCCCATTGTTGGGGCTTTTTCGTACATTAAACGCTGATCTAATCAGCAACTGTACTGTCACAACAGGGCGGTATAGTACTAAGAATGGGTCCTAGTGACCCATTTTTTATTTTTGAAAATATAGGTGTTAAGTGTCAGCGAAACTAAAGCTGTTACAAGAGTTGATTGAACCGGTTGTTCAGGGATTAGACCTTGAACTATGGGGAATCGAATACAACGCTGCAGGTAAAACCAGCATGCTGCGAATCTACATAGATAGCCCACATGGTGTCTCTGTTGATGATTGTGCGCGTGTTAGCCACCAGGTTAGCGGCGTTATGGATGTTGAAGATCCAATCAGTGAAAACTATACGCTGGAGGTCTCATCTCCAGGTATGGATCGCCCTCTCTACACGTTGGCGCAGTATGAAGAGTTTGTGGGTCATGTAATCCAGCTTCGTCTTCGCTCGCCGTATGAAGGACGTCGCAAGTTTAAAGGGATTCTCAATGGAGTAGAGGGCGAAGATGTCCTCCTCGTTGTTGATAATACTGAATATCTGTTGCCACTCGACCTTATTGATAGGGCGAATGTGGTTCCGCAATTTTAAGCGCTTTAATAAGTAGGAGCGAAGAGCTGTTATGAATAAAGAGATTCTACTGGTAGCGGAAGCTGTCTCTAATGAAAAAGATGTGCCTAAGGCAGTTATCTTTGAAGCTATCGAAGTTGCGCTAGCAACAGCGACTAAGAAACGTTACGACGAAGAGGCGGACATCCGCGTTGTGATCGATCGTGCAACTGGCGACTACGACACTTTCCGTCGTTGGTTGGTTGTATCTAACGATGCTGTTCCAGCGCTAGGCACAGAACTGACTATGCAGGAAGCTGAAGAGATCGATACAAACCTTCAGCCAGGTGATTACCACGAAGAGCAGGTTGAATCTGTTGGATTTGGTCGTATCGCTGCTCAGACTGCTAAACAGGTTATCGTACAGAAAGTCCGTGAAGCTGAACGCGCTAAAGTTGTTGATCAGTACCGTGACCGTGTAGGTGAGTTGATCTCAGGTACAGTTAAGAAAGTTACGCGTGATAACGTCATCGTTGATCTTGGTAACAACGCTGAAGCGCTTCTTCCACGTGAGAATCTACTACCACGCGAAATCTTCCGTATGGGTGAGCGCGTTCGTGCGGTGCTTCAGGAAGTGCGTAGCGAAGGTCGTGGTCCACAGCTAATTCTTAGCCGTGCATCAGCAGAGATGTTGATTGAACTATTCCGCATTGAAGTTCCAGAAATTGCTGAAGAGATGATCGAAATTCGTGCTGCAGCTCGTGATCCGGGTGCGCGTGCGAAGATTGCCGTTAAAACGAACGACCGTCGTCTAGACCCAGTGGGTGCTTGTGTCGGTATGCGTGGTGCACGTGTTCAGGCTGTCTCTGATGAGCTAGGCGGTGAACGTGTAGATATCATTCTTTGGGACGACAACCCAGCGCAGCTAGTTATCAATGCGATGGCGCCTGCTGAAGTAGCTTCAATCGTTATGGATGAAGAGACTCACTCTATGGACGTTGCAGTCGATGAAGATGCCCTAGCTATGGCTATAGGTCGCAGCGGTCAAAACGTTCGTCTAGCCTCTGAACTAACAGGCTGGAACCTAAACGTGATGAGCGAGCAAG
The DNA here is from genome assembly GCF_012848475.1 of Marinobacterium sp. LSUCC0821. Classification (NCBI taxonomy): domain Bacteria; kingdom Pseudomonadati; phylum Pseudomonadota; class Gammaproteobacteria; order Oceanospirillales; family Oceanospirillaceae; genus Marinobacterium; species Marinobacterium sp. LSUCC0821. The sequence goes on from NZ_CP051666.1 coordinate 2,185,946, forward strand.
AAGCGGCTGATAAACACGAATCAGAAACGACTAAGGTTGTTGAGTTATTCATCAACCACCTAGATGTTGATCAGGATCTAGCAGAGCTTCTAGTAGCAGAAGGCTTCACCTCTATTGAAGAGGTTGCATACGTACCTGAAGCTGAAATGCTTGAGATTGAAGAGTTTGATGAAGATATCGTCCAGGCTCTTCGTGAGCGTGCTAAAGATGCACTGCTTAACCTTGCAATCGCGTCTGAAGAGCAGCTTGGCGATGCTAAACCTGCAGAAGATCTTGTGACTATGGATGGTATGGATGAAGCGCTGGCGCTGAAACTTGCTAGCCGTGGTGTGATCACTATGGAAGATCTTGCAGAGCAGTCTGTTGAAGAGCTAATGGATATCGAAGGCATGACTGAAGAGCGCGCAGGTGAGTTGATTATGACTGCACGCGCACCTTGGTTTGCATAATTACAACGGAAAAGGAGAACCCTTATGGCAGAAGTAACAATTAAGCAGCTTGCCGAGGTGGTTGGTGTATCCGTTGAGCGTTTGTTAACTCAGATGCAGGAAGCGGGAATCGACGGTAAATCGAATGATGCCACTGTCACCGAAACCGAGCGTCAGCAATTGCTTGCGCACCTTAAGCGCAGCCACGGTGAAGAAGATTCGGATGTCGGCTCACCATCAAAAATCACCTTGAAGCGTAAAACTACATCGACGTTAAAAGTAGGTGGTGCGGGTAGCCGCAAAACTGTAAACGTAGAAGTGCGTAAAAAGCGTACCTACGTAAAGCGCACAGAGCTTGAAGATGCTCCAGTCGTTGAAGAAGTTGCTCAAGAAGCTGTGGTAGAAACGGCTGTTGAAGCACCGGTTGCAGCGGTTGTAGAAGCACCAGCGGCAGTTGAGCCTGAAGCTAAACCAGAAGTAGTTGAGCCAGTTGTTGAAGTTGCAGCACCAGTGGTTGAAGAGCCTGTTGTTGAAGCTAAGCCTGCAGCAAAAGCTGCACCAGCTCCAGCTAAAAAACCTGAAGCAGTAAAAAGCAACGACGAGCCAAAAACTGAAAACCCTCGTAACAAGAACAAAGAGCGTGATTCGCGCCGTGGCGACCGTGATGATGACCGTCGTGGTGGCAAGAAAGGCCGTGAAGAACGCAACACGCTTAATGTTCGTGGCAAGGGTGGCAAGCCTCAGCGTGGTGGTAAACCCGTTCGCGGTGGTCAGCCAAATCAACACGGTTTTGAAAAACCAACAGCGGCTATCGTTCATGAAGTAACTATTCCTGAAACGATTACCGTTGCTGAACTTGCTAAGAAGATGTCTATCAAGGCAGCAGAAGTGATCAAGGTGATGTTCAAGATGGGCGCTATGGCAACCATCAACCAGCCTATCGATCAGGATACTGCGACTCTTGTTGTTGAAGAGATGGGCCACAAGGCTATCCCAATGCAGGAGAATGCGATTGAAGACGCCCTAATTGAAGCGATTAACGCCCATGAAGGTGAAGCTGAATCTCGTGCGCCGGTTGTGACTGTAATGGGTCACGTTGACCACGGTAAAACATCGCTTCTTGACTACATCCGTACTACCCGCGTAGCAGCAGGTGAGTCTGGTGGTATTACCCAGCACATCGGCGCATACCATGTTGAAACAAGCAACGGTATGGTTACCTTCCTTGATACTCCTGGACACGCAGCGTTTACCGCAATGCGTGCACGTGGTGCGTCACTTACCGATATTGTAGTCCTAGTGGTAGCAGCAGATGACGGTGTAATGCCGCAGACTGAAGAGGCGGTTCAGCACGCGAAAGCCGCTGGTGTACCTCTTGTTGTTGCAGTTAACAAGATCGATAAGCCAGAAGCTGATCCTGACCGCGTTAAGAACGAACTCGCTCAGCGCGACGTTATCCCAGAAGATTGGGGTGGTGATACTCAGTTCTGTAACGTTTCGGCTAAATCAGGTGAAGGTATCGATGCGCTTCTAGATTCGATTCTTCTCCAAGCTGAGATGCTTGAGCTTACAGCAGTTCGCGAAGCGCCTGGTCAGGGTGTGGTTGTTGAATCGCGTCTTGATAAAGGCCGCGGTCCAGTTGCAACGCTTCTTGTACAGAACGGTACCCTTAAGAAGGGTGATATCGTACTTGCGGGTCTTCAGTATGGCCGTGTACGTGCAATGCTGGACGAGAACGGTAAGCCGCTAGATGCTGCAGGTCCTGCAATTCCAGTAGAGATCCAAGGTCTGGATGGTACGCCAGATGCGGGTGAAGATTTCACAGTAGTATCTTCTGAGAAGAAAGCCCGTGAAGTTGCTCTGTTCCGTCAGGGTAAATTCCGTGAAGTTAAACTACAGCGTCAGCAGCAGGCTAAACTTGAGAACCTATTCTCGAACATGCAGGCGGGTGATGTTAAATCACTTAACATCGTCCTTAAGACAGACGTACGTGGCTCTCTAGAAGCACTAATCAGCTCTCTAGAAGATCTATCGACTGATGAAGTTAAAGTGAACATCGTCTCTGGCGGTGTTGGTGGTATCGGTGAGACCGACGCTAACCTTGCGCTTGCTTCTTCTGCGATCTTAATCGGCTTTAACGTTCGTGCAGACGCTCAGGCGCGTGCAATCGTTGAGCGTGAAGAGATGGAGCTTCGTTACTACTCCGTAATCTATGACATCATCAACGATGTTAAAGATGCGATGGGTGGTCTGCTATCGCCTGAGTTCAAAGAGGAGATCGTGGGTATCGCTGAAGTACGTGATGTGTTCCGTGCGCCTAAGATCGGTGCGATTGCAGGTTGTATGGTTGTTGAGGGTACCGTGTACCGCAACAAACGTATCCGCGTTCTTCGTGACAACGTTGTTATCTACGAAGGTGAGCTTGAATCTCTTCGTCGCTTCAAAGATGCCGTGAACGAAGTTCGTAACGGCATGGAGTGTGGTATCGGCGTTAAGAACTACAACGATGTTAAAGTCGGCGACCAGATTGAGGTTTATGACACAATCGAAGTTCAGCGTACGCTTTAAGATCAGGGACAATTATGGCTCGCGATTTTAAACGTACAGACCGAGTGGGTGAGCAGATCCAGCGTGATCTAGCCACCCTTATTCAGCGTGAGATCAAAGATCCACGCCTCGGTATGATTACCATCAATCACGTCAAAGTGGCAAAAGATCTTGGCTATGCTGAGGTCTACATCACTGTGATGCCCTACGGCGATATGGATCAGGCGCAGGTAACCAAAGATAGCTTAAGCGTGCTTAAGCAAGCAGCCGGTTTCCTTCGCACTGAACTAGCACGTGGCATTAAACTGCGTGTGATGCCACAGCTACGTTTCCATTACGATGAGAGCATCGAACGAGGCCGTCATCTGCACAGCCTCATCGAGAAAGCGCGTCGTTTAGAGGACGAAGCTGATACCGATCAGAACGACGAGAAGTAAGATGGCTCGACGTAAAAAAGGGCGCCGCATCGACGGCGTCTTTTTGTTAGATAAGCCGCAAGGTCTAACATCAAATTCCGCGCTTCAACGGGTTAAGCGACTTTATGATGCTGCAAAAGCAGGTCATACCGGCGCGCTTGATCCACTTGCGACAGGCATGCTTCCCATCTGTTTAGGTGAAGCGACCAAGTTTTCACAGTTCCTGCTAGACTCTGATAAGCGCTACATCACGACGGCTAAACTTGGTGTACGTACCGACAGTAGTGATGCTGATGGTGAAGTCGTTGAGACTAAACCTGTACCAAGCCTTGAGTGGGATTCATTGAATCAGCTTATTCAGGCACGCTTTGCTGGTGAAATTGAGCAGGTGCCATCGATGTTCTCGGCCCTGAAGCATAATGGTCAGCCTCTCTATAAACTTGCTCGCAAGGGTGAAAAAGTTGAGGTGAAGCCGCGTCAGGTAAACATCTATGAGATCAAATTGCTCGATCTTCGTGACGATGAAGTTGATCTTGAAGTGCACTGTTCTAAAGGGACCTACATTCGTTCAATCGTAGAAGATTTGGGGTTAGAGCTTGGGTGTGGTGCGCACGTCAGTATGCTTCGCCGAATCGGTGTTGCCAACTACGATGCTGCGAAATTGCTTACCATGGACGAGTTAGAGCAAATAGCGGCTGAAACTGAGACAGATCAAGGTCCAGAGTGCATACAAATGCGTTTAGATGCGTTATTATTGCCGCCCTGGAGTGCAGTGGACTCATTGCCTTCGATAGAATTGCCTGCTGATTTAGCAGTACGACTCTTACAGGGCCAGCGAATCACCGAACTTTTCGATGAACGCGGCCTGGTTAGACTCTTTGCTGAACAGCGCTTCCTAGGTATGGGAGAGGTTGAAGATACAGGTCGCTTAGTGGCTCGTAGACTTCTAGATACCTCCGAAGGTGCCCAGGCTTAGGTAAATTGATTTACCTCATTGAGGTATGACGCTGAACTGAAGATATGCTCGGTCCAGCGCGGCTTAACCCACAGCATTGCTATTCAAATTGAAAGTGGCTGTGTGCATATCGTAACTAGGAGAAATTCAATGGCTCTAACCGTTGAGAAAAAAGCTGAAATCGTTGCTGAGTTTGGGCGTGGTCAGGGTGACACTGGTTCACCAGAAGTACAGGTTGCACTTCTAACTGCGAACATTGAAGGCCTACAGGGTCACTTCAAAGCAAACAAGCAGGACCACCACTCACGTCGCGGTCTAATTCGTATGGTAAACCAGCGTCGTAAGCTGCTAGATTACCTTAAGAAGAAAGACGCAACTCGTTACGTTGAGTTGATCGGTCGTCTTGGCCTACGTCGCTAAGATTCAGACTCCAAGGGCCATACTCCGTATGGCCCTTTTATTTTAACCAGCCACTTAGGAATCTACGAATAAGTCCATGACATCTCAGGCCTACAGTCATATTTAACATCAAGGCGTGTCGTCGAAGGCCTAGCGGGCTAAGTCGAGACGTCACAACACAGATGATGGATATGACTGAAGGCCCCGCAGGGCGAGATCTGAAACCTCCTGCTACTGCGTTGAATTGCTTACTAAGGACTAAGGCCATTAGTTGCGCAATTCGCCTTGTATCTGAAAGCTTCAGATCCCGCTGAGATATTATGGACTTGTTCGCAGATTCCTTAGATCTGATAGCTTGTACTCAATTGAGTTTGGTTCGAATTCAACTGAGTACTAGCTTTTAAGATTGAAGATCGAAAGTGAGTGGCACTTAGTAAACACACTAGGAGCTAATCGATGTTTAATGCGATTACTAAAACGTTCCAGTTCGGTAACGACACTGTAACGATTGAAACCGGTAAGGTAGCTCGTCAGGCAACTGGCGCAGTTATGGTTACTGTTAACGAGAAGACTCAGGTTCTTTGTACTGTTGTTGGCGCTAAAGATGCTAAAGATGGTCAGGACTTCTTCCCGCTATCTGTTCACTACCAGGAAAAATACTACGCTGTAGGCCGTATCCCTGGTGGCTTCTTCAAGCGTGAAGGCCGTCCAACTGAGAAAGAGACGCTGACTTCTCGTCTAATCGACCGTCCAATCCGTCCACTATTCCCTAAAGGCTTCATGAACGAAGTTCAGGTTGTATGTACGGTAATGTCTTCTGACAAGAACGTAGATCCAGATATCGCTGCAATGCTTGGTACTTCTGCAGCACTAGCTATCTCGGGTATCCCATTCCTTGGCCCAATCGGTGCAGCACGCGTTGGCTTCACTGAAGATGAAGGCTACATCCTAAACCCAACATACGCTGCGCTTGCTAACTCTGAGCTAGACATGGTGGTTGCGGGTACTAACGATGCAGTTCTAATGGTTGAGTCAGAAGCTAAAGAGCTTACTGAAGACGAAATGCTTGGTGCAGTTCTATTTGCTCACCAGGAGATGCAGGTTGCTATCAACGCAATTAACGAATTTGCAGCGCAGGCTGGCAAAGCTAAGTGGGATTGGAAACCAGCTGAGAAGAACGTAGCGCTTAGCGATGCGATCAATGCAGCATTCGGTGCTCAGATCACTTCAGCTTTCCAGGTTGCTGACAAAATGCAGCGTCAGGACACGCTAAAAGCACTTCGCGAGCAGGTTGTTGCTCAGTTTGCGACTGGCGCTGAAGGTGCTCCAGATTCAGCTGAAGTTTCTAAAGTATTCGCTTCACTTGAGAAAGCGACTGTACGTGAGCGTATCCTTAGCGGTGACCCACGTATCGACGGCCGTGATAACAAAACCGTTCGTCCAATCGAAGTTGAAGTTGGCGTACTGAAAGGTGTTCACGGTTCTGCGCTATTCACTCGTGGTGAAACTCAGGCAATCGTTACTTGTACCCTAGGTACTAGCCGTGATGTACAGATCATCGACGCGCTTGAAGGCGAACGTCGCGATCCATTCATGCTTCAGTACAACTTCCCTCCATACTCTGTAGGTGAAGCTGGCCGTATGGGTGGTACTGGTCGTCGTGAAATCGGTCACGGTCGTCTAGCTCGTCGTGGTGTTGCAGCGGTGCTTCCTACTCAGGATGCTTTCCCATACACCATGCGTCTAGTATCAGAAATCACTGAATCTAACGGTTCATCTTCAATGGCTTCTGTGTGTGGCTCTTCACTAGCGATGATGGATGCAGGTGTTCCTGTCTCTGCTGCTGTTGCAGGTATCGCGATGGGTCTTGTTAAAGAAGATGATCGCTTCGCAGTCCTAACTGACATCCTAGGTGACGAAGACCACCTAGGCGACATGGACTTCAAAGTAGCGGGTACTGAGCAGGGCGTTACTGCACTTCAGATGGATATCAAGATCACTGGTATCACAGAAGAGATCATGGAGATCGCTCTAGAGCAGGCACATGATGCGCGTGTTCACATCCTTCGTGAAATGGCTAAAGTGATTGGTTACGCACGTCCAGAACTTGCTGACCACGCACCAGCGATGACACAGCTTAAAGTGAACCCAGAGAAGATTCGTGACGTTATCGGTAAAGGTGGCGCGACTATCCGTTCTATTACAGAACAGACTGGCGCTTCAATCGATCTTGATGATGACGGTACAGTTCGTATCTACGCTGACAACAAAGCTGCTTCACAGGCTGCTGTTGACCGTGTAATGGCGATCACTGCAGAAGCTGAAATCGGCAAGATCTACGAAGGTAAGGTTGTTCGTATCGAAGAGTTCGGTGCATTCGTTAACATCCTTCCAGGTAAAGATGGCCTAGTTCACATTTCACAGATCGCTAAAGAGCGTGTAAACAAAGTGACTGACTTCGTTAACATGGACGACATCGTGAAATGTAAGGTGCTAGACGTCGACAACCGCGGCCGCATCAAGCTTTCAATGAAAGATCTAGAAGAAGACGAAACTGCAGAGAACTAAGAACTGCTGATTCGTTTTACAAAAACCGCCGCAAGGCGGTTTTTTTATGTCCCAAGTATTTAAATACGCCGGGTCTGACCCGATTTTCAAGTTACGCTCATATCTACGGAAAACGCTGTGAGACAGGGGTTAGACCCGTTTGTACTTCTAAAGATTAACTCTACATGCCGAGAGGGCGGATGACAGGCTAGGGCCTGTCACCGGTCAACTCCTTCTACTCCCTATGCCAAGCGATATCCAAGGTGTTCTGAAGCTCAATTGCTTCGCTCTCCTCCTCTTGGCCGTCATCGAATGCTGTCATTGCTTGAACGATCAGCCGTATATCAGCAAGATCAGCATACCCATCCTCAGATTCTAAGCGATCTACGGAGGATTCATCCCAGTTCTCGATAATGGTTGTATTGTTACTTTTGAGGTTTTTAATCAGGAGGTTCTCTCCCTCTCTGCTAAACCAGAGGTTTTCAGAATCCTCTTCAAATTTTATGGTGTCGTTACCACTTGTATCATTGATACGGTCATTACCGTCAAAGTTATTGATAAGGTAGGTATCGTTTCCTTCGCCTCCTTGGAGCATATCATCGCCACTTCCGCCGATAAGGGTGTCGTTCCCATTACCTCCATCTAGAACGTCATTGTTTACACCGCCATTAAGGGTGTCCTTTCCGTTACCGCCGAACAGTTGATCATTACCTGCACCTCCGTCTAGCGTATCTGACTCATTACCTCCATGCATTGAGTCATCACCACTACCGCCCCACATTACATCGGCACCATTACCACCTTCAATCGTATCGTTCCCATCGTCACCAAATAGTGTGTCATTACCATTCCCCCCATTGATGACATCATCTCCACGGCCGCCGCGTACATGATCGTTGCCTGCTTGTGAGAAGATAGTATCCACACCATTTAGACCCTGGATGAGATCATCACCCTGGCTTGTTTTTTGTGTGCTAGATATGATTTCTGTTGTGTCTAAAAGGGTGCCGTCTGCAAATTCTATAGTTTGAATTGCATTTTCCGACAGCGTATCTCCATTGAAGTAGTTCGATAGCGTTATAGTATCGCTACCTCGATTGACTGAAAGATGCAGATCGTTTTCAAGGCGGGTTATCTCAACTTTTCTCGCCGAAATACTCTTATCAAATAGGATTTTATCGACTCCTCCTTCACTATTGTCGATCACGTCATGGCCGAATCCTGAGCTGAATAGGTAAGTGTCGTTGCCTTTTCCTCCGTAAAGATGGTCATTACCCGCATCACCTGACAATGTATCGTTACCACTGTTACCAAAGAGGTGATCGTCGCCTTCTAAACCATGAATCTTGTCATCTCCCCCAGCGCCATAAATAGTATCCTCTGAGCTTGATCCCTCTATCAGATCATCACTCTCCATGAGGTAAATCGAATTATTAATTTCTGCACTGACTGATAATTCGCTGATATTGAATGACCTTGATTCACCATCTATTTCGAACACTAGCTCCTCTAGCCAGTTATTAGTTCTCTCATTATTAAGATAGGCATCTACTACTGTTATTTGATCGGTTGTTAGTTTTCCCGTTTTAGTTAACAGGCGAATAACAATATCATTTCCATCAACCCCGGTACGTAAGACCTGTACCTCTTCTGGCGCTATATCAGAAGCGAATTTAATGCGGTCAATACCTGAGTGTTCCTGGATCTGATCTTTCCCGGATCCTCGCGCTATCAGGTACGTGTCATCCCCGGCACCGCCGTAAATGTGGTCATTGCCTTCCAGCCCATCTAAGGTGTCGTCTTGCTCACTACCAAAGAGGTGATCGTCCCCATCTGATCCTTCGTTCTCGATCAGGGACTCTAAGGTTTCAAAATTTATCGATGAGCCGTCTGCAAATGTGATGTTTTCAATGACACCTTCTCGAAGCGAACCGTCAAAGTCGTAAACATTGGCTAGAGTGATTTCGTCGTTACTCAACGGCTCGTCAGAATCAATAGTGATAGTGAGGTCTATAAGTCCACGGGCAACGCTTATATTCTCAAGTGAAATGCCTGCGCCAAAATTAATCGTATCTCGGCCATCACTGTCATAGATCCAATCGGCGCCATCTCCTTTGTTGTATTCATAGTGGTCATTACCAGCACCACCGAAAAGGGTATCGTCTCCTCGGTTGCCGTGAATCAGTTCGTCAGCGGAAGTTCCTGTTAATGTATCGGCTTGATCTGTACCGGTAATAATTGAGTCGATTAGATATGGTCTAATTGAGTCGTTCGCATCCATATTAGACTCAACAATATCGTAGCCGATCGAGCGAATACTCAGGTTTGTAACCGTTTGATAAATCTCTGACGCTTTTATCAGGTCACCGTTACTTATGAGGCTAGCAACATAGATTTCAAACTCAGTCGTATCAGGTACAAACTCCTTTGTAATGCTATCGAACTGAACACCTATTTGATCGAAGATATCTTTGTAGTGTGACTGAGCCATCAACTGACCATCGATGTAACTCTTGAACTCTTCATATTGCGCAATAAGCACAGGTGCCGCGCGTCCATGAGGATTGTGGTCTCGCTCGCCCCAACACCAGGTGCCCAAATAATCTTTACCAGTAAATGCCTCTAGAGTCTCTAATTGTCGAGCATCCATCACGTGGCCATAAATCTTAGTTGCATTGCGGCTATTAGGATCTACATCGGTTACACCGGCCCACTCGTAGATAATTTCATCGATTATGGTGTTTCGGATATTTGAGTCAGGCTCATAAATGAAGCTTTCTACAAGCTTGATGAGCTCCTCATTGGCCATCATCGCTTGTTGAAGATCAGAAACTAGCCCGTAACCTTTAATGTTCGGTAACGACGCTACCTCCGCCGATACCTCTAGCAATTCTGTTGCTCTGGTTAGTGTGGGATTGGTGTTGAACCAGACATCAGTTGCAACAGATCGGGAACCATCCGCGTAGGTGATTGAGGCGGTTTCACCTAAGGTGTTACCACTTTGATTTTCATTTGAAGAGGAGTATTCGGTACTGATAGCGCTGATTCCTGCCTCTTCAAGCGTGAGCATTTCAAACTCCTGGCTGACGCCATCTAGATTGAGATCTCGCCATACTCTAAACATATGGAAAGAGTCATCGAATGAGTCGAATGTACCGTCTTCATTTGTGTCGTACTCCTTCAGAGCCTCAAAGCCATTACTCGCCAACTCACCATTCTCAAGCTTACTGTTATTTCCGAATAGCTCCGAGCCATCATCAATAGTCCCATTACCATTCTTATCAATAGCTAAAAGACCATCTTCAGGTGAAACCCAACCGGTGCGTTCCGCAAAGCCGTCTCCATTATGATCAAAGTTGACCTGCGCATCAGTACCTAGGGTTTGAATACCGTTGCCATCTAGATCGAGAACAATAGGTGAGGTGATTTGTTCAGCATTAGCAAAACTTGGCTCCTCAACATACGCTTCATTGGCAGCGAACTCCCAATCGTTCCAAGATAGTTCAACTTCAGGTTGATGTAGCATCAAATCAAACAGTGGGTCTAAGGTGCCTTTTTCTGCGAGGTATTCTCCAAAGTCGTCAGCTAGAGGATAAAGAGCCATTAGAGGGACTAGAACTGCAGTGTGAGGACCAGGAATTAGGGAAGCTGTAGTACCTATTAATGCGATTACGTTACCTAGCTCAATAGAATCATCATTGTAATCTTCTAGAACTTCAGCGAGGGCTGCTGAAAAAGCGTATCCTCCAAAAACTCGCCCTAATGTCATTCCGAACAATGATTTTTCATTAGTTGTTACATCAGCGATTGATGATGCTATTGCTGCAAAAGCAGATATGATTTCCAGTGGGGTCGATTCTTTTGATTTAAAAATTCCAATTTGTTCATCATAAGTTTTTACGCTTACTGTTACTGAAAGGGCATCAATTAAGCCTTCCTTGGCTATAGTCGTCATAGTTGTTCCTCTATTTATTAAATGCTTGTGTCATCGCTAGAATCCACATTGCGGTTCCATACCCAGTTATTGAGTAAAGTAGATAAATTCTTATGTCATCCCTAATTAGATTATTTCTAAATAGGATTGCGATTATTGATAGTGGTATCAGGGTGTAGCCAAAAAACTGCAGATATTTGTCACCTGGAACCTGAGTTAAAAAAAAGGCTATCGTTCCGAAGAAGGAAAATTTTCCTACGAGAATTTGCTTAAAGGTGACGATCTCCTCCTTATATACAGGGGGGGCGTTTTTATCTGACATTCATCGCTCCTCCACTGAGTCTTCTTTTGCCCTTAATAAAGGCGTTAGTAGGTATTCGATTAGTGTTCGTTTACCTGTTTTCATCTCTGTACTCACAGTCATCCCTGCTGCGAGTGGGGTGTTAGCGCCATTTACGAGTAACTCGTTTGAAGCTAACTTTAGCTCGGCTTTGTAGACCAGCTGGCCATTACGATCCTCCTCTGAATTAGCCGAGATATTGGTTATAACAGCATCGATGACGCCATATTTTGTAAATGGGAATGCATGTACTTTGATCTCGGCAGGTTGGCCGATATGCACAAAACCTATGTCTTTGTTCTCCAGCCAAGCTTCTGCATTAAGTGGCTGGTTAGTGGGAACAATAGTCATAAGATTTTGAGTTGGACTTATTACCCCGCCAATCGTTGTCACCTCCAGGTTGGTCACCCTGCCAGCGATAGGGGAACGGATATCGAACTGTTTTCGCTCCTCTCTAATTTTGATGAGTTGCTTGTTTAGCTCTCTATTCTCATCTTCTAGGCGGAGTAGCTCTTTAAGTGTCGTGCTTAGGGTCTCTGCCTTAACGCCGTCAATTTGACTATTAATGGCTTTAATAGCTGCAGTGGCCTGGGAAATAGCGATCTTTGCGCCTGAGACTTGGCTTTTGAGTTCGATTAGTTTTAGTTCAAGATTCTGAACGGTTTGTTTATCAATTAGATTCGTTTTGAGAAGTCTTTGCGCCGATTCAAACTGTTCGGTCAGTATTGGCATTGCTGCTTCTGCATTACTTAGCGAGATTTCGGCAAGCAGTTTCTCATTCTGCCGAACCTTTAGCTGTTCGTTTAACTGCTGGATTTTAGAATTGTAGCCATGCTTTTCCTCAATCAAGAGCCGGCGCTGGTGTTTAACAATCCCATCCACAGATCCCTTCCCGCCGATAAGAAAAAGATGAAAGTTCTCAACACGTCTCTTCTCTCGTTGGTTTTTCTCTAATCTTGCAACGATGAGAGATTCATCGATCTTTATGAGTGAGTCATCCAGCTGCATCAATAGTTGGTTAGGTAGAACCAAATCACCCTCTTTAATGTTTATGGCCGCTACTTCACCGCCAGTAATAGATTGCACAGACTTTACCTGCCCTATAGGGGTCAGTTTTCCTTCTGCTCTCGCGACAATATCTACTTGTCCGAGAATGGCCCAACCAACAGCTAGTGCAAACATTGTTAGGATTATTCTGCCTGTTACTTTTGCCAGTGGGTGAGGTGGAGAGTCTTGGATTAGAAGAGCTCCAGGTAGAAATTCCGTTACCTTGTCATTACTTCTCATACAGCACCTCCGTGTGCAGCCCCTATCTGTTCTGGCAAAGCGAGATTTTGTTGGATCGCAAAGAGCTTTGCATACACCCCCTTATTTTTGATAAGTGCATCATGACCACCCTGTTCAACAATTTGCCCCTGATTTAATACAAAGATGCGATCGCAACGCGCCACTGCTGAGAGCCTATGGGCAATGGTAATGACGGTTCTACCCTTGCGAATAGACTCCATATTTCGTTGCAGCTCGAATTCAGATTCATAGTCGAGTGCGCTGGTTGCTTCGTCGAATATTAAAATTTTGGGGTTGGTGAGTAGGGCACGTGCTATTGCGATTCGCTGCCGTTGACCGCCGGAGAGATTGCAGCCTCGCTCTCCAGTATTGGTGTCATATCCCTCTGGTAGTGCACAGATGAATTCATGAGCGCCGGCCATTTTTGCTGCGTGGGTTATCTGTTCGATTGTGGCAAAAGGGGCTCTTACAGCAATGTTCTCACGTATCGATTTATTGAATAGGAAACTCTCTTGAGGAACGACACCAATGTTTGATCTTAACCAGTCGATATTAACCATGGAGAGATCGACGCCATCTACTAAAACGCGCCCCTGGTTAGGAAGATACATTCGCTGAACTAATTTGGTGAGAGTGCTTTTACCCGATCCTGATGAGCCTACGATACCAATCGACTCTCCTGCTTTGATATTGAATGAGATGCTTTTTAGCGTTGCTGGTGTATCTGGTTTGTAGCCGAATGTGACCGAGTCAAAACTAATTTCACCTTTGAAGCCAGGAATTGAGGTACGTGATTTAGAGAGTTGTGATTCTGTTGGCGTATCGAGAATCTCTGCAAGTCGTTTAAGTGAAATGCCCGCCTGTTGAAAATCTTGCCAAAGTTGAACAAGTTTCAAAATGGGTGCAGAAACTCGTTGAGCGATCATGTTGAATGCGACTAGCTCGCCCACGGTGAGTGAACCATCAATGACTAGATGGGAACCAAACCAAATTATGAGTATGGTTGTCAGTTTGCTGATTAAACCTGCGACTTGCGATGCAATGTTGTTTAAATTTTGTGACCGAAAGCCGGCCTTCACATAATGAGCAAGTTGCCCCTCCCAGCGGGTTTGAAGTTTTGGTTCAAGTGCCATCGATTTAATGGTTTCCACACCGGAAATAGACTCAACCAAAAACGCCTGGTTCTCCGCTCCACGTCTGAAGCTTTCATTAAGCCTAGCTCGTAAGCCTGGCGTGATAAGAATGGAGAGAAGAATGTAGAGTGGAATTGCTCCAACAACTACCCAAGTCAGTGTTGGACTGTATAGCCACAACACGGCAATAAAGATTAGCGTAAAGCTAAGATCGATCGTCAGTGTAAGTGCCGTCCCTGTAAGGAACTCTCGTAACGAATCTAGCTCCTTTACACGCGCAACGCTGTGTCCTACCTGTCTATTTTGAAAGTACGCAAGAGGTAGCTTCATAAGGTGGTCATAAAGCTTCGCCCCGAGTTCTACATCAATTCGGCTTGCTGTGTGGCTGAAAAGGTAGTTCCTAATTGTGCCTAAAAGGGCATCAAAAATGGCGATACCTATAAAAGCGATAGCGAGGATATCTAGCGTGGTAAACCCACGGTGAACTAATACTTTGTCCATGACTATCTGAAAGAATAGGGGAGTAGCTAGTGCAAATAACTGTAGGAAAACGCTGATAATCACTATTTCAGCAAATAGCTTTTTGTATTTCTTTAGCGCTGGAATAAACCAATTCAGTCCAAAGCGTTGATTGAATCCCTGTGTGCTGTGCATATCGGTGGCGAGCAAACTTTCGCCACTCCATAAATTCTCAAGCTGAGCAGCACTAATTGATTCTGGTGATTTGGACTGAGCCACTAAGTAGCGGGTCTCGCCTTCACGAATTTTCTGGTTAAGTAGTACAAACGGCGAGCCACTTCGATCAATCAGAATGGCAGGTAGTAATTCATTTCTAAGCTCTTCTGGCTTTAAAGTTTGCTTTTTAACTTTGAAGTCGTGCTGTTTAAGAGCTCTTTGGATATCTGTAATTTCAAGCGTACCGTCACTGTTTACATATGTATGTTGTAGCTGAACCGGATCTGCTTGACTGTTTCTTAGCTGTAAGATTGTATGTAGGCAAAATAGCCCTGAATCCCATTTCATCTTTAAGTCCCCATCCTTGGTTACCCTTTAAGGTTTAGCACAAGATTCAAATTTTTGTGAAAAATTGAGAAGTTTTAGCCAAAAGTTGAATGGGAGAGTAAATGTATTACAATGAATACATTGTATTTTTGGAGGTGTGGAGTGGGAGTTACAACTGTTCGTCTAAGCGATGAAATGGAAAAGCAAATAGATCAGCTAGCTTCGAGTACTCAAAGGTCAAAAGGGGCGGTAATTAAGCAAGCCCTTAATGAGTTTATAGAGAAGCAGGCTTTGGAAGAGCGAAGATGGCAGCAGACTCTTGATGCCATTGAATCCGTCGCAAACGGTGAATTTGTGGATGGAGACGATGTGCATCAATGGATCCGTAGCTGGGGGGCCGAAGACGAACTATCTACCCCTGGTGCTTAATTTTGAAATTAATATATTCAAAATCAGCGGTTAGAGACCTAGCTCGATTAAAAGAGTTTATTTTTCTAAGTGATCCACCGGCAGCGCGAAGGGTGATAACACTCCTATTAAAACGATTGGAGTTGTTGATGACATTCCCTGAGATCGGTGTTCCAGTTAGCAAAGCCCCTAAGCCAAACTCTGTTAGAGATTTATTTGTGGGTCAATACGTCGTGCGTTATCTAATCAGCAATAACTTAATTACTATTCTAAGAATTTGGCATGAGAAAGAAGATAGGTAAAAAGGGTGTATGCCCCCGCAGCTTCCTTACTTTAGGGGCATACTGAGAGTTTAAAGCAAGGCTCACTGTGCTCTCGAAACCTGACAGTCCTTGCCAAGCACTTGGTCTTTACCAAGGTTTAAGAATTAAAAGCTGGTTCGTCGGCGCTAGATAACTCCCCAGCTCTCAATTTTGTATATCTCGTATTTGGAATTCCCTTTCCAGAGATACACGTAGGAAATAACCGAAGTTGAGTTTCCAAACCCTCCATCCGTGAAGGTCCCATTATGTATAGTCCAGGTTTTTGAGTTCTGCATAAATTTTTTGAAAATTTAGACTAAGGTCTAACAGTAAAGCTGCGTTTTTATAATTTCAGCAAACCTGTAGCGATATGTTTTAAAGATGCTTCTTTCTCTTTAAACCTTTAAAATGTTCAGACTTTCTCTATACGTGAAGCGCTAATGACTACAGACGCCCAATTGCAAGAAGACTCAGATAAGCAGCAAGAAGACCCATACAAAGAGATTCGCCCCTATCGCGATGACGAAGTTGGGCAGGTTCTTTTTGATATTCTCCATGATAATGAATTCATCGACGCGATAACCAAGTATCAATTCCCTAAAGCATCTAAATGGGCAGGCTGGTTTTTACGACCAGTGGTTAAGCAGGTTTTAGCGGCACGCTTGAGTGATATTGATTCTGTCGAAGGTTTTCAGGAACTGGTCTCTACCTATATGGCCAAGATGATCAATCGCAGTACTACTAAGGTGAGCTGTAGTGGCATAGAGAAGTTGGCTCATGATGAGTCTTACCTCTTTGTATCGAATCACCGTGATATCGCGATGGATCCAGCGTTTGTTAACTGGATGCTCTACCACAATAAAATGGAAACAGCGCGTATCGCGATTGGCGACAACCTTCTGCGTAAGCCGTATGTTTCTGATTTAATGCGTTTGAATAAGTCATTTATTGTGAATCGTTCTGCTAAAGGACGCGAGATGATGACCGCACTAACGCAGCTATCATCCTACATCGACCACAGCATTCAGACTGGCCACTCTGTTTGGATTGCGCAGCGTGAGGGCCGCGCGAAGGATGGTAATGATAGGACTGATCCAGCACTGCTAAAGATGTTCTATATGTCACAGCGCAAGCAGCGTTCATTTAGTGAAATGGTCGAGCGCTTGAATATTGTTCCTGTTTCGATCTCTTATGAGCTAGATCCTTGTGATGCAGCCAAAGCCAATGAGCTGGCCGCTAAAGCATCCGACGGTAACTACGTTAAGGGTGAGTTCGAGGATATTCAGAGTATCGTTCGCGGTATAGTGGGTAATAAAGGTCGAGTGCATGTTGCCTTTGGCGATGTCATCACTGGTGATTTCCAAGATGCCGATGCGCTTGCGGCGGAGATTGATCGTCAGATTTATCTTAACTATCGTTTACAGCTAACGAATTTAGCGGCATCGGGTCAAGAAACCGATGCTGAGGGCCAGGCATTGCTGGAACAACGCCTAGAACAAGTGACTGGTAGTGCACGTGATATCTTGAAAGCGATGTATGCAAAACCTGTAGAAAACTTCAAAGCAGCCGAAGCTGAACTTGTAGGAATGGATTGATGTCTGAATTTACTCATATCGACTCTAAAGGTCAGGCTCGTATGGTCGATGTGTCTGAGAAGGAAGTGACCTTTCGAGAAGCGCGTGCCGTTGGACGTGTAACAATGGAGCCTAATACGCTTGAGATGATTGTTTCAGGTGGTCATAAAAAAGGTGATGTTTTAGCGACTGCCCGTATCGCTGGTATCATGGCTGCTAAGCGCACCTCTGATTTGATTCCAATGTGCCATCCTTTGATGTTGAGTAGCGTGAAAGTCGAGTTAACCCCCAATCAGGCTGAAAATTGCGTTGATATTGAAGCAATTTGTAAGCTCAGTGGCCAAACTGGCATTGAGATGGAAGCACTTACCGCGGTGTCAGTTGCAGGTTTGACCCTTTACGATATGTGTAAAGCGGTTGATAAAGCGATGGTGATTGACCAGGTTCGCCTTGTAGAGAAGAAGGGTGGTAAATCTGGCCACTACCTTGCTGAGTAACTTTTATGTTGAAGATTGTCTATTTCGCCAGCCTCAAAGATAAGATTGGTCGCTCTGAAGAGACGCTGGAACTGCCAGCTGGAGTTGAAAACCTCGATCAACTAGTTGGCGCTCTGAGTGCCAAGCATGGTGAAGTTTGGAGTTCTGTCATTAATGGTTCCACTATTTTGAACGCAGTAAATCACGAAATGTGTGAGCGCTCACAACCAATCAAAGATGGTGACGAAATCGCCTTCTTTCCGCCAGTGACTGGAGGCTAAGCTCAGCACTATGATCTCTTTTATACGTTCTCTGCTTTACTACGCTGCTTTTTATCCAGCGACCATCATTTATGCATCACTCTGTTTGATCGTTGGTAAGTTTTTACCTTTCCGTCAGCGTTTCATCTTTTTTACTCAGCTGAATAAGTTCTACATCTTTTGGTTGCGCGTAACTTGCGGGATTAAAGTGGATGTAAAAGGGCGTGAAAACCTCCCAAAAGATGGCGCCTATGTGGCTATCTCTAACCATCAGAGCGAGTGGGAGACGATCTATTTTCAGTTGCTGATTAGCCCGCAGGTCGTGGTGCTGAAGAAAGAGCTTTTGAAAGTTCCCTTCTTTGGCTGGGCACTTGCTATGTTGGAACCTATTGCCCTAGACAGAAGTGCAAAACGTGGCGCTCTAAAGCAACTGCTTGAACAGGGAAAAGATAAGCTGTCACGTAAAATTCCAATTCTTATATTTCCTCAGGGTACACGTTTACCTGTTGGTGAGTTAGGCCGCTGGAATAAAGGCGGTGCCATGCTGGCCGTTGCAAGCGAAGTTCCATTAGTGGCTATAGCTCACAACGCTGGGCGCTTCTGGCCCGGCAAGGGTTTTGTGAAACACTCTGGCACAGTTGAGGTGGTTGTCAGCCCTGCTATCGAAACGGTTGGTAGAAGTGTTGATGAGGTTCATACAGCCTCAGTTGAATGGTTAGAAGAACACCTTAAAGAGATAGGCGCGTAAACCTCGTTTTTAAGTTTTTTCGATTTTTTTGAAATAAATTCGGATTCTGCTGGCGCTATTCAAAATCTTTACTATTCTTGTATTACGTTGCTTGTACAAGGAAGTGCAAACCAAAGTGAATTTGGTTGTCAGGATGACAATACGCAGCGATGAAGCCCGGTGCCAATGATTGGTATCCGGGCTTCGCTTTTTTAAACGCGTTATTATGATAAGACCTATTTAAAGAGCTTTAAATAGGTCTTATTGTTGTCCTTTTATTTTCAAAAGTTTATATTTATAAAAATTATTTTTAGGAGGTTGTATGCCGCGCCAAGTTTTAGCTGATCTCTGTGTAAGTATCTCTGAGCTTAAGAAAAATCCTAGCGTAGTTGTTGCTCAGGGTGATGGCTTTCCTGTAGCTGTGCTTAACCGTAATGAACCTGATTTTTACTGTATCCCAGCTGCAGCTTGGGAGGAGATAACAGACCGACTTGAGGATATCGAACTGAACATGATTGCTGATCAGCGTGTTGATCAACCAATCATCGAGGTTGATATTAATGAGCTATAAGTTAGCCTTCCGCCAAGATGCTAAAAAAGAGTGGGATGCCCTCTCTCCATCAGTGAAGGAGCAATTTAAGAAGAAGTTGGTTGAGCGTCTAGAGAATCCGCGCATTCCCAGTAGTAAGCTATCTGGCGTAAAAGATCGTTACAAGATCAAACTAAGGCAGGCCGGTTTTAGACTAGTCTATGAAGTTAGAGATGAGATAGTCACGGTCGTGGTAGTTGCTGTAGGTAAAAGAGAACGCAATGCGGTTTATAAAATGGCAATGAAACGCATTTGAGTTGAAATTGAATTTACTGATTTAAAACTAATTCAAAAAAATTGGAATTTTACTGGCGTAATTAAAAATCTTTACTACTCTAATAATACGTTGCATGCACAAGGATGTGTAAACCAAAGTGAATTTGGTTGTCAGGATGACAATACGCAGCGATGAAGCCCGGTGCCAATGATTGGTATCCGGGCTTCGCTTTTTTGGGTTTAGTAAAATTGGGATATACAATTGACATATACAAGATGCGGGTTTACTGTTTTATTTATTAATTAGTTGAGGAGTTCGTTGATGCAGAGTGCTCGGATTTTTAAAAGTAATACCTCTCAAGCTGTTAGGTTTCCAAAGCAGGTGGCATTACCGGATAGTGTAAAAGAAGTAGATATTATAGCTATGGGACGTGCCAGGTTAGTTGTTCCCTCAGGTGAGGGTTGGGATAGTTGGTTCGATGGTGAGGCTGTAACAGAGGATTTTATGGAAGTGCGAGATCAGCCTGAGGGTCAAGCAAGGGAAAGTCTCTAATGCTCAAGTACATGCTCGATACAAATATCGTAATCTACACGATTAAGAATAAACCCGAAGTTGTTAGAAGTCGTTTTAAGCAACATTACGGTCAGATGTGTATCTCGAGTGTAAGTTATATGGAGCTGATTTTTGGTGCTGAACGTTCAGGTAATCCGGAAAAAAATTTAAGAGTTTTAGAGGGTTTTGTTGCACGTATGGATGTTATTCCCTTTGACAGTGAAGCTGCTGTTCATAGCGGTCAGCTTCGTACAGAACTTGCTAATAAAGGAACTCCGATTGGACCCTACGATTTAATGATTGCGGGGCATGCAAGATCTGAGGGTTTTATCTTGGTAACCAATAATGAAAAAGAGTTTGTTCGAGTGCCTGGTTTACGTGTGGAAAATTGGCTGTGAGCTTTGCATGATAAGAATGTGAAGGTCCTTCTTTCTGGGTAGAAAAGTCAGATTCTTCTCTGTTTTTTAAATTAATTAAAAAATATTAGAAATTTACTGGCTTAATTATAAATCTTTACTACTCTAATAATACGATGCATGCACAAGGATGTGTAAACCAAAAGGAACTTGGTGGTCAGGATGACTAAATGCAGCGTTGAAGCCCGGTGCCAATGATTGGTATACGGGCTTCACTTTTTTCATATCAGGCGAGTCTATCGACTGGCCAATACACGTTCTCTTTTGTTTATAATAGTCTCATATTTTGTTCTTAGGACTTCGTTATGTTCAACTGGTTCGTGATTCAATCTAAGCCTGGCCAACTTCTTAAGGCTCAAGCAGAGTTGGAACAGCAGGGTTTTGAAACTTACCTACCCTTGCTGAAAACTGAGCAAATAAAAAAGGGTAAACGGGTCGAAGTCGAAGCCCCTCTCTTTCCAGGCTACCTGTTCATCTTTCTTTCCAAAGAAGAGAGTAATTGGCGCCCAATTCGTTCAACTCGTGGTGTGGCAAAGTTAATTAGTTTTGGTAGCGAGCCTGCAATCGTCCCAAAAGATGTTGTAAATGCCATTCGTGCACAGTTACGCCACACTGATGCCGAACAGTCATTCAGAAAAGACGATAAGGTTTCTATAAGTGATGGCCCCTTCAAAGACTTGCAAGCAGTGTTTATAGAGTACGACGGTGAACAGAGAGCGTTTGTTTTGATGGAGTTGTTAGGGCGTTGGCAAAAGATGTCTGTCGAACTGTCGGCTATTAGTTAAAGGCTGTTACCTCCCAAACCGGCGTACACTCTTCGATATGAAGTTCGGCTGGGTTTACGTTATCGACCCAGCTCTGCAGATACCTTAATGTTGTTGTCTCTTTCCGCCATCCGCCACGCAACATAATCTTTTCTAACGGCACGCCTGCATTCAACATATCTAGCGCAGCACCCACCCGAAACGAGTGGCCGCTTAAGTGTGGAAGGTCTCGACGCCTAGCCCGGTATTGCAAATCGACCAGAATAATATTGATGGATGCTGGGTTGAGTTTATCACCTAGGGTTTTGTTGTCTTTACGTATGGATCGCAGAATGCGTCCCTCTGTAGCCCCAATTCGACGCTTCCATTTGGTTATCTTGGTTGCTAGTAGATCGCTTATAGGGATGAGTTTGCCATCGCCTAATTGATCGGTTTTAGAGCGTTTAAGGTTTAATGCAAAGTGGCCATTTGGCAGTGTCTTTAAATCCTCAAAACAGAATGAACAGATCTCTGAGGAGCGGCGCATGGTCTCATAACCGATTCTAAGCAGCAGTTCATTGCGCCGGCCGGCTAGAGAGGAGTCACATTTTTTTAAAAGTTGCTCAAGAAGGTCGAGTGTCAGAGGGTGAGCCTGTTTCTGCTGCCTACCGATTTTACGATGCATCTTTTTCAGTGCAATTTTAACCTCTGGTGTTTTCGTTGGGCTATTGAAGCCCGCAAAAAAGCAGATAGACCCCAAAGTATCTATGCGGCGCCGAATAGTCGCACTTTTTTGAAATTGAGACATCTCTTCAATGTAAAGTGCTAGATCTGAAGCTTGGGGTGGAAGAGGATTAAGTCCTTTTGATATTGCCCAGTTGGCAAAGTGTTTAAAGTCACTGCGATAAGCTTTGAGGGTATTTTCTGCAAAGGCGCCGTCTAATTGCGCCATCAAATCATCTAAGAACTGATTTACGTCCATCACCTACCTCCCTGTATCGTGATGGTTTAAGTGTAGACCACAAAATGTGGATTCTGTTTTAAAAAATTTACAGAGATAAAATGTTTCAAAAATTTATCAAATATACTATATTGCAAACTATATGAAACAAATATGGTGTTTTAAGTGGACGCTGAAAATATTGGGATAGCAATAAAGCAAGAACGAAAACGCTTGAACGTAACCGCTGAAGCATTGTCAGGTGCTTCAGGTATTTCAAGAGTTACATTGCATCGAATTGAGAAAGGTGAGGG
This sequence comes from Marinobacterium sp. LSUCC0821, assembly GCF_012848475.1. Lineage (NCBI taxonomy): Bacteria > Pseudomonadati > Pseudomonadota > Gammaproteobacteria > Oceanospirillales > Oceanospirillaceae > Marinobacterium > Marinobacterium sp. LSUCC0821. The sequence continues at coordinate 2,208,452 of NZ_CP051666.1, forward strand.
AGGGTCAAGTTTGAACAGCTACCTCGCCGTAGTAGCTGCTTTGAATCTGGAGTTAACGTTGACTGATACGTCAAAAGTTGGGGCGCGCAAAGTTGATCAAGAAGACTCTATTCCTGTGATCATTCGGCTGGATGACTACCCTGAACTTAAAAAGCTCTCTTGGCATATTACAGGCAGAGACTACCTTAAACCTTTCGAAGCACATGCTATGTACGAGCGAAACGCCCGTCATCTTGATGAAAATGATATGACACGAGCTGAAAGGTTATTGATGGCAAATTTAAATAGGGCATTTGCATGAACCATGAAGGTTGTCATTTTAAAAGACCTCATCATCAGCTGATTGCAAGAGTACTTGCAGCGATTAATACAGATCTCTTTGATATGAGTGAGTGCTTTTTTGGTGGAGGAACTGCTATCGCCCTTGCTTATGGAGAATACCGAGAATCTATTGATATAGATTTTGTGGTCTCTAGTAAGGAAGGTTATCGCGCTCTGCGAGAAGTTGCGAAAGGACACCAGTTGGGTTTGGGGCTTTTTAAAGAGCATCAAGAAGGGTTGGATATTGATCGAGTGCGCATGGACCAGTATGGAATTCGTATGGTAGTGAGGATTAGCGAAAGTGCATTTATTAAATTTGAAATTGTGAATGAGGGAAGGGTAGAAATTCAAAAGCCTGATGCAGACTCAAGGATTTGTGGAGTATCCATATTGAGTAGGCTTGATATGGCGGTTACAAAGTTACTGGCCAATTCAGATCGTTGGGCTGATCGCGCGGTTTATTCTAGGGATGTTATTGATTTATCGATGTTGGGTTTATCAAAGAGAGAGCTAAGTCAGGCCATATCCAAAGCTGAAGCAGCCTATGGGTCTTCAATTATGCAAGATTTGAAAAAGTCACTTACCTACCTGACTGAAACACCGAAACGACTCGAACAATGTATGGAAGCTATGAGCATCGATCTCCCTAAATCTGTTCTATGGCAAAAATTGAAAAAGCTAGAGCGAGACTCTGATAATTGCCTATAGCCCCTAAATAATAACATTTAGTTAGACAACCACCTTAGCCTAAGTTAATTGAAGAGCGCCCAGATATTTCACAGCGCGAACTGGCTTCGCGGTTGGGTGTGAGTGTCGAGAACTACAAATCAACATAGGGTGTCATTGAATTCCTATCAAAAGGGCAACAAAGGCTTGTTTTCCCGTAGGTGTCGTCAACTTGCTTTCCATCCCGTCAGAGAATTGATGAGCCTTAGTTATCCCTTCTTTTGTTATCGATATCACCAAAGTCACTTTGTAAAGTTATTACAATCTTGTTAGTCTATGTTCATAGATTGAACAACCGTTTTAAATGTAACCGCACTGTGGCAAGCAGGGGCAGTAGCGTGCCTAAATGAGTCAAAACAGCGATACCCTTGAACTTGACTACCGTGTCCTTCAATTAATAGAAGAACGACCTGATATTTCACAGCGCGAACTGGCTTCGCAGCTGGGGGTGAGTGTGGGTAAAACCAACTACGTATTGTCTGCACTTATAGAGCGTGGCTTGGTTAAAGCGGAAAACTTCAAGCGTTCAAATAACAAAGCCGGTTACTTATATCTTCTTACACTCAAAGGCATTTCAGATAAGGGGTTAATCACTGCGCGATTCTTAAAACGGAAGGTGGAAGAGTACGAGCGCTTAAAGGCTGAAATTGCGGATATTCAATCAAGAATCGAAGAGTGAGTGTTGAGAACTAAAAGTCAAAATTGGGTATCATTGAAAACTTATAATAACGGCGATAAAGACTTTCTTGAGGTTCGTCCTGATATTTTTGATTTTAGTAGAGAAGTGCTATCGATGAGCGATCTGAAAATTGACACAGCTTTTTATGTGAAATGTATATCTGCCCTAGAGCGTGCGTTCGAAATGTTGAATGCTTCACAAGCTGAAAGCATCGAATTTGAACTCTATCGCTCAGCGACCATCAAAGAGTTTGAAATTATATTGGAGCAGTCGGGTAAGTTACTTAAAAAACGATTGAGACCTTTCTTTCACAGTAATAAAGCTGCTGATGAGCTTTATTTCAAAGATATATTTCGTCATGCAGCATTGCATGGTCTGATCACTGCTGAAGAAGCAGAAAGATGGTTGCAGTATAGGGATAATCGGAATTCCACGAGTCATGACTATGGTGAAAAACTCGCTAACACAACGCTGCTGTTGATCCCTAAATTTATTGTTGATGCTAAACGGTTGGCAAAAGTTATAGATGCTGCTTAGAGATAAAGATCACAAGGAAATTATCCGCCTAGCTAAAAGGTCGTTTACAAAGCCCGTTAAAGTTTGGGCTTATGGTAGCCGTGTTAATGGTATGGCGCACGAGGGTAGCGACCTCGATTTGGTTGTGCTCCCGGATGGCGATGGAATGCTTGATCTTAGCGAATTAGGAATTTTCAAAGATTTATTACAAGAATCAACCATTCCGATTCTTGTTCAGGTTTTAGATTGGAATCGCATACCTGAAAGCTTTCAAGCGAATATTTTGAAAGAGTACGAGGCGCTCTTATAGGTAAGGCGGGCTTATATTAATAAGTGGCCCTTATCGGAAACTAAAGTAGTTTTATATAGAAAGTGTTAGCGTTTAGAAAAACAGCAAGGTTTTTGAAACTATCTCGAAGAGATAGCAATGTATTATAAGTCTCATTGAAAATTTGTAGGCGTTAGCTCACAGAGCGAAGAGATTCACGCTAGGTGTTTATTAGTAAATGAAAAAAGTCTTAACAGTATTCGGTACACGTCCAGAAGCTATCAAGATGGCCCCGTTGGTCCGCGCACTCGCCGCTGACACACGTTTCGAATCGCGTGTATGCGTAACGGCTCAGCACCGTGAAATGCTTGACCAAGTGCTTGATCTGTTCGAGATCAAACCCGAATATGATCTGAATCTTATGAGGCCTGGGCAAACTTTGAGCGATGTTACGTCCGGGATCTTAAAAGGGATGGAGAGTGTGCTGGATGACTTCCGGCCGGATGTGGTTCTAGTGCACGGAGATACAGCGACAACCTTTTCTACAGCGCTGGCTGCCTATTACAAACAAATACCAGTCGGTCATGTTGAGGCGGGTCTTCGGACAGGAAATATATACTCTCCATGGCCAGAGGAAGGTAACCGTAAGCTGACGGGTGCGCTAACGCGTTATCATTTTGCACCGACCGAAACTTCACGACAAAATTTGCTCAACGAGAGTATTCCCGCTTCTGATATCTCAGTGACTGGCAACACGGTTATTGATGCGCTTTTATGGGTAAAGCACAAACTAGATAATGATGCCCAGTTGCGTGATGAGTTAGCTGCATTATTCCCCATGCTGGGCACACACAAGAAACTAGTTTTGGTAACGGGCCATCGACGAGAAAGTTTTGGTGGTGGGTTTGAGCGTATCTGTGAGGCTCTGCGGAAATTCTCGAGCGAGCGTGATGACTGCCAAGTAGTCTATCCGGTTCATCTAAATCCAAACGTGCAGGAACCTGTAAATCGGCTTCTGGCGGACTGCAGTAACGTTCATTTGATACCCCCGCAAGACTATTTACCATTTGTATACCTTATGATGCAGTCCTGCCTGATATTGACGGATTCCGGTGGAATACAAGAGGAAGCTCCGTCTCTGGGTAAGCCAGTTTTGGTCATGCGCGACACAACTGAGCGTCCCGAGGCTGTGGATGCTGGTACGGTAAAGCTGGTGGGTACTGATGTAGATCTGATTGTCGAGGAAGTGATAAACCTTCTTGTAAACGAAAATGCCTACGCAGCCATGTCGCGCGCCCACAACCCGTATGGTGACGGCCAGGCGTGCAAACGTATCTTGAATTTTTTAAGTATTTAAGGAAGCTATATGAGCTTTGAAACGATCTCCGTTATCGGTCTTGGCTATATTGGACTGCCAACAGCGGCTATGTTTGCCTCGCGAAAGAAGAAGGTAATAGGAGTAGACGTAAACCAAAAAACTGTCGATACAATTAACCGCGGCGAAATTCATATCGTTGAGCCAGAACTGGATATTATTGTCCGCTCAGCTGTTAAAGAGGGTTACCTCAAGGCAGTTACAATACCTGAGCCTGCGGATGCATTTCTGATTGCAGTGCCAACACCTTTCAAGTCGAATGGTTCAGAAATTCCAGAGCCGGACCTCGGGTACATAGAGAAAGCTGCTAAGGCTATAGCTCCAGTTTTGAAAAAAGGCGATTTGGTGATTCTCGAGTCTACCTCACCAGTTGGGGCGACGGAGCAGATGGCTGAGTGGTTGGCAAACTCTCGTCCTGATCTGAGATTTCCGCAACAGCTTAGTGAAAATGCAGATGTTTCAATTGCGCACTGTCCTGAGCGAGTTTTACCGGGTCACGTTGTAAGAGAGCTTGTCCAAAATGACCGTGTGATTGGTGGAATGTCAGACATGTGCTCGAAGAGGGCTGTCGAACTCTACAAGGCGTTCGTCGAAGGTGAGTGTGTAATCACAAACGCACGTACGGCTGAAATGGCGAAACTCACTGAGAACTCCTGTCGAGATGTTCAGATAGCTTTTGCAAACGAGTTATCGATGGTTTGCGATCAGCTTGAAATTGATGTCTGGGAACTGATCACCTTGGCGAACAGGCACCCGCGTATAAACATACTTCAGCCAGGCCCTGGTGTAGGTGGGCATTGTATAGCTGTAGACCCCTGGTTCATTGTAAGTAAAACACCAGGCTTAGCGCGCCTGATAGAGACTGCCCGATTAGTAAACGACTCAAAGCCAAATTGGGTAATTAAAAAAATTCAGATGGCGCTTGCCGAGTATTTGCTCGAGCATCCTGATAAAACCGCTAAAGAGGTGACAGTTTCGTGCTTCGGTTTGGCATTTAAGGCAGACATAGATGACCTGCGGGAGAGCCCGGCATTAGAAATAGCGAGAACGCTAGCGGAACTACACCCTGGGCGGACCCTGGTTGTTGAGCCAAACATCAAAGAACTACCAATAAAGCTCCAGGATGCGGTAGAGCTCGTGAGTATCGTGACTGCCCTTGAGTCCTCGGAATTGATAGTATTGCTTGTAGATCATCATCACTTTAAAGCTATCGATCATCGGAATATCAACGCTAAAGTTATAGATACCAGAGGTATCTGGAACCGCTGATTTACCGAATTGAAACAGAAAAGGAAACCTTAATGCTAACCAATGCAACAATTCTAGTTACAGGCGGTACAGGTTCATTCGGTAACACTTTTGTTCCAATGACATTAGAAAAGTACAACCCCAAGAAAATAATTATCTTCTCACGTGATGAGATGAAACAGTGGGACATGGCCAAAAACTACCAAGACGACCCTCGTGTGCGTTTTTTTATCGGTGACGTGCGTGATCGTGATCGTCTTTACCGTGCGTTGGATGGTGTTGATTATGTTGTTCATGCCGCTGCTACTAAGATAGTACCCACAGCCGAGTACAATCCATTTGAATGCGTTAAGACCAATATCAATGGTGCAATGAACGTTATCGATGCCTGTATAGATAAGAAAGTTAAAGGTGTAGTGGCTTTATCGACTGATAAGGCGAGCAGTCCGATTAACCTCTACGGTGCTACAAAGCTAGCGTCAGATAAGTTGTTTGTGGCCGGTAATCATTATGCTGGAGGTAAAGGGACTTGTTTCTCTGTTGTTCGTTACGGCAATGTAATGGGCTCCCGTGGTTCAGTCATTCCATTCTTCATGTCGATCAAAGACAAAGGCTCACTGCCTATTACCGATGAACGGATGACCCGTTTTATGATATCGCTAGAGCAGGGTGTCGAGTTGGTCTGGCATGCTTTTGAAGATATGATCGGCGGCGAAATATACGTGAAAAAAATTCCTTCAATGAAGGTTACTGATCTGGCTCGGGTAGTTGCGCCGGAAGCAAAACAGGAAGTTGTCGGTATTCGTCCAGGCGAAAAACTGCATGAGCAGATGATCGGAACCGAAGATGCATTCTTTACTTATGAGTATCCTGAACACTATAAAATTTTACCGCAGATAAACAGTTGGGGGCTAGACGCTAATCGCATTAAAGACGGGCAGAAAGTACCGGAGGGTTTCGTTTACTCCAGCGAAAATAATGCCGAGTGGATGAGTAATGCTGAATTGCAGGTCTGGATTGATGCCAACCGTGAGAAGATCGGGAGTATCTGATGATCCCTTACGGCCGACAGGAAATTATCCAGTCAGATATTGATGCGGTTGTCGAGGTGCTTCAGTCTGACTTTCTGACGCAAGGGCCGAAGGTGCCACTGTTCGAACAGACGGTTGCCAACAAGGTAGGGGCTAAACATGCGATAGCTGTAAATAGTGCTACCAGCGCCTTGCATATAGCCTGTATGGCTCTTGGGCTCGGTCAGGCTGATTGGCTGTGGACTACCCCTATCACATTTGTCGCCTCGGCCAACTGTGGTCTCTATTGCGGGGCGCAGGTCGATTTTGTCGATATCGACCCGATTACCTACAACCTCTGCCCCAAGGCATTGGAAGCGAAGCTGATTGCTGCCGAACGGGAAGGCAAACTGCCTAAAATACTAGTCGTTGTGCATCTGTGCGGCCAGCCCTGCGATATGCATGCAATTCATGGGTTGTCACAGCGGTATGGCTTCAAGATCATTGAAGATGCGTCTCACGCTATTGGCGGCAAGTATCAGGGTGAATATATCGGCAACTGCCGTTATAGTGATATAACGGTTTTCAGCTTCCATCCGGTGAAAATCATCACCACCGCAGAAGGCGGCATGGCGCTGACGAATGATGACCAATTGGCAGAAAACATGAACCTCTACCGCAGCCACGGTGTTACCCGCGACCAGAACCGTATGACCCATGAGCCAGATGGGCCTTGGTACTACCAGCAGGTCGAACTCGGTTACAACTACCGAATGACCGAACTACAGGCAGCGCTCGGGATCAGTCAGACAGAACGGCTAGATACGTTTGTCGCCCTCCGCCATGACTTAGCAAAACGTTATGATGGGTTACTGAAAGAATTGCCGGTTAAAACCCCTTGGCAGCATCCTGGCAGTTATTCGGGACTGCATTTATATGTGATTCGCCTGCAGCTGGACAAAATCGGCAAAACCCATCGTGAGGTATTTGAATGCCTACGCGGGCAGGGAATTGGTGTAAACCTACATTACATTCCGGTGCATACCCAACCCTACTACCAGAAAATGGGTTTTATGCAAGGCGATTTCCCTATAGCCGAGCGCTATTATAGCGAAGCGCTCAGCCTGCCAATGTATCATGGGCTGACTGATGTGCAACAGGACACAGTGGTTGGGTGTTTGCGTAAAGTATTATCGTGATGAAAATTGCATTGGGCACCGCACAGTTCGGTTTGGTGTATGGCGTAGCTAACGCAAGCGGTCGTGTTCCAGAGAACACTTCTCAAGATATTATTAGCCTCGCACGTGAGTTGAACGTGGACACACTAGATACTGCTGCGGCCTACGGTACTAGCGAAGAGGTACTAGGTCGTGCTGGTATCGAAAATTTTAAGGTGATTTCGAAAGTTCTTCCAGGTACAGACTGCATCGAAAAGCCAGCAAGTTGGGTAAATCGTTGTATTGATCGATCACTCACGAACCTCAAATGCGATTCGCTCTATGGGTTACTCCTGCACCGGCCTCTGGACCTGCTTCAGTCAAGCGGTGGTGAGCTTTACGAGGCTCTTGTTAATCTTAAGAGGCAGGGGTTGGTAGGAAAAATCGGCATTTCAGTGTACGGGCCAGACGATCTAGACAAACTAACTGATTTCGATTTTGACCTGGTTCAGGCACCGATGAATATCCTAGACCGACGCTTAGCGAATTCCGGTTGGCTTGAAAAGTTAACCAAACAGGGTGCGGAGGTTCATATACGATCTGCTTTTCTACAAGGGTTACTATTGATGCCAGCAGTGAAGCGGCCTGAATATTTCAAACCATGGCAAAAACTTTTATCCGAGTATGACACCTGGGTCTCCGACCAGCAATTATCTCATTTGCAGGCTTGTCTGGGTTTTCTGAGTGAGTATTCGGAAATTAATAAAATAGTGGTTGGTGTGGATACACCTGAGCAAATGCGGGACATTGTGTCTGCAGCTAACACTTCAACTCCCCGAGTACCAGAAAGCATACAGTCGACTGATATAAATTTCATCAATCCGGGGTTATGGAGGCTATGAGTATTAAGTTAGGCGTGCTCGGACTGTCAGAAGGTAATGGCCATCCCTATTCCTGGAGTGCTATTTTTAACGGGTATAATCCAGAGTTTATGGAGTTATGTGGCTTTCCGGTAATTCCGCGGTATCTTGAGTTACAGCAGTGGCCGGAAAGTCGAATTTCGAGAGCTGAAGTTGTATCTGTGTGGACACAGGATGAAAAGCTTTCCCAGATGATAGCGAAGGCTGCAAATATCTCCAAAGTGGTTCCGATTCCAGAAGCTATGATCGGTGAGGTCGATGCAGTTTTGCTTGCCAGGGATGATGCCGAGTGCCACCTTAAATTCGCGGCTCCTTTTTTGAAAGCCGGTTTGCCGATATATATTGATAAGCCAATTGCGCTGTCAATGGCCGACCTTGAAAAACTGTATGAACTCGAACAGTACCCTGGGCAGATATTTACTTGTTCAGCTTTGAGGTTCAGTCAGGAGTTGATGCTGTCACAGCAAGACCGTGAGAAAATTGGTGAAATAAGAAAAATCGTCGCTTTCACGCCTAAGTCCTGGAATAAGTACGCAGTACACATAATCGAACCCGTGCTGAACATGCTTCCTGAATCTGATCAGCCAGTGAGTTTCAGTGGGGGCGTTGTCAATAGATTGCATGACAATACTCCTGGATCGCTTCTTGTTGACTGGCGCAGCGGCATACAGACGGCCTTCTTTGCTGTAGGGGATGGCGTATCCCCAATTTCGATTAGAGTTGTTGGAACGAGAGGGTTCAAGGATTTAGTGTTCAGTGACTCTTTCAATGCTTTTAAGACAGCCCTCGAGATGTTCCTTGAAGGAGTCTGGAATCAGTCGGTCACTTCGCCTAGATCCTTTAACGAATTAGTTGTTCAATTGTTAGAAAGGGGGGGGCATGACTCAGACAATTATGATTACGGGCGGAACAGGTAAGTTTGGTCGCAAGTTTGTTATGCATTTTCTAATGAAGAAGTGGAGAGTTATTTTCACTACGACCTCACAGGTTCGTGGAGACGCTCTCATTGAAGAGTTCGGCAAACCAAGTGGCCTTGTGGCAATTGCTTCGGATCTTACCGGTCGTTCGGCAGTTAAAGAGTTATTAGAGGTTTTGGCGAAAAAGGGATATAGCATCAATCATCTAGTTAATAATGCCCGTAGCCTTGAATCGCTGAAAACAGATGCCTTTGGGCAAACCAGTCGCGAAGACTTCATGGCCGAGTATTTGATGGATGTGGTAGTGCCTTATGAACTTTCTATGGGTCTTTTTCACGCGCAACCAGGCGAGCTGAAAACGATTACAAATATAGGCTCTCAATATGGTGTTGTAGCCAGCAATCCTTACTTATACGAAGACTATCCCAAGCAATCACCTATACAGTATGGTGTAGCCAAAGCTGCGCTTAGCCATTTGACTAAAGAGCTTGCCGTGCGGATGGCCAGCAAAGGCGTTCGAGTGAACTGTATAGCATATGGCGGTGTGGAAGGTAGGGTAGATGATGCTTTTAAGGAACGCTATGCGGTATTAACACCTTCGGCACGTATGCTTGCGGAAGATGAGCTGGCCGGTCCGCTCGATTTTCTAATCGCTTCGTCCAGCAGTGCTGTTACGGGACAAACTTTGGTTGCAGACGGCGGCTGGTCGATATGGTGAAGCTGAGTATCGCAATCTTTGCTGCTAGTGTTTGTTCAAAGTGTATTTCTCGTAACGATATAGTGGTTTGTTCCGGCATTCTGTTGATTGTCCTTATAATTCAAGCCGCGAGAGAGTCCGGTTGGTTCGGTCGCAGGCTAGTTTCGGCAGATGTTAAATCAATTGCGGCGGTTTTCCTTCATTGAGAGTCTCATTTCGGGCTGACGCCTCTATCCGAATCGGTACCGGCCACGTTATGCGTTGCCTGACCCTGGCCGATGAACTGACCCGCCAAGGCCACCATTGTTGGTTTATTTGCCGAGAGCACCTAGGTCATCTAGGTGATGTAATCATCAGCAAAGGCTACAGCCTAACCCTGTTACCGGCACCAACCGACACACCGCCGCAGCAGAAAAACAACACATCCGACGTCTACGAACACTGGCTGGGCGCATCTTGGCAAGAGGATGCTAATCAAACGCTGGACGCGATTTTGCCAATGAAACCGGATTGGCTGGTCGTAGACAACTATGCACTGGATGCAAAGTGGGAACGTGCCCTTTCAAACGCAGCGCAAAAAATCATGGTGATCGACGATCTGGCGAATCGGCCCCATGAATGCAGATTGCTGCTGGATCAGAACCTTGGTCGCTTTGCATCGGATTATGATGGGCTATTACCTACAGAGTGCCAGCGATTGATCGGCCCTTGTTTTGCGTTGTTACGACCTGAATTTGCAGCGCTAAGAGAGAAAAGCTTGTTACGTCGTGAGAACCCAAAAATTAAGCGTATTTTAATTTCTTTGGGTGGAATTGATCGCACCAACGTTACCGGCAAGGTACTTGCAGCACTTGCACAGTCGTCACTACCTGCTGGTATTGAACTGGATATCATTATGGGTGCTGCTGCGCCTTACCTGGATGAAGTTCGCTGGGAAGCGGCGCAGTCGCCATTTAAAGCTATGGTAAGCGTGAATGTGCAGGAGATGGCAGCGCGAATGTTCCTGGCCGACTTGTCCATAGGTGCTGCTGGTGGCACTTCATGGGAGCGAAGTTGCTTGGGGCTTCCGTCGATGCTAATCGTACTAGCAGAGAATCAAGTGACTGGAGCCAAGGCGCTAGAAATGGTTGGTGCAGCGAGAGTGATAGAAGAACCGTCACTAGTCGAACCAATGCTGCCATCAATATTAGAAGAGTTATCAAACCCCACTCGGCTCATATGTATGAGTAAGGCTGCTGCAGGTATCACAGATGGTCACGGGGCTCTCAGTGTTGTAAGGACAATGGAAAGGTAATGTTTATGAATGAACATAGGCTAAGGCCGATGGAGGAGTCAGACCTTGAACAAGTGCTAAGCTGGCGTAACCATCCAGAAATTCGACGCTACATGTACTCCACCCACGAAATACCAATGGATGAGCATTGCGCTTGGTACGCCAGTTCGAGCACGGACCCGAGGGTGGAGCTTTTGATTTATGAGCAAGGATGTAAAGCACAAGGCTTTGTTAATATTACACGGACCGGTTGTGCTAATGTGGCAGACTGGGGGTTCTATATGGCCCCTGATGCCCCCAAGGGCTGCGGCCGTGACTTGGGCAAGCAGGCGCTCGACTATGCTTTCACAAAGTTAAGGCTTCACAAGGTATGTGGAGAGGTGCTTGGGGTTAATACCCGTTCGATAGCCTTTCATAAGAGCCTGGGCTTTACCGAAGAGGGTCGTCTGCGAGAGCAACACTGTGATGCCAGCAAGTTTCATGATGTTGTGTGCTTTGGCCTTTTGAGCAGCGAGTGGCAAGCACGATTTGAGGATTAAATTATGAAAGAACCGAGAATTTTTATATCCGGCAGAGAAATTTCCCAGAATCAGCCACCTTATATAATTGCTGAGCTCTCTGCCAATCATAACGGCAAGCTGGAAACTGCAATCAAAATAATTGATGAGGCCGCTAAGGCTGGTGCCGATGCTGTCAAACTACAAACCTATCGGCCCGACACAATCACGCTGGACTCCGATGCAGATGAGTTTAAAATCAAAGGGGGATTGTGGGATGGGCGAACACTCTACGAACTCTACCAAGAGGCTCATATGCCATGGGAATGGCATAAACCACTGTTCGAACACGCGGCTAAAGTTGGCATTACTATCTTCAGCTCACCCTTTGATTCCACTGCAGTGGATCTCCTAGAAGACTTGAACGCACCGGCATACAAAATCGCATCGTTTGAAGCAATAGATCTGCCGTTAATCCGCTACGTAGCAGCTACAGGTAAGCCGATGATCATCTCTACCGGTATGGCAGACGAAGAGGAAATCCAAGAGGCGGTCATCGCCGCTCGTGAAGGTGGTTGTAAAGAACTAGCTATTCTGCATTGCGTCAGCGGCTATCCAGCGCCCGCTGAGGATTATAATCTTTACACTATAAGTAACATGATAGAGCGTTTTGGATGTGTTGCCGGTCTCTCTGACCATACATTGGATAATACAACCGCGATAACAAGTGTAGCTCTTGGCGCTTCGATAATCGAAAAGCACTTCACACTTGATCGAAGTGGTGGTGGCCCTGACGATAGTTTTTCATTAGAGCCAGAGCAGCTGAGCAATCTCTGTCGAGACAGTAAAACGGCATGGAGGGCTACAGGGTCTGTTAATTACGGTAGAAAATCGAGCGAAGAAGGAAATGTAAAATTCCGAAGATCACTTTATTTTGTAAAGTCTGCTGCGCGTGGAGAAAAAATTACCGAAACAATGGTCAGATCCGTACGTCCCGGTTATGGCATACCACCAAAGTATCTTTATGATGTTATCGGAAAGACCTTAGTAAGAAATATTGATAAAAATTCTGCAGTGAAATTTTCGGATTTTGAATAGGTACGCGCAAATTAAATGATATTGGACTCTTGATATAATGGAAAATGAAAAAAAAGTAGCGTTAATAACTGGTGTGACTGGTCAAGATGGTTCGTACTTAGCTGAATTTCTTCTTGATAAAGGTTATGAGGTTCATGGGATTAAACGCAGAACTTCATTATTTAACACAGATCGTATAGATCATCTTTATAAAGATGAGCATGACCCAGAGTGTAATTTTTTCCTTCATTTCGGTGATATGACTGATTCCTTAAGTTTGGTGCGGATAATCCAAAAAGTCCAGCCAGATGAGATTTACAACCTCGCGGCACAATCTCACGTAGCTGTGAGTTTTGAAGAGCCTGAGTACACTGCTAACTCCGACGCGCTTGGAGCTCTTCGCATCCTTGAGGCGATCCGCACTCTTGGGCTGGAGAAAAAAACTCGTTTTTACCAGGCTTCTACGTCTGAATTGTTTGGATTGGTGCAGGAGGTCCCACAGAAAGAGACCACCCCTTTCTACCCACGAAGCCCTTATGCGGTCGCTAAACTGTATGCTTATTGGATCACCATTAATTACAGGGAAGCCTATGGGATCTATGCTTGTAACGGTATTCTCTTCAACCACGAGAGCCCAAATCGCGGCGAAACTTTTGTCACTCGCAAGATTACCCGTGCTATGTCTCGGATCAAACTCGGTCTGATCGATCGACTGTATCTTGGTAATCTCGATGCAAAACGGGACTGGGGGCATGCCCGGGATTACGTTGAGCTTCAATGGCTGATGCTGCAACAGGAAACCCCCGAGGATTACGTTATAGCCACTGGAGAACAGTACAGCGTTAGGGAGTTTGTTGAGCTTACTGCCGAAGAACTCGGTATCAAGATCACTTGGAAGGGTGAAGGCGTAGACGAGAAAGGGTATGACCATGAGGGGCGCTGTATCGTGGCTGTTGATTCTGCTTACTTCCGTCCAACCGAAGTCGAAACGCTATTGGGCGACGCTTCCAAGGCCAAAGAGAAGCTAGGCTGGAAGCCAAAGACCAGTTTCCGCGAATTGGTTAGTGAAATGGTTAAGGCTGATTACCAAGAGGCAAATTTTGAAGTCAAGATGGTTGCTGAGGGGCACAAAGCACTTAGGAATCAGCGTTGATCTGCTTCCAGGGCGAGAAACAATGCGAACAATTGACCGCGGAGAGCATTAGATGAGCAACAGAATAGCAATTATCCCAGCGCGTGGCGGATCCAAGCGGATACCCAAAAAAAATATTATCGATTTCTTTGGTGTTCCAATGATTGCCAGAACTATCCAGGCTGCCCTTGAATCGGGCTGCTTTGAGAGGGTGCTAGTCTCGACCGATGATCCTGCTATTGCTGATGTTTCACGAGCTCATGGTGCTGAGGTGCCGTTCCTTAGACTCGAGAATGCCGATGATCACAGCCCGATCAGTGAAGCGACCCTTTCAGCGCTTGCACAGGCAGAAGCTCACTGGGCTGAGATTTATGATACCGTGGTTCAATTAATGGCTAATTGTCCTCTAAGAAACTCTGATGACATTCGCAAGGCAGTTGCGGCCTTTGATAATCGATCTGCACAGTTTCAGATTAGTAGCTTTAAGTTTGGTTGGATGAACCCGTGGTGGGCTGCCAAGCTGGATGCTAATGGTACCCCGGAGCGTGTCTTTCCTGAGGCAATTTTTACGCGATCGCAAGACCTTGAAAGCCTCTATTGCCCAACTGGAGCTGTCTGGGTCGCGGAGTGCGTGGCACTTAAGCAAGCAGGCACCTTCTATGGAGACGGGTATGTGTTTGAGAACATGCCCTGGACATCGGCCGTGGATGTCGATGAATACGAAGATCTGGAGATGGCCAAAGCCGTTTTCCTGATGCAGAACTCTTCATCAAATGACTAAGACGAAATGGTAAGTCGAAGTGTTCTAATAATCGGCCTCGGGCAGATCGGTATGGGCTATGATATCGACCTGGATCCGAAACAGCATATTTACTCCCATGCCAGAGCTTTTACTCTGCACTCGGAGTATGTTCTTGTAGGTGGTGTCGACCCTGATCCGGGCATGCGGGCAGCGTTTTCCCGCAGCTATGGTGTTTTAGCCTATGAAACAGCTGAGGCTGCTCTCGTTGAACAGGCGCCGGAACTTGTTGTGATTGCGGTACCCACGTCTCTGCATGGGTTGACGTTGGAAACAGTGCTTAAGTTTTCATCGGTGAAAGTGGTGCTTTGCGAGAAGCCCCTCTCCTATGATCTGGCCGAGTCGCAGTGTATGGCTAGAGCCTGTCAAAAGCGGGGGGTCCAACTAGTGGTCAATTATATGCGACGCTCGGATCCTGCTGTTATAGAGATCGGGCGCAGATTTGTTTCCGGAGAAATCCAAGGACCGGTGAAAGGTTTGGTCTGGTACGGTGGAGGATTGATCCATAATGGATCACACTTCTTCAACTTGCTCAGGTACTGGTTGGGCGAGATGATTGATTTCCAGATCTTAGGCTCGGCAAAACCTCTGGGCAATGATGATGCCGAAGTTGATGTCAGTATCCAGTTTGAAGGCGGTAAGGTACTGTTTCTATCGACCATGGATCGTGATTTTGCCCATTATGAAGTAGAACTTATGGCTGATAACGGCCGTCTTCGTTATGAGCGGGCGGGCCATCGAGTGACATGGCAGGGGTTAGAACAGCATCCTGTATTTTCGAAAAGTAAATCGATTGCAAATGAAACGGAACTAATTGAGTCCGGAATGAATAAGTTTCAATACAACGTAGCTTCTCAGGTTGAAGAGCTCTTTGCAGGCCGGGTCAGTCATGTAGCGACAGGCGAGGATGCAGTTAGTACTCTGGAAGCACTTACGAGGATAATAGGTAAAATATGAGTAACTCTCACAAGTTGGCTTTGTTTGGCGGCCCTAAGGCAGTCCCTGAGACTCTTCCTGCGTATAACCCAATTGGGCTGGAAGAGTTAGAGGCAGCGAAAAAGGTTGTTGAAAGTACAGTATTGTCGCGGTTTGTTGGCGCTGCCTGTCCTGATTTCAATGGTGGCGATAAGGTCAATGAGTTTGAAGCAGCTTGTGCAGATTACTTCGGCGTTAAACACGCAATCACCGTAAATTCTTGGACTTCTGGGTTGATAGCCGCCGTAGGTGCATTGGGAATAGAACCGGGTGACGAGGTAATTGTTAGCCCTTGGACAATGTGCGCTAGTGCCACCGCTATTCTTCATTGGAATGCTATTCCTGTATTTGCAGACATTGACCCCGATACGTTCTGTATAGATCCAAAGTCGATTGAAAAAAACATTTCACCTTATACCAAGGCAATAATGGCTGTTGATATTTTTGGGCATCCAGCCGATATGGACGCTATCAGAGAAATTGCTGATCGTTATAACCTAAAAGTAATCTCCGACAGCGCTCAGGCCCCAGGGGTGTTCTACAAGGGGAAAATGGCTGGCACATTGGCAGATATCGGTGGATACAGCCTAAACTACCATAAACATATCCACACCGGTGAGGGTGGTATTCTCGTTACCAACGATGACCGATTCGCAGAACGTTTAAAACTAATTCGTAACCATGCTGAGGCTGTAATAACGGGTGAGGTCGTTGAAGATCTTACCAACATGGTTGGCTATAACTTCAGACTAGGGGAAGTTGAATGCGCGATTGGACTCGAGCAGCTAAAGAAATTAAGCAACGCTGTCAAATCACGCCAGCGCGCTGCGAGTCGTTTGACCGACTCTCTGCAGCATCTCAATGGATTGACGCCACCAATCGTCGCTAAAGATTGCACAAGTTCATTTTATTTTTATGGAATGATCGTTGATTTCGAAAAACTAGGTGTTACTCGCGAACGAATCGCAGAAGCTCTTGTGGCCGAGGGGGTTGAGGGCCTCAGCACCGCATACCAGAACTTGCACCTACTTCCAATGTATCAGAGAAAAATTGCCTTTGGTTCTAAGGGCTTCCCGTGGACATCAGATATCTGTCATCGAAAGGTGAGTTACGATAAGGGTATCTGCCCCGTTGCAGAGAAATATCAAGACTCCTGCTATTTGGGGCTTTTCATGTGCATGAAGGAGTACCGAGACGAAGATGTAGATAAAGTTGTGGCAGCGTTTGAGAAAGTCTGGCGTAACTTGGAGCTACTTGCGTGATCTACAAGTTGAACCACTCCTACTACGTTCGCCCTTTCCGAGAGTCGGATGTGGAAGGGCCTTACCTCTCTTGGTTTGAAGATCAGGATGTATGCAAGTTTAACGGCCATGGCAAGTTCTTCAAATCTGAGGCCTCGATGCGCAAGTTTGCCGCCGAGGCGAATAACGATCGGCAGTTAGTTTGGGCTATCTGTCATGTGGATGATGGGCATATTGGAAATATCAGCCTGCAAAACATTTCTTTTATCGACAGAACAGCGGAGTTCGCAATTTTGATGGGCGACCAACGTCATTGGGGAAAAGGCGTTGCTCGCTTGGCTGGGAAGGTACTTCTCTACCATGGCTTCTTCAAACTAAATTTGGAGAGGGTATATTGCGGTACCGCGGCTACTAATGAAGGAATGAAAAAACTCGCAGTCCAATTAGGGATGGCCCACGAGGGGACTCGGCGCGCTCACCTGTACCTCGAAGGTGAAAGGGTGGATATCGTTGAGTACGGCATTCTTAAAAGTGAATACTCTGGGATATGCACAGAATGATTGCAGTCGTTTCACATGACGCGGGTGGCGCAGAGATCCTCTCCAGCTATATCCGGCGAGCGGGTCTTGACTTTAATTTAGTTCTTAGCGGACCAGCTGTGCGGGTTTTTGAGCGAAAACTTGGGTCCTTTGTGAACGTTGATCTTAAAACTGCTCTACATAACTCTGACTTGTTATTATGCGGAAGCAGTTATCCTGCGAGTTTTGAGTTGGAGGCGATCAAGCAGGCGCGAGAGCAAGGTAAGCGATCTGTGGTGTTTCTTGATCATTGGATTAACTACCGTCAGCGGTTTGAGCGGAATGGATTTACCGTACTTCCCGATGAGATCTGGGTGGGGGATCCTGATGCTGAATGTATCGCTCGGGAGCAGCTTCCTGAGATACCGGTGAGGTTGATTGAAAACCCCTATTTTTCCGACCTGATTGCAGAGATACAGGCGCGCGCAAGAAAATATGTAAACACGGATATTAAGGCTCGAGCTTTGTTTCTTTCTCAGCCAATCAGTGCTCATGAGTCTCGAGCAAGCTATCCGGACCTTGATAGAGGGTACACGGAGCAACAAGCGCTGCGTTACTTCCTCAGAAATATCCATTTATTGGGACAGCCTGTGAAAGAGGTGCTGATTCGGTTGCATCCTTCGGAACAACCGGGGAAGTACGATGGTATCGAAATGGAGTTTGATTTTCCGATTCGAATAGATGCTAGCGCTGACTTGATAGATTCGATTTTTGCAGTTGATTTTGTCGTTGGAATGGACAGTATGGCCATGGTTGTCGGTCTGTTGGCAGATAAAACTGTCATATGTTGCATCCCCCCTGAGGGGAAGCCATGTCGATTGCCACATGCTGAAATTCTCCATCTGCGTGATTGGTGAGTGGGTTCAGGTGCCCGTTTGTCTGAGTTTTTGAATAGTTATTAGGTATTGTTGATGAAATACTGCACGGTTTGTTTACAACCAGATACCCGTCCAAATATTCAATTTTTGGAAAATGGTATATGCCCGGCCTGTAACTATTTTGATAAACTTAAAGAGGTCGATTGGCAGGAGCGCTTTGAAATCCTTGAGGATATACTGGGGAGCTACAAAAGGGGCCCAGGCAAATATTTTGACTGCATCATTGGAGTCAGCGGAGGAAAAGATAGCACGCGGCAGGCACTTTGGGTCAGAGATAAGCTCGGCATTAATCCATTATTAGTTTGTTTGAGTTATCCGCCTGAACAAATCACCCAGCGTGGAACCAATAATATTTCAGCGCTGATCGAAAACGGGTTTGACGTTGTAATCTCGTCACCCGCCCCTGGGGTATGGAAAAAGCTGGTTAAAGAAGCATTTTTATCGTTTACAAACTGGGCCAAAGCTACCGAGCTCGCATTGTTCTCTTCCGTGCCTCAGTTAGCAATTCGCTACAATATCCCGCTTATTTTGTGGGGGGAGAACCCGGGGCTACAGCTCGGCGATATGAAAACGCTAGGCCGCACCGGATATGATGGCAACAATCTTCGTTACATGAATACGCTTTCGGGTGGTGGTTTGGATTGGATGCTTGAAACTGGGATAGACCCCAAGCATATGATCCCTTACCAGTATCCGACGCCGGAAGAATTTAAGCACCACAACCTTCAGATTGTCTATCTGGGGTGGTTTCTGGGCGACTGGTCCGTGGCGAATAACGGGCTCTATTCCGCCGTCAATGGTTTGGAAATCCGCATTGACAGCGTTGAAAATACGGGTGATCTGGCTGGCGTGTCTTGCTTAGATGAAGATTGGGTCACACTCAATCAAATGATCAAGTATTACAAGTTCGGGTTTGGGAAAACGACGGACTTTGTAAATGAAGAGATTCGATTTGGAAAAATATCCCGTGATCAGGGGATAGAGCTCATTCAAAAATATGATGGTTGTTGCTCTGATGAGTATATCGCTAGTTTCTGTGAGTATATCGAGATTACGGTAGAAGACTTTTGGAAACAGGTACATGCTTCGGTCAATAGTGAGCTGTTTGATGTCACGAAAGACGGAAAAATATTACCAAAGTTTCGGGTGGGAGAAGGGTTGTGAGTCGGATTACAGTTGGGATTATCGATTACGGTGCGGGTAATATAGCATCCGTAAGGCGGGTGTTGCATAGCTTGGGCTACCGCTGCCGAGTGACGTCCAATCCTGACGTTTTGGATCAGGTCGATGTGCTTCTTCTACCCGGTGTCGGTGCCTTTGCTTCTGCTATGGCCGAGCTTAATCGCCTAAATCTGATAACCTATATCCAGGATCAAGCTCGGTTAGGGCGCCCGATAATCGGAATTTGCCTAGGCATGCAGCTGCTTGCTGACAGCTCTGAGGAATACGGATTGACAGCTGGATTGGGTTTGATTCCCGGTTGCGTCGTCCCGCTTAGCCAAGACCGCTGCCACATCGGGTGGAACAGTATTGAAGTGATCGATCCGACGGGTCCGTTAGTTGCTGGCGACGGCAGGGCAGTTTACTTTAATCATTCGTTCGAATTCCAGGCCCCCGCCGAGTACCGTTCGGCGGTTGCGCGGCTGCATCAGGATGCTGATCCCATCGTCGTGGGGGTTCAGAGAGGGGCGATGATCGGCCTCCAGTTTCACCCCGAGAAGAGTCAATTGGCTGGCCGGCAATTACTGTCTAGTGTGATAAGCGAGTTGTGCAGTGCTTAAGAAAAGATTAGTCGGTGTGATTACCGTTAAGGATGGGCAAGCGGTTCAATCGTTTGGATACAAACGTTACCTGCCGCTGGGCTCCCCGGAAATACTGCTGGAAAACCTTGACCGCTGGGGAGTCGATGAAATATTGCTGCAATGCATTGACTGTAGTCGACGGTCCTACGGTCCTAATTTGGCGTTGCTGGAGCAGATCAGCAGTGAGGGTCGCAGTACGCCCCTGATCTATTCGGGGGGAGTGGATTCTGAATTCAGCGCAGTTGCGGCGATTCAGGCCGGTGCTGACAGAATCTGTATTGATTCACTGCTTCATGTCTCACCACAAAGCGTCGAACGCATTTCCAGTCGATTGGGTGCTCAGGCTGTAATTGCTTCTATTCCGGTAACCGCAGGTAAAGGTGGCGTTGAGTGGTTTGATTATCGCCGTCAAACAAGCAAGCCTATCGGAGCGGAGTTGATGGGAATTCTAAATGACCGGGTGGTCTCGGAAGCCTTCGTCATCGATTGGCAAAATGAGGGGGTCCGCCAAGGATTCAATGCTGATCTGTTGGGGCTGTTTGCTTCGGTAAACACGCCCATTATCGCGTTCGGAGGGTTGAGTGAGCCTGATCAGATTAAAAGTGTATTGAGCATGCCTAGCGTGAGTGCAGTGGCTGTGGGTAACTTTCTTGCCTATAAAGAGCATGCGGTTCAGACCTACAAGGCATGTTTGGCTGGGTTGCCCATTCGGGAAGCGTATTACAATCGAGAGAATTACAGTTAATGAGTAAGATACAGATCTGCAAGCGTTGTCTCTACAGCACATCTCATGCGCTTGGACTCATTATCGATGATGAAGGGATCTGTTCTGGCTGCCGGGTACACGAAGAAAAGGACAGTCTAGACTGGAACGAGCGTTGGCGTGCTCTGGAAGCTTTGGTAAAGCCCTACAGAAGCACAAGCAGTAACGCCTATGACTGTATCGTTCCTGTAACTGGAGCAAACGATTCCTACTTCATCGTGCATTTGGTTAAAGAACGTTTGGGGCTCAATCCACTTCTTGTTTGTTACAACAAATACTTTAATACGCCTCTGGGCATAAGGAATCTGGCCAATCTTCGGATACGATTTGACTGCGATATCCTAATCAAGAATGTGAATCCTATTTCGGTCAAACGTATTACGCGAACCACTCTACGTGAGTTCGGCAGCATCTATTGGCATTGCCTAGCTGGACACACGGTTTTCCCGGTACAGACGGCGGTTCACTATAAAACCCCCCTAATCATTTGGGGTGCACACCAAGGTCTTGAGCAAGTGGGGATGTTCTCACACACGCACGATGTTGAGATGACTCGCAGGTATCGGAAAGATCACGACCTCATGGGCTACGAGGCAGATGATCTCTTGTCGATATTTGACACGCTCAAAGAAGAAGATATTTGGCAATACCGTTACCCTGATGATACAGATTTGAACGAGGTTGGTGTACGGGGTATTTACCTGGGTAACTATGTTCGTTGGGATCCAAAGGCGCAGCACGAACTCATGGTGGATATGCATGATTACAGGACCGCTCGATTCGATCGCACCTTTGATTGTTATGACCATGTGGACTGCTACAACTATATGGATTTGCATGACTATCTGAAGTTTGCAAAACATGGCTATTCAAAAGTGACAGATCATGCAACAAGGGAAATCCGACATGGGCGCTTGACCCGGGAACAGGGTCAAGCGCTTGTTGCTAAGTACCAAGTAGCGCCGATCCGTAACAAGGATATGTTCTGTAAATGGCTGGGTATTAATAATCGATCACTCAACTTCATAATTGATCAGAATCGTAATAACGACCTTTGGGATCGTTTGGATAGTGGTAGGTGGGAATTAAAGGGTGCATCTTCGGTAGTAAAAAATGGTTCTTGTACCCTGGACTATCTAGGTTTTCGTGCTACAGATACTCTCGATTATACTTCCAACACGGGATACGTAACCGTTGGTAAAGGTTATCCATAATATAATAACAATAATTAGTTCAGTAACGTATTAATAAGAGAAAAAATAGCGAAAAGCGAATGAAAAAAAACACACTTGTGATTATATCAGTTCCATTTCCTCGAATTGTAAAACACATTCTTAGTGACGTAGTGTTGAATCCAATATGTAAACGAGCTGAAGTAGTAATAGTTTCGCCTTTCGCAAATAATCAAAAATTTATAGAGGATTTTTCTAATAGAGAAGTCTCATTTAACCTTTGGGAATCTCCAGTAAAAAGTTGTCTTTTTCGAAATTTTATTGGTGCTACAGAACTAATGCGTAGATTAGGTTATTGGCGAAAAAACCGATCTACTGAACTTAAATACTATCTACTTAATCAATACACCTCGTTTGGAATTAATGGTGCTGATAAGTATTTTGGACCTGTGCGTCGTCTTGCATATTGGTTGTTAAGCTTTATCGGTGAGCACCCGAATGCATGGAGAGTTGCTGAAAAAATTTTAGGTAAAAGTTGGTACCGTTTAGGGAATCAGGCATTACTACAAAGAGCTGAAAAATATCAAAATGTAATACTAATTCAATCAGCGAATTGGGGACTTCAAGATCGGTCGTTGGCTAGGTTGTGCGTTGAAAATAAATGGCGCTCAGTTTTGCTTCCCTATACAACCGATCAGATATTTACTAATGGGTTTTTAATTAATGATTTTGATGCCATTTGTGTTCAAGGTGATTTTGAGTATGTGCTCGCCCGCAACTACCACAAAGTCGAGGATAAAAATATATATCGTGTTGGCTCAGTTTGGTTTCGTACGCTACACGAACTCAAGACAGACTTTCCAGTTATTAATGATAAAGCTAATACTGAAGTTAGAATAATTTACGCAGGAGTCTCTAATGTTTTTTTTCCGACTGATAGTGAATTTAAAGGACTTGATGCACTTATAAAATATGTATCTAAAATTGAAAAGAATGTAAAGATTATTTATAGGCCAGTAGTTTTTGATGCCAATTTGAAGCAGGATATTATTTCACGATATGAATGTATTCCAGAGGTTGAAATTGACTGGCCTGATGAGACAGTGTTTAGTTTGAGCGAGTATAATTCTAGCGTTAATGATAGCTTGCGTAATTATGCACGAAGTATTGTAAACTGCGATTTGTTAGTAATGTCGTATATGACTTCATTTTGTATGGATGTAGCATTCTTAAGCGAGTGTGGGGTTATATCGAATATGATCGATTCGAATAATATTCTCGAAAGCCGACATAATGAATTGTTTCCAACTAACCTACACCCCGGATTGTGTGTTTGTAAAAGCACGAAGGATTTAATTTGTAACGTTGATGCATTTCTCCAATCTTCGATATATTCAAAAAAACAAGCTTCAGAAATAATCTCACTTTGGGATTACCCAGATAGTGATGTTCAAGGTGAGTTGATAAACGCTATCTTTGGTAGTTAGTAATGGATGAGAGTAGTATTATTTACGAATAAAATATCCGTATAAGAATTATACCGTAAAATTTACAGGGATTTTGAAAGTTGAGATTTTTATATAAATTTTAAATTATTTTAAATTTAAAGGAGATGAAATGAATTTAGAAGATTCTATAAAAATAGTTATATCAGTTATTAATACTGTTTTAGAGGGTAAAGAAGAAATTACAGAAGATAAGCAGCTAATCGGAGGTGAGTCGTTACTTGATTCGATGAAGCTTGTTGAAGTGTGTCTTGCACTCGAGGATTTAGCAGATGAACATGGGTTTGAATTTGATTGGACATCAGAAGTGGCGATGTCAAAGTCACGCAGTATGTTTAGAAATGTAGCTGCACTTGCTGAAGAGTTTGCAAATCAATCGGAGGTTTAAGTGATTATTGTTACTGGGGCAAGTCGAGGACTTGGGCAAGCAATCACTGAGCGTCTGATTGAGAATGGTGAAGAAGTAATAGCGTTAGTTCGCAACACAAGCGGATTGAAAACAAACGCTATTGAATGTGATGTTAGTGACTATCTCTCAGTAAAGAATGCCTCAAAAGAAGTAAAGCGCATTAATAAGCCAGTTAAAGCAATTATCAATGCGGCCGGTGTTGCTTCTATGAACATGGCGGTGACAACTGATGAATCAACAGTTCAAAAGTTAATACAGACAAATCTCGTTGGAACTATTTACTGTTGCCAGTTATTCGCGCCAATAATGCTTCGCCAGAAGCAAGGCAGCTTTATCAATTTTTCATCCATTGCTGTGGCGTTAGCTTTAAAGGGTGAGTCAGTTTATGCGGCGTCTAAGGCTGGAGTTGAATCATTTTCTCGAACATTTGCTAAAGAGATGGCTGACTTCAATGTAAGAGTTAATTGTATTGCTCCAGGGCCTATTCGTACAGATCTTCTACGTGGAATTACCGACGCGCAAATTAATAAAATCACATCTCAACAAGTAATACCTAAACAATTCCAAAAGTCTGATGTGTGTGATCTTGTCGAATTGTTACTTGACGAAAAATCATCATCACTCAGTGGACAAGTGCTTAATGTGGGTGGTGTCTAATGGATATTATAGAGAAACTTTTCAATCGATGGAGAGGGATTGATTACCCATTCTTGGTGCATGCGAATGGATCTTTAAGGTTCGATGAAGTCGCTAATCAGGAGTTCGTTGATTTGACTGAAGTTAACAGTGGAGATGTAGTTGCACTTATTGGTGACTTTAACCCTCAGTCCATTCTTACTCTTTTACAGCTAATTGACAAGGGTGTAGTTCTTGTTCCACTAACAGTAGATACCAGAGCTCAACATGAATACTTCTTCGATTCAGCTCTCGTAGATGTTGTAATTGAAGAAGGAAATATAAAGCGTATCACTCATAATAAAAAGCATTTACTCATTGAAGAGCTAAGAGCTAAACAGCATGCGGGATTGGTTCTATTCTCGACGGGAACGACTGGGCGTCCTAAAGCCATTCTTCATGATTTAACGCTTTTTATGCAGCGTTTCGAAACGCCACGTCCGACGTTGAAAACGATCAATTTCTTACTGTTTGACCACATTGGTGGACTCAATACACTACTCCATACCTTGTTCAACAAAGGAACTGTAGTGGCACCGAAATCGCGAAGAGTAGAAGACATCATAGCTACGTGTGCCGAACATGAAATCGAAGTTCTTCCTACTACACCTACATTTCTTCGCATGATGCTAATGAGTGGTCTAATACCAGACGGTATTCCTAAATCGTTACGTATTATCACGTATGGAACCGAACGAATGGATCAACCTACTCTTGATGCGCTTTGTGAGTTGTTGCCAAACGTAGAGTTTAGACAAACATTTGGTATGTCTGAGCTTGGAATTGTGCGTGTAAAGAGTCAATCATCTAATAGTCTCTATATGAAAATTGGTGGCGAGGGTGTAGAGACAAGAGTTGTTGATAATGTATTAGAAATACGTTCTAAGGCAAGAATGTTAGGGTATCTTAATGCAGAAACGCCTTTCGATAAAGAAGGTTGGTACAATACGAAAGACATTGTTGAAGAACTGAATGGCTTTTATAAAGTAATTGGAAGGACGAGTGAGGTTATAAACGTAGGAGGGTTAAAATTCATGGCTTCTGAAGTTGAACGAATCGCTCTTCAATTCGATCATGTCGAGCTAGCTAAAGTAGAAGCCAAGCGGAATCCAATCACGGGGCAGCATGTTGAGCTAACTATACAGGTTAGTGAGAATTTTGAAATTGATAGGGCATTATTTAACGGATTTATGGCTAATCACTTGCCTAGCCATATGCAGCCGAGGCGCATACGATTTGGGAAAGTGAGTGTTGGTCATCGATTTAAAAAACAATGATGGCGGATTTATAGTTAGTATTAATAGTTAATGAGTAGAACAATGTGTGGTTTTAAATGTGGGATTTCTTGATGCGGGATTATAGAGGTAGATACGTAAGTGAATTATATAACTGAAGTTATATTCAGATTAGCAAACAAAATTCGCAGTATTTTACTGAGTATTATTGGTAGAAAAAACTCTCAGACTGACTTAATACATATGACATTATCATCAAGTAACTATGTAAAGTCAAAAATAAAGGTGCCGACTGGATATAAAATTAGACAATTTGAAGACAAGGATATCATTAAATATTACCTAATGCTTTTTAGGTCAGATATAGGTTTATGTTCGATTCACTATTGGAAAAAACATATTCTTTCCAATGGTTTCTTTGTCGTAGAGGATGTAGGTAAAAATAAATTGGTTGGGGCAATTTTTGCGGCCGAGAGTCCCCGCTGCCTCACTTCTAAAACAGGGACTATAGAATTTCTTGTTTTAGACCCGTCAAACGATTGGTTATCAGCAGTTACTAGGCCAGTTTTAGCATACTGCCTAGCGGCATTAGCAACGGAACGTCTATTAAATGAAAACTTTTATTCCAACGAAGTTTTCTGCACTAATGTTGTTAAAAATATGTATAAAAAACTTGGTTGGAAGGAGGTAGAAAGAGAAGAAATATGATTAAAATAAAAAATTACACGAATGCTTGCGTAACAATTGAAGGTAAGAATGAGAAAATCATAATAGATCCTTGGTTTTATGATGGTATATACCAAGGAACATGGCATAATTTCCCTCGATTGTCCGAGAATCAGAAAATAGAAGCCTTCACGAGTGTAACGTTTTGTCTATATACCCACCTTCATAAAGATCACTTCTGTATAGAAACTGCTAAAAAGTATTGTCCAAAAGATATGCAGTTCTTGGTTCCACGAGTCTTTGGTTGGCAGGTAATGTCTAACACCCTGAAAGAAGCTGGGTTTAATAATGTAAATGTGTTGGAATGTTCAGCTGAGAGTTTTTTGACTGAAGAATTCGATATAACGGCTGTGCCACCCATAAATGTAACTGGGTTAGAATCTCAGAAAGAAAACAGTATGTCTATAGATGCTGGTTTTTCCATTATTTGTAGAAAAAACGGCATTAAACTAGTTTTTTTAGCGGGTGATAATCTATATAGCGCAGTACGAATATCTGAAAATATAAAAATTCTAAATAACCCTGATCTAATAGGGTTTGCATATTCTGGATTTGCTTCCGATTTCCCTTTTAAATATAGATTTAATTTTGAAGAAAAATTAAAAATATTGCGTGATAAAGAAAAAGTGAGATTTGAATTGCAGGTGGATAATTTAAAATTACTTAGTCCGAAATGTGTAATGCCATATTCATCAGAATTTGTTGCTGTTGGGGGGCATGCAGCTGAATGGAGAAGAGTTATTGGTGAGGTTTGGACTTGTGATAAGTTTGAAGTGGCGAGGAGATATGGAAAAGCTCTTAATGCTGATTTTGTCGCACTATATCCTGAGGATACTATAATCTTTGATGAGAATGGTGCTCGAGTAGATTATTTAAACTCATCTTTTGAATCAGGAGAATCCATCTTTAAAGAAATGATTAATTATTCTGATTCTTTAACGTGCTCAGAGGGTAGCTCGCGGGTGTTTAAAAACACTGTTCGCGATAGTGAATTCGACTTTGGATTGTTAGAGCTTGCGGCTAAAAATTATTCAAAAGCAATTAAAAAACACTCATTAGAACCCAAGCAAGAGATCATTATTAGTATAGACGGCGACCGCAGACTGCACTTAGATAAAGAAGGTTCGCTCAAGGATATTAATGGTGATGCTGGAATAGATCCCTTCATAATTGTGGATGTAAATGCAGGTATTTTAAAATTGATCATCGATGGCGATCTTCATTGGGATGACGCTTGCTTATCGATGAAGTTAAATTGGCACAGAGAGCCGAACTTTTTTTGTAGTGATACTCTTAATGCTTTGAATTACTTTAGACTTTGATTTCTGGGTTATTTAGTAAATAAAGTTCCTTTGATGCTTAAAAGTTATTAAGAATGGTGTTTTTATACATGAATTATAAACCAGTTAACAATAGATTTGATTATTTGGATGGTTTGAGGGGGCTGGCGGCTCTAGTTGTGGTTTTTGGTCATTTTTGGCCGTATGAATCTTTAAGGGCAATTCCTTTATTAAATATTTTCTTTGATACTAAGTTGGCCGTTGCAATTTTTTTTGTGCTTTCTGGTGTAGTACTAAGTCATTCAGCAAGTAAATATGAGATAAATTTTCGCTGGCTTTCCTATTCAATATTTACTCGCTACATTCGTTTGATGATACCAATTCTTTTAGTTACCTTGATTGCACTCATTTTTTTTGAATTAGATTTGTTTTTTAATGATAATATTCCTTCTTCGTTTGGGGCGTGGAAGGGTTATGATATTTTTTACAGATTTAAACATGATTTATTTGACGGTCTTTTGTTTGCCACTTACAACGTTTTCTTTGATTATGATGCGCAGCATACTTATATTCCACCTGCGTGGACAATGCGGCCGGAACTTTTTGCATCTACTATTTTGTTTTTGTTTATATGGATCTTATCCTTGTTGAGAAAATCCAATATATCGCTATTCTTACTTCTGTGCCTTTCATTGTTTGTTTTTTTGTCACGATTTTACCTGCCGGGTCTTTATTATTTTTCTTATTTTTTAGTGGGCTATATTTTATACGCCCTCTATTTAAAGCCGAGCTGTAATTTTATTATCCCGTTTTGGGCTTTTATTTTGTGGGTATTGTTTAAAAGTGTGATTTTAATGTTTTCAATAAATAGTTTGTTTATTGATTTTGTTTTAGCATCAGTTTTGATTGTAATTGTGATGTTTAATCCTATAGTAAAAAAATTCTTAACTAAAGGTGTTTTCTTGTATTTGGGTTATATATCATTCCCGCTTTACTTGGTGCATTCGCCTTTGATTTCAAGCTTTGGGCTATATAATTTTACCTGGCTAGGTTTTACGGGTTTTTCTGTAGTTGTTTGTGCAGTTATTAATTTTATATTGCTGATGGTTCCTGTTTTAATTTTATCGCATGGTCTCGCCTATGTAGATAAAATAAACATAAATTTAATAAAAGCGGCTGCAAATAAAATAGTTGTGAAATTATAGTGCTGCGTTGTTTGATTCTTAATAATTATTTTTAATCATTACTATTTTATAAGGCAAAATACATATGTTGATACCAGTTTATAAGCCAGCATTGTTGGGTAACGAGGAAAAGTATGTTCTTGATTGCTTAAGGGAGGGGTGGGTTTCCTCTAGAGGAAAATATGTAACTAAGTTTGAGAGTTCATTTTCCGATTTTTTAAAGTTGCCAGCAGCGACTTCAGTTTCAAACGGTACGGTAGCTCTTCACCTTGCATTGTATTCTTTAGGGATAGGTTTTGGAGATGAAGTTATTGTACCGTCATTAACATATATTGCATCGGTAAACGCCATCGCCTACGTCGGGGCTACTCCTGTATTCGTCGACTCCCTACGCGATACTTGGAACTTGGATCCTGAGGATGTTAAACGTAAGATTACACCCAAAACTAAGGCCGTAATGGCGGTTCATCTCTATGGTAATCCCTGTGCTATTAGGGAACTTCAATTGCTTTGTTCTGACAATGGTTTGTTCCTAATAGAAGATGCTGCTGAAGCATTCGGTAGCGTCTACTGTGGGCAGTCAGTTGGTGGGTTTGGAGACTTTTCGACGTTCAGTTTTTTTGGCAATAAAACCATCACTACCGGTGAGGGGGGAATGGTGTCATCCAAAAGTGCTGAGCGCGTTGAGCGAGCTGCTTTTCTGAAAAACCAGGGTGTTTCACTCACTCGGGAATACTGGCACGACGAAGTTGGGTTTAACTTCAGGATGACAAATATCTGTGCTGCTATCGGACTGGCTCAGCTTGAGAGAGCTGAATCAATACTGCAGAAAAAGAAATTAATCAACGACTGGTACCGAGCCCGTTTGGAGGGAGTCGGTCTACAATTTCAATATATAGAGCAGGAAGCTATAAGTTCTTACTGGATGGTAACGGTACTTGTGGCTAGTGAGGAGTTGAGGAATAATCTTCGGGTGTACTTAGATAGTAAGGGAATTGAAACTCGTCCTATGTTCATACCAGCGCATCAAATGCCAGCATTTTATTGTGAAGCCTCTTTTTTGGTGGCTGAAGATTTAAGTGTAAGAGGTATTAACTTGCCGAGCTACCCAGGTCTATTGGAGACTGACGTAGAAGTTATCTGCGAACACATTATTTATTTCATCACAAATTTTTCGACTAAATGTTAATAAGCTTATATTTTGGAATTCTGTTGTTGTAAAAATCGATGGATTATAGATAGATCTGAAGGATTTTAATTGTATAAATTGGTGTTTGTGTGTTCGCTAAACATCTTTACATATTCTCTTGAATGGGGTGGATTTTATTAATTTTGTATTAAAATTTTTAGGTCGCGATGTTTTTGTCTTAATTTTTGTTTTATTAACAAATATAATTGTTGCTAGGAATATCAGTAAATATGACATGGGAATTTATGTAATAATCCTATTGGTGGCATCATATTTAGAGGTATTTGCTAGAAACTATCAAGATATTTCATCAGTGTATGCTATAAAAAGTGGTAAATATAACCAGATAATTCTCTTGCGGTCTGTATTATCAAGTGTCCTTAAGTTGATATTTTTTTTACTGCTTGTTTTATATGGTGGTTTATATGTTTGTTTAGAGTATGAATGGTTAATTAGTAATGAGATTGCTTATTTATTATTAATATTACTTATTCGCTATCCTTTTACTGTTTTGAAGCTGGTTTTTGATTACTATATTTTAGCTACAGATCGCTTAAGCCTTTATAATATATCACAAGGTTTAGTTCCGGCTGTTACTTTGTTGTTGGTTGTATTTTATCAAGCCGACTTGTCACTGAAGTATCTTGTGATAATCAGTGTTGTTGCTTCGATTATTGGGTTTGCTTTTTCCGCTTATATGGTCTTAAATAACATAAAATTACTTTCTGTTGCTCCCCGGAAACTGAGCAAAGATTTTTTAAGTTACGCTCGTGCTCAATATGTAAACTCTTCATTTTCTTTTTTAAATTCAAGTTTGCCGGTCACTATTTCAAGCTTTATTCTTTCCAGTAATGCAATTGCTAATATTAGTATAACAAAGTCTCTTTCTGATGCGTATTTTAGGTTCTTGCCGACTGCTGTGGGTCAGGTGCTATATCCAAATATATCTTCCAAGAATTTAACTATATTTGAAAAATATAAAATATTTACTCGCGCATTTAGAATTACCTTTATTCTTATGAGTTTGGCTGCATTATTATGGGTGTTTTTAAGTGGCTACATAGTCACAGCATTGTATGGTGCGAAGTATTTCGATATAACGCCTTTTTTAAACGGATTTGTTCCGTTTTTTTTCATATATTATTTGTCTGGTATAGTTGAAAGTTTTCATAATTCTACAGGGCAGGCTTGGGTTGTGGCCCAATCAACATTTATCGGTCTGATTGTATCCATAGCATTGTCTATACCGCTTACTTTTTCTTTTGGGGTTTATGGTTTGCAGTTTTCATTATTTATAGGTATTTCGTCGCAGTTTTTTATTCGTGTTTTAAGAATCAAAAATGTGTATTTAGATGCTGAAAAAAGAGATTTATATCCTAGTATTAGTGAATTTTTTTCGGTATTGAAATTAACTGGTGATAAATTTATAAATAAATGAATAGTTATATAAGAAGTTTTTTGTGGCAGGGGTTGAATTCCCCTGATATTCACGATTTTAAAATCAAACAATATGGAACAGATTTTGATTCAGAAAGGTTTTTACTGAATTCATGTCGTTCGGCAATTTATCTTATTGCACGTCATTTGAAAGATAGTGGTCGGGGGCGGGTTCATGTGTGTTCCTATACCTGTGATGCCGTTATTGATGCTTTAAATTCTGCTGATTGCGAGTTGCTGTATTATGGTTTGGATGCTAATTACAAGGTCGAAGTGTCAAAAATCCTTAATGAAGGGGATGGTCAAACTGATTGGGTGCTTTGGCAGTGTACCCTTGGGCAATTGGGGGGAGATTGTATTGATATCAATATGCTTTCTGAATTGGGATTTACAGTTGTTGGTGATTTGTCACTTTCATATGGGAGCTTGCGCAATGGTCGCCCCTATGAGTCTTATTTCGATTACAATGTTGTGTCTTATGAGTGTTCTAAAGCGTTTAGCGTTGGTTGGGGTGGGGAAGTTTTGTCTGGTAAAAAAACTCATCCCCTTAATTCCAGTATTGTAAAGCTCGAGCCCGCATTGATGACTTTTAAAAAAATAATACAAGTGCTTTTTAGCTACAGGATTTATAATACTAAGTCAAATTTAATTTTCATCATTGGTAATTTTCTTCGAAAGATGTTTGTCGTTTTAAATTTCTTTCTTCGATCAGAAAAAATGAGTCGTAAGCGTTTTCTTGGTTGTGGTATGAGTCCTAGATTTATTTCATATTTATTCAGATCTGAAAAGTTTTGGTTGGCTACGCGAAAAAGTGAATACTTGTATAAATCATATATTAGTGTGTATAAGATTATTATTAAAAACAATGTCCTCACGCCAAATGTTAGTGATAAAGACTTTCTGGTTAGTCCAAGAATCGCTTTTTTTATTAAAAGGGACCGTGTTGAGTGTTTTAATAATCTTGCACATGAAATGAATATGTATTTTGGTGATTGGTTTAATTCTAATTCTTGCTTTTCGAACTTGTCGATTAGTGATGGGGATTTCCATACTTATAATATATCTCTTTTTGATATTAATTCTGTTTTCTTAGAACGTTTGGACGAATTTTTCACAGAATGGGAGTCTGTTTGTGTCAAATTACCTTAAATTTTTCCATTTTATTTCTGGGTTTTTTATTGCTCTTCCTCTTTATTTCTCGGTGGGGCAATCTGCATTATTTATTCAGTCGCCTTTATTTATGGAAATTGCCGGTGCAGGCCCTAAATCTGAGAGCAATCTTGGTCTCATGCTTCCGCTTTCGGTAGTAGCTTTTCTTCTTCTATTTGGTGGTATGCTGTTTCGCTATGTAACTGGAAGTGTCTACCGGTTTTTATTTGCCTGCTGCGCGTTTGTCGTCTTTATCGATGTTGGTATTGCTAAATCTTCTTGGCTTGTTGTTGGTTTGCTAACTCTTTTAGCTTGCTCCTCTGAAATACAAAAGTATGCTGGATCTTTGCATTGCCAATCTCATCGTCGTTTTATTTATCGTGGCTGGTATTTTGGATTGTTTTTTGTTCTTTGTGGTGTGGTTTTGGATTTTCTAGCCCGCGATTTACATTTGATCAGTTCTGTAGCTGATGGTTTTGTATATGACGGAATTCGATCATCATATGGTATTGAGATATACGGTTTTTTGGTTTCTTTTTCTGCTGTTTTGTCAGTCTTTTCTGGTTGCCTTTTGTTTGTATCGTTTGCAAAGAAAAAGAATAGAGTTTTAAACCTTTTCGTATTCGCCCTGTCTGTTTTTGTTATCACCATGGCTTCGCGTAAAGCTGCTTACCTTGATTTGGTGTTTTGCTGCATCTTGCTATCATTTGTGCTGTTTTTTGAAGTTAAGAATCAGGTTTTACGTTATTTGATATTTGTTTTCTTATCATTCATTTTGTATTCGCTCTATTATTTACTTGATATTCAGCGCAGTGGGTTTAGCTTATCTAAATTTTGGAATGAAAGGTCGGGTAACTATTATGAGTTTTATGCTGATCTTATCAGTGCTGATGTGTGGGGTGTTTTCTTTGGTTGGAGTTCTGGCGGGCTCGGCGGCTATAGCAATCTTTTTGTTGATGTCTTTGTTCGCTGTGGTTTTCTAGGTGTTTGTGTGCTGGTCGCAGTTTTTTGTTTGTTCTTTTTTAGGGTTTTGAAAGTCGCAATATTAAGTCGAGATATTTATTTAATTTGTTGTTGTATATTTCTGTGTTTCAGCTTTTTAATTGGAAATATTGTTAATTTAAATTTTTCATTACCTTATTTTGTTTCATGTTATGTTGTTATTTTATTATCTGTTTTTTATCGTTTCAGAGGAACTGGTGATGTCTAAGGTAATTTATTATGTTCCTGTTGATGAAGTGTATACTTCTGAGTGGGAATATTACTCCGCTGATCAGCAAATGCTGGAAGAATCAGGATTCGATGTTATTGTTGTTACTGGTTTGTTTGGACTGCTCAGAAATTTATTTAACGTAGAATTCGTTTACTGTTGGTGGTGGGGGCGTTCATTAATTCCTATTTTGCTCTGCAGGTTTTTTTCTGTTCCCGTTTATGTTACCGGTGCCGAGCATATGTTTGATCTTTCTGGCAGTGGCTCCTTTATTGACAGAAAAATTTATCAGCGTATCGGATTATATTTGTCATTTCGTTTAAGTAATTTAAACCTATTTATTTCAAAGCACCAAAAACTTTCTATTGTTTCTATGCTAAAGGGCGTTAAAGGAGTTGTTCTGTATCCTAGTCTAACTACAAGTTTTCTTAATCCCTCTTTGCTTTTACCTTATGAGATCCGCAAGAATACAATTCTTTGCTTTTGTTGGATGACTCACAGGAGCTTTGTTCGCAAGGGGATTTATGATGCCTTAAAAGGCTTTAGGATTTTCTTAAACTCTCAGGAACACCCCTCAAATTTTGAATTAGTAGTGGCCGGTCGTCGTGGCGATGGTCTTCAGTTTCTGTATTCTTTGATAGAAGAGCTAGAACTTACAGAGTTTGTTTCTGTTATTCTCGATCCGAATCAGTCAGAAAAACAAAGTTTATTTGGATCATCTATATGTCTTTTGGCTCCGTCGTATATGGAGGGGTTTGGTAATGCCTCTTTAGAGGCTATGTCATATGCAACACCAGTTATCTGTTCTCCTGAGGGTGCTTCTCGTGAAGTAGTTAGCAATACTGGGCTGATAATGACGGATGTAGGTGTGTCCGCGGTCGCAGAGGCTTTGGGTATATTTTTTAATCTACCTCTTCAGCAGAGAGCATTAATGTCAAATTCTGCAAGTGATCGCAGCAATTCTTTTTTTTCTTTGGCGGAAAGAGTTAGATGTTTTAAACAGATGCTGGAGAAGAG
Source organism: Marinobacterium sp. LSUCC0821 (assembly GCF_012848475.1). Classification (NCBI taxonomy): domain Bacteria; kingdom Pseudomonadati; phylum Pseudomonadota; class Gammaproteobacteria; order Oceanospirillales; family Oceanospirillaceae; genus Marinobacterium; species Marinobacterium sp. LSUCC0821. The sequence goes on from NZ_CP051666.1 coordinate 2,243,489, forward strand.
ATAAATATGTGCGGAATCGCTGGAATACTTGGATCTATGCCCAATGGCAGTCTTGATAAGATGTTGTCTCGAATTGCTCATAGGGGTCCTGATGGTATTGGTAGATACTGTGATGAGCAAATACAATTGGGCCATGTTCGCCTTGCTATTATTGATCCTTCATTAAGTGCTGGTCAGCCGATGTGGGATAGTAGTGGAAGGTTTTGTATTGTCTTTAATGGTGAAATATACAATTTTCGAGAGTTGCGTTCTGAGCTCATAGAATTGGGCTATACTTTCATTACTGAAGGCGACACCGAAGTCTTGCTTCATCTTTATGTGGAGTACGGCAAATCTATGTTGGGTCGACTACGAGGGATTTTTGCTTTCGCTATCTATGATCTCAAAAGTAACAATCTATTTATTGCTCGAGATCAGTTTGGGGTAAAGCCGCTTTACTATACTTGGATAGATGGTTGTTTTGTATTCGCTAGTGAAGTGAAGTCTTTTTTAGATTTAAAGGGATTTATGCCTGTTCCGCATTATCCTAGTATTTACCGCACATTAATTTTTCAGTGGAACCCCGGTCCTGAGACTGTATTCCATGGTGTTTATTGCGTTCCCAGTGGGCATTATGTCGAAGCTGATATGTCTGATGGTTTTGTTATCAAGCCCTACTGGGAATGGCCTCGCTATAATCCAAAAGATGCAACCTTTGAAGTTAAGCTAAGCGAGTTAGATTCCTTGATGGTAAGTTCTGTTGTTGAACAGTCTATTTCAGACGTTCCAATCGGTTCCTTTTTGTCTGGCGGGGTCGATTCAAGTTTGATTTGTTCGATTTTTACAAAATTATCAAGAAGTAAACTGCCGACGTACACCATCGACAATGGTGATTTAGATATTGGCTTTGGTGATGATCGTTTCTTCGCTCATAAGGTTGCTGACTTGCTTGATATTCCTTGTGCTAATGTTTCTTTAGAAGGTAATTTTATTGAGCAGTTGGAAAAAATGGTTTACAACCTTGATGAGCTTTGCTCAGACATTGCGCCGTTGAATGTTGCGGCTATAAGCGCTGCATCTAGGAGGGCTGGTGTTAAAGTTTTATTTTCCGGTGCTGGTGGTGATGATATTTTTTCAGGATATCGTCGACATTTTGTTGCTAGATATTCAAAATTCTTTTTCAACGTTTTTTTTAGAAAGTTAGTTAGAATTAGCAATACCATTATTTCTGTTTTGCCTAACACCGCATTTAAGCGCAGAATTCATCGTTTGTCGTTGATGTATGATCGAAGTGATAATATGCGAATTTTATCGTACTTTTTCTGGTTTGATCCCGAGGTTGTTTTTGAGCTTTTTAATGAGTCTGTTAAAAAACAACTGAAATCTCCATTTCTTTCGTTAGGCGATATTATAAAAGAGATAAATGATTTAGATAAGATGCCCGAGCTCGAGAAAGTTCTGCACCTTGATCGTAAATATTTTCTTACTGATCATAATTTGCTTTACACAGATAAAATGTCTATGGCTGAAGGGGTTGAAGTGCGTGTTCCTTTTTTGGATGTGCGTTTAGCTGATTTTTCTGCTGGTCTTAATGTTCGCCTTAAGCAAAGTCGTTCTAAAGGTAAGTTTCTTTTGAAGAAATTAGCTGAAAAATATTTACCAAGGGAAGTTGTTCATCGTTCTAAAACAGGGTTTGGATTTCCTTTGAAGAAATGGGTTGATGATTCGCTAGGCGAATTGAGAGTTAATTACTTCAATCGCGATATGATTGAGAGACAAAATTGTTTCGATTATCTGGCCGTAGTAAGAGTTTTGGATGAGCATGAGTTGGGAGTTCGTGATCATTCTTATCTTATATTATCATTACTATTAACATCGTTATGGTTTGATATATTTGTAAGTGGTAAGCATTTATCTTTTTTAAGTTCGGAAAAATCATGCGACAAGTAATTCAAAATTTAAGTACTGGAGAAACTGAAGTTATACATTCCCCAAGTCCAGTTATTACACCTAACTCTATCATAGTAAGCAGTCGAGTCAGCTTGATCTCAGCAGGAACAGAGCGGATGCTAGTTGGTTTTGGTAAAGCTTCTTACTTGGAAAAGGCATACCAGCAGCCGGATAAGGTCAAGATGGTTCTTGAAAAGATAACAACGGACGGTTTAGTGACAACTGTGGATTCAGTTAGATCTAAGCTTGCTCAGCCACTGCCCTTAGGATACTGCAATGTAGGGGTTGTTTCTGACGTTGGTGCTGGTGTTTCCGGTCTTAAAGCTGGTGATCGTGTTGTTTCTAATGGTCCTCATGCAGATATCGTTAAAGTTCCTACAAATCTCTGCGCGCGCATTCCAGATGTCGTTGATGATGAGTCAGCATCATTCGTAGTTGTGGCGAGTATCGGTTTACAGGGTATCCGTCTTGCCGAACCAACCCTTGGTGAGGCCTTTGTTGTCATAGGGGCTGGACTAATAGGGTTGCTTACTGTTCAGTTGTTGTTAGCGCAGGGCTGCCGTGTATTGGCTATTGACTTTGATGAATCCAAACTAGCGTTGGCACGCCAGTTTGGTGCTGAAACCTGCAACCCTGGAAAAGGTGAAGACCCAGTAGCTATCGGTATGGCGTTCAGTCGTGGTCAGGGGGTCGATGGCGTTATTATTACAGCATCTACCAAATCGAATGACCCTGTTACCCAAGCAGCAAAAATGTGCCGTAAGCGTGGTCGTATCATTTTGGTCGGGGTGACAGGCCTTGAACTTAGTCGTGCTGACTTTTATGAAAAAGAGCTCAAGTTTCAGGTTTCCTGTTCTTATGGACCAGGACGTTACGATCCTTCATACGAATACATGGGGCAGGACTATCCTTTGCCTTTTGTTCGCTGGACAGAACAGCGTAATTTTGAGGCGGTTTTGGATATGCTGGCCAACGGCAGTCTCGATGTAAAGCCGTTGATTAGTCATCGTTTTGCGTTCGAGGATGCACGGATGGCTTATCAAGTCCTGTTAGAGGACAAAGCCAGTTTGGGTACTCTGCTGCAGTACACTTCTGCAGATGAAAGCCGTTCCATGAGCAAGGTAAAACTCAATACGGATTTAAGTTTCAATCTTGATAAGCCAGTAATGGGCTTTATTGGTGCTGGTAATTACGCTTCTCGCATGTTGATCCCGGCATTTAAGGCAGCCGGTGCTCAGTTTCATACCTTGGCGACAGCCGGCGGTATCAATAGCGTTGTTCATGGTGAGAAGGCCGGGTTTGCCGAAGCTTCGACCGACGCCACCGAGATGCTGACGAATTCTGATATTAACACCGTGGCGGTTGTAACTCGTCACGATAGTCATGCGTACTTTGTCGCTCAAGCACTGGAAGCTGGTAAGCATGTCTTTGTTGAAAAGCCGTTAGCTATCGATATTGCCGGATTGGAGCGGGTTGAAAGCGCATACAAAGCTACTATTGACGACGACAAAAGGTTACATCTGATGGTTGGTTTTAACCGTCGGTTCTCTCCGCAGGTTAAAAAAATTAAATCCCTACTTGAACCTGTTAAGGAACCCAAGTCATTCATCATGACTATGAATGCTGGTTCTATCCCCGCTGATTACTGGACACAGGATAACGCTATTGGCGGTGGTCGTATCATTGGCGAGGCCTGCCATTTTATCGACTTGATGCGATATCTGGCGGGCAGCGAGATTGTATCCGTTCAAGCGCGACGTATGGGAGACCACCCAAGTGTGCCAGTGACAGAGGATAAAGCTAGTATCACACTTGGTTTTGCAGATGGCTCTTTCGGGACCATTCTGTACCTCGCTAACGGTGCATCTACCTTCCCGAAAGAACGGGTGGAAGTGTTTGCTGCTGGTGGCGTGCTTCAGTTGGACAACTTCCGCAAACTGAAAGCTTTCGGTTGGAAAGGCTTTAAAAAAATGAACTTGTGGAAGCAGGACAAAGGCCAGAAGGCTTGCGCTGCTGCTTTCCTTGAAAGTATTCAAACCGGTAACCCTGCGATATCCGCGGATGAAATTTTTGAGGTCGCGCGGGTTAGCATAGAGATAGCTGAGCAACTGAGATCACAGTAAATGTCGTTTTTGGTTAAAGCGCGTACTGCTGCTGCTTTAGGGGCCTTAAATCTGTGTCGCGCTATTAGTTATCGTTTAGGTGTCAAGCTGGGCTTTAATCCTGTTCGTCGCCTGACAGGTAATGCAGCTGAAGGCGTATTTTTTAATCCTCAAACATGGCCCATAACTAACGTTATTGCGCCCAGCCACTGGGAAAGTATAGCGCTCCTTTTTGGTCACTATCCAATTCCAGTCACGACAATACCTCCTGATTGGCATGCTAATCCAATAACAGGAAAGCGAGTACCTCAGCCCGAAAAGGACTGGTGGTCTATACCAGATTTCGACCCTGCACTAGGTGATATTAAGTTGATCTGGGAACTGTCACGTTTCGACTGGGTACTGGCTTTTTCGCAGCAGGCTCGGGCGGGTAACTACGAGGCATTCCAGCGTCTGAATAATTGGTTAAACGATTGGTGTACGCAAAATCCGCCCTACAAAGGCCCTAACTGGAAGTGCGGTCAGGAGGCTTCGATTCGGGTTTTGCATTTGGCGATGGCCGCGCTGATATTGGAGCAGATAGAAACTGCACCAAAAGCGTTGGTTGATATTGTAGAGCTGCATCTTCAGCGTATTGCGCCTACTTTAAGGTACGCAATGGCACAGGATAACAATCACGGTACATCAGAGGCTGCAGCACTGTTTATAGGTGGAAGCTGGCTGACCGTGATGGGTAGTTCAGGGGGGGCAGAATTGACGACAACCGGGCGCAGGTGGCTCGAGAATCGTGCTTCACACCTCATTGGCGAAGATGGAAGTTTTAGCCAATATTCGCTTAACTATCATCGTGTAATGTTGGATACCTTCAGTATGGTAGAAGTTTGGCGCCGGAAGCTTGCGTTACCTGAGTTTTCGGCATGCTGGCAACAACGCGCTCGGGCTGCCGCAAATTGGTTGTATGCCATGACAAATCACTGGAATGGTGACGGGCCTAATTTGGGCGCCAATGATGGAGCTAGGCTTTTGCCGTTAACCGATACTGATTATCGTGATTTTCGCCCATCGGTCCAGTTGGCAACCGTACTATTTTTAGAGGCTAATGCTTATTCCGAAGATGGTGTGTGGAATCAGCCTTTAAACTGGTTAGGTCTTGAACGACCAGACAAGGCATTGCCTGCTGGAAAGTCCGAAGTATTTGATCAAGGTGGCTACGTACTGCTCTGTATGGGTGATGCAAAAGTCATGCTGCGTTATCCGAAATTTCGTTTCAGGCCAAGTCAGGCTGATGCACTGCATTTGGATTTTTGGTTGCAAGAGTGTAACTTACTCCGTGATGCTGGTACCTTCAGCTACAATACAGAAGCGCGATGGTTGCAGTACTTTTCTGGTACGGAGAGCCACAATACTGTTCAGTTTGATGGCCGCGACCAAATGCCCCGTTTAAGTCGTTTCTTGTTTGGGGATTGGCTGAAAACAAATGTTTTTAAACCTATCGCTGGTTCAGCATATAGGCAGGCAGTAACTGCGGGATACAAAGACGGGAAAAATGCACAACATGTTCGTAGTGTAAGTCTCTGTGAGGGGTTGCTGAGTGTCACTGACGAAATTGCAGGCTTTAAGGAAAAAGCAGTTCTTCGCTGGCGCCTAGAGCCCGGCGACTGGAAAATAAGCGGCGATGTGATATCTAAAGGTACCCACTCAATCAAGGTGATGGCAGACATACCAATCAAGCGATATGAGCTGGTGGAGGGATGGGAGTCACGTTTTTACCAGGATAAACAACCAGTTCCTGTTTTGGAGGTTGAATTACATCAACCGGGCATACTAACAACGGAGTATCGTTGGGTCTCATGAGAGTTCTCTACTTCCATCAGCATTTTTCTACTCCAAGCGGATCCGTTGGTATTCGTTCCTATGAAATGGCACGTCGATTAGTTGTACGCGGTCATCAAGTCACTATGGTGTGTGGCAGTTATGGTGGCGGTGAAACTGGAATCGCGCAACCGTTTATTAAAGGGTTGCGCCGTGGCGCTGTCGGAGGCATCGATATTATTGAGTTCGATCTTGCCTATTCAAATAGTGATGGGTTTGTCAAACGCGCCTCAACCTTTGTGAAGTTTGCGTTGCGTAGCATCGGGCTGGTATTCAGTGAAAAATACGACCTTGTATTTGCGACCACAACACCATTGACCGCGGGTATTCCCGGTATTTTTGCACGTTGGTTAAGACGTAAACCTTTTGTGTTTGAGGTGCGGGACCTTTGGCCAGAACTGCCGAAGGCCATGGGCGTAATCAATAACCCGCTGGTACTAGGCGCTATGTCGTTTTTGGAGTGGGCCAGCTATCGATCTGCGCATCGTTGTATAGGGCTTTCCCCCGGTATCGTTGAAGGTATCGCTTCACGTGGTGTTCCGAAAACGCGTATTGAACTTGTCCCCAACGGTTGCGATCTGAGTATTTTTGCCGCTGAACCAACTCCCTGGCGGCCAGAAGGAGTGCAGCCTGACGATATGATGGCTGTATTCGCTGGTACTCACGGTATGGCGAATGGGTTGGATGCAGTGCTAGACGCTGCAGTGGAGCTCAACGCCCGCAATCGTTCTGATATCAAGTTGGTCCTGGTTGGGCAGGGCAAGCTCAAAGCTAAGCTGGTTGAACGTGCCCGCAATGAGGGACTGGAAAATGTTATATTCCATGAGCCTGTGAGCAAAAAACGTTTGGCTGGTTTGATGGCAAGCACAGACGTGGGGCTGCAGATTCTGGCAAACGTTTCAGCTTTTTATTACGGCACGTCACCCAATAAGTTTTTTGATTACATTGCAGCAGGGGTGCCGGTGTTAAATAACTACCCGGGCTGGTTGGCGGACATGCTCAAGGAGCATGCCTGTGGTTTTGCTGTGGAACCGGATTCCCCTAAAGCATTTGCAGATGCACTGGAACAAGCAGCAGACGATCGAGCGCGGTTGGTGCAGATGGGCCAAAATGCCCGGCAGTTGGCTGAAAATGAATTTGATCGGACTAAATTAAGTAATCGCTTCGTTGATTGGCTTGAGGGGGCCGTGAAATGATGAAGCGTCTTTTTGATATGATTGCCTCAGCTATCAGTCTATTAGTGCTTCTGCCGGTCATCGCCGTGGTCGCCTTGCTGATTCGCCGTAAACTCGGTTCGCCAGTTCTGTTCCGTCAGGTGCGCCCGGGCAAGGACGGCAAGCCTTTTGAGATGTTCAAGTTTCGCACCATGCGAGATGCGGTTGATGAAAAGGGTAACTTGCTACCGGATGCAGAACGCATGACGCCTTTTGGTCATTTTCTACGCTCTACTAGCCTGGATGAATTGCCGGAACTTTGGAATGTGTTAAAGGGTGAAATGAGCTTGGTAGGTCCCCGCCCCTTATTGATGGAATATTTGCCACTTTATTCGGCGGAGCAGTACCGACGCCACGATGTTCGGCCAGGTGTAACCGGTTGGGCGCAGATTAACGGACGTAATTCGATCAGTTGGGAAGAAAAATTCAAACTCGATACATGGTATGTTGAAAATCGCTCCTTATGGTTAGATCTAAAGATCATTTACCTTACGATAAAGAAAGTGCTGCTGCGTGATGGTATCTCTGCAGATGGCGAGGTAACGATGCACAAGTTTACAGGCACTCCTCGTGACTAGACGGCTAGCTATACTGGGCGCGAGCGGCCACGGAAAGGTAGTGGCTGAAATCGCTCTTGAATGCGGATGGAGTGAGATTGTATTTTTTGACGATGCGTGGCCGGACCTATCACTTAACGGCTGTTTCGATGTGGTCGGAAATACCGCAGCGCTCGTTGAGCAGATTTGCGACTTCGATGGGATACATGTTGCCATAGGCAACAACACTGTGAGGCTAGAAAAGTTCGAGTTTTTCCGCTCTCGTGGAGCTCCCTTGCCATCCTTGGTGCACCCTAGATCTGTAATCAGTAAATCTTCATCCATAGGCGATGGAACGGTTGCTATGGCTGGCTCCGTTGTTAATGCAGATACGACTATCTCTGCTGCCTGTATTTTGAATACTGGAAGTACCGTTGATCACGACTGTAATATTGGAGAGGGCGTTCACGTCTCTCCGGGAGTTAATGTTGCCGGTGGAGTGAAGATCGGTCGGTTGAGTTGGATCGGAATCGGCGCAGCTGTAATTCAATGTGTCTCTATTGGCTCCGATGTCCTAGTCGGCGCTGGTTCTGTTGTTTTATCGGACGTTCCTGATGGGATATGCGTTGCTGGTGTTCCAGCAAAACCCTTTTCCTAATTTTTCTATGAGTTTCTAAAAATGTTAAACGGACCGTTTTCTCCTTGGCCATCATTTTCTGATGAAGAGGCTTCAGCGGTACAGAATGTCTTACTGTCGAATAAAGTGAATTATTGGACAGGGCAAGAGTGTAGAGAGTTTGAGCGGGAGTTCGCTCGGTTTTCTGAAACTGAATACGCTATTGCAGTGGCGAATGGAACGGTTGCCCTTGACCTCGCCTTCAAAGCCCTAGACGTGGGTGAGGGCGATGAAGTAATCGTTACGCCCCGTACTTTTCTTGCGTCTGTGTCTAGTATTGTGAACGCCGGCGCAACTCCTGTGTTCGCAGATGTCGACCTAGATACCCAAAATATTACAGCAGAAACGATTAAAGCTGTTCTTACACTTAGGACCAAAGCGATTGTCTGTGTTCACTTAGCAGGCTGGCCGTGTGATATGGATCCTATTATGGCGCTATCAGCTGAGCATAATCTCTATGTTATAGAAGATTGCGCCCAGGCTCACGGTGCGCGCTATAAAGGGCGGTCTGTTGGTTCGATCGGTCACGTTGCCGCTTGGTCATTCTGTCAGGATAAAATCATGACCACTGGTGGTGAAGGCGGTATGGTTACTACGAATAATCGCGAACTGTGGTCGAAAATGTGGTCATTTAAGGATCATGGTAAGAGCTGGGATGCGATTTACAACCGAGAGCACCCTCCCGGCTTTCGTTGGCTGCATGAGTCGTTTGGCACTAACTGGCGAATGATGGAACTGCAGGCCACAGTAGGTCGTATTCAACTCAAGCGAATGTCTGAGTGGTCTAAAATGCGCCAACAGTATGCCGAACAGATATGGGATGCTGCCAGAAAAACAGCGGTTCTGAGAGCTCCAAAATTAAGGTGTGCGGGATGCGATAATTGTGATGCTTTAGTTAGTTGTACCCATGCTGCCTACAAGTGTTATGTATTTGTGGAGAACGAGAAGCGTGATCAGTACATGGCCGAAATCAATGCGCGCGGTGTGCCTTGCTTTTCTGGTTCATGCTCTGAAGTGTATTTGGAAAAAGCATTTGATGGTTCAGGGTTTCGTCCTGAAAGCCGCCTGCCAGTTGCCAAAGAGCTTGGTGAGACCAGTTTGATGTTTCTTTGCCATCCGACATTGACTCAGGAAGAGATTGATTTAACTTGCAGGGTAATAAGGGAAATTTGTATCTAACAGACTTCCTCGAATACATCTAAATCACTTTCTACCCAACTAGCTAAGTATTCTAGTGCTGTTGATTTAGAAGACCAGCCACCTCGCAACATAATCTTTTCTAATGGGACTCCCCTCTCTAGAAGATCTAATGCGGAACCTACTCTGAAAGAGTGACCGCTGAAGTGGGGGAGGTGACGTAGTCGTGAACGGTATTGCAGATCGACTAGTATGTTTGTCATTGCTGCAGGTGATAGTGGCCCATTTACAGCACCGTTTTTGCGAATGCTTCTTAAAATTACACCCTTACTAATGTCAATTCGCTTTAGCCATTTAGTAATTAGGTTAGCTAATTTTTCTGATATTGGTATTAATCGCCCATTACATAGTTGATCTGTTTTTGACTGGCGAAGTAATAAAGCGAATTTGTTGTTCGGCATTTTCTTAAGATCTTCGAATTTGAATTGGCATATCTCGCTTCTGCGGCGCATGTTTTCGTAGCCTAAACGAACGCTGTATATGTAGGGGGCAGAGCGGAGGTCGGACCCCGTACAAGGAAGGGTAGGGTGCGATAAGATGCAGTTAAACTGTTGTAAATTCCATTAGATTCTAAGTCATTGTTTTTCCGTCTTTTGCCTCTGTTTTGATAATATAAACTCTTCGTTTGGCTTTTGGCTTTTGGCTTTTGGCTTTTCCATCTATAATCGGAGACTAGAATATTGACTGGTCAGTTTATGCATCTTGAAAGTTCTGGCTTACATCAAAAGTTTCTGAATATGCCCCGATCGGTTAAGCGGGTGATTCTGGTTGTGGCTGATGCTTTGGCTTTGGTTTTTGCGCTTTGGTCTGCCTTTGCTCTGCGTATCTCTGAATGGTGGCCTGCGTCGTATCTTGCGGATGCTTGGACACTGTTCTTGGTAACGCCCGTTCTTGGCGTGCTTATCTTCATAAAATTAGGCATGTATCGCACTGTGTTGCGATACATGAACGTTAAGCTGCTTCAGTCTGTCGCGCTTGGCGTGTTCTTGCTTGTTTTGGTTCTTTATACATCGGCCGTTATCTTTGATATCTGGCGAGTTCCGCGTTCTGTCCCTATTATTTTTGGTTTGACGGCTTGGCTTTACCTGGGTGGTAGTCGTCTTATTCTTCGTAGTTACTACCATTGGTTGTCTGGCAAGATCTCCAGCCGTCATGTCGCGATTATTTACGGCGCCGGCAGTGCCGGTGCGCAACTGGCGCTCTCTTTACAAGCAGGTGGCGAAGTTAAACCCATCGCTTTTATTGATGATGATCGTAAATTGCAGAAGAACATTGTCTGTGGATTACGCGTCTATTCACCAAGCGAACTGGTGATGCTGGTTACCCGTTACGGTGTCGATAGCATTATGCTAGCGATGCTAAACGTTACTGCAGCGCAGCGTCGTTTGATACTGGAGAGCTTGTCTAAACTATCTGTCAACATTTTGACTATGCCAACCATGGGTGAGCTGATCTCTGGTAAAGCGGTCGATGATCTGCGTGAAGTTGAGATTGAAGATCTATTGGGTCGTGATCAAGTTGCGCCTGATCAGTCGCTGATTGCCAGGAGCATAGAAGGTAAGTCCGTTTGTATTACGGGTGCAGGTGGTTCTATCGGTTCTGAGCTGGCACGCCAAGCAGTGACTTATGGTGCTGCTAAAGTCGTTCTTTATGATCAATCTGAGTATGCGCTTTATGCGATCGAGGCTGAGCTTTCATTATTGATACGTAATGCGAACCCAGAGTGCGAGTTACTTCCAATTCTTGGCTCGGTTCTGGATGAAGTTCGTGTCACGCAAGTGCTCAAGCAATACAGTATTCAAACGGTATACCATGCCGCTGCTTATAAGCATGTACCTTTGGTGGAGTATAATGTTCTGCAAGGTGTTCAAAATAACGCCTTGGGTACTGCGGTTGTCGCGTCTGTTGCTAAAAAGTTAGATATCGAGCGTTTTATACTGATATCTACCGATAAAGCGGTAAGGCCGACCAATGTCATGGGCGCAACCAAACGTCTGGCTGAGATTGTGGTTCAGCGCTTAGCTGCTGAGAATCAAAGCAATACCAGATTCTCAATGGTTCGTTTTGGTAATGTGCTGGGCTCTTCTGGCTCGGTGGTTCCTCTGTTTAAGAAGCAGATAGAACATGGCGGTCCTATTACCGTGACACACCCAGAAATAAATCGTTTCTTCATGACCATACCGGAAGCGGCGTCGTTGGTTATTCAATCGGGAAGTATGGCGAAAGGTGGTGATGTCTTTGTATTGGACATGGGCGAGCCTGTTAAGATTGCCGATTTGGCTAAACAGATGATTCGCTTGAGCGGCCGCACGGTTAAAGATATTTCAAACCCAACCGGTGATATTGAGGTGGTATTCTCTGGATTGCGTCCAGGTGAGAAGCTATATGAAGAGCTCTTGATTGGCAATAACGCAGCAGGCACCAAACATCCTAAGATTCTAACCGCCGACGAAGAGTTCGCATCGCGCGAGGAGCTAGATCGAGTGCTGTCAGGCATTCTCAAAGCAATTGAAACCAATGACAGTCATATGGCACGCCAGTTATTGATTGATATAGTGAAAGATTTTTCTCCTTCCAGCTCAAATGTGGACTTACTTCAGAATAGCCAATCGAAGCAGATAAATAATGTCATAAAGCTTGGTTAAAGTTGTTAGACTATTGACCATATTTACACCCTTGAATTTAAGAGCCTCCCATAACGATTATCAGAATGTCTAAAGAGTTAAAACCTACTTACCAAGATGATGAGATTGATCTCTTTGAGTTGATCGAAACTCTATGGAAAGAGAAGGTTTTGATTATCCTCTTTACTATTGTTTCTGCTGTTGGTGGTGCTGGGTATGCGCTTTTGGCTACGCCTAAATATTCTGTTTCAGTAAATTACATCGTTAACCCTAAAATGCCTGCCAGCGATGCCAGCGATGCCAGCGATGCCAGCGATGCCAGCGATGCCAGCGATGTCGTTAGCCGATTATTTGCCCAACTTCCAGCTGGTTGGGGCTAGGATAAGAAAAGTAATGCTGCCGTAATCACGACATTTGCTCCTGAAAGTGTAACGCAATACGACAATCTTTTTAGTGGGCTTGAGCGCTCAATTAGCAAAGAGCTTCTCAGTGAGGCTAAGTCAAATGTTGAAATAATTATCAATGACTTGCCGGAAACACTTCAGTCTACAGATGCGGTCGCGCAGCAGATGCTTCAGTCTAAACAGACTATTCGTGCCTTATCTGATGGTGGTGAGTCGATAGCCTTTTCGGCTCCTGTTATTTCTCAAACTGCACCTACAAAAAATTAAGCGGCTGATTACGGCCGCTTTTTTATGTCCGATAATCGCTGCTTAACAAAACTTATAAAGTTATGGTTCTTCCTGTAACCTATCTAAAATTTATTAGTAGGTGATTTGTGACGATACACCCTTCATACCGTGCAGATATTGATGGACTTAGGGCAATTGCCGTACTTTCCGTTCTGCTATACCACACTTTCCCAAATATACTTCCGGGCGGATTTGTTGGGGTTGATGTTTTTTTTGTTATTAGTGGTTACCTAATCACAACCATTATTTTTACTTCTCTAGATAAGGGTGAGTTTAGACTAATAGAATTTTACGCGAGGCGTATTAGGCGAATTTTTCCTGCATTAATAGTCGTATTAATTGCTAGCGTAGTTTTCGCTTGGTTCTTTTTGCTTCCTGATGAATTATCTCGATTAGGTTTGCATGCAACTGCAGGCGCTGGTTTTGTTTCAAATTTCTTGTTGTGGAGTGAATCAGGTTATTTTGATTTAGATGCGACGAGAAAGCCATTTCTTCATCTCTGGAGTTTGGGTATTGAAGAGCAGTTCTATCTTCTTTGGCCCGCTTTAGTAATGCTCACTTGGAATGCTAAATTACCTCGCTTTTTGATGATTCTTATCGTAGGAATGCTGTCCTTCTTGATAGGTTTGGTTCTGCTTGCGTATTCAGAAACTGCTGCTTTTTACTTGCCTATCGGAAGATTCTGGGAGTTGTTAGTCGGTTCAGGTTTAGTGCTGATTGCGAAGAGACGAAATGGTTTTCGTTTTTTAGGGAGTGATCTTAGAGTAAGTGTTGCACTTAATACCATGTCGATAATCGGTGTGGGCGCATTGTTTGCTAGCCTGTTAATTATTGATAGTTCATATCAGTTCCCAGGCTTAACAGCCATGTTTCCTGTCTTCGGGGCAGCGTTGCTGGTTCTTTCAGGTTCGGACTCCTTTGTAAATAAGTACCTATTAAGTAATAGGCTATTAACTTTCTTCGGTTCTATAAGCTTCGCGCTATATCTATGGCACTGGCCATTAATTTCATTCCACGAAATTGTTAAAAACAGTCTCCACTTTGATGCCAAAGTGGCGATTATTTTAGTGACGATATTGTTGGCATATTTAACGACTCGTTTTATTGAGAAACCACTAAGATTTGGCAGAGCGCTTCGTCAAAAAACTCAGGGGTTGGCTTTGGCGATGATATTGATTGCTATTGCTGGGTTAGTGATTAACTTTCAGAAAGGATTTGAGCAGCGTTTTGATAGTCAAATGATGCAACTGACCCGAGATCTTCAGGGTGGTGTAACGCTGCCGTCACCGTCAACTCGATGGTGTGATAAGTTTTCTCTTTCTTTTTGTACTCACCAAGGTAAAAGCCCCACAATGGTACTCATTGGTGATAGTCATGCACGTGCACTGTATTTCGGTATGAGTCTTTGGGCGCAAAGCAGAGGGCAATCGTTAGCAATTGTTGGGCAGGGCGCATGTCCACCATATCTCTTTGACAATCCAAAAGGTCAGTGCTTAGTATCAATGTCGTCGGCAATTACTACCATTCTGAGTGACCCAGATATAAAAACGGTCTTTTTAACTTACCAGATGTCACGCTATTTAAATCCAGCGAAAGCTTCTGAAGTGTTCAATACCGAACAGAACTCCTTATCGCTTAAAGATATCAATATCATAGGGTTGCGTAATTCAATATCCTCGTTGAATGCCGCAGAGAAACGCGTTGTTGTTTTAGAAGACGTACCGGAGTTACCGTTTGATATTCGATCATGCTTACCAGAGAACAACAGAAGTAGTGCTTGGGATTTCGGAAGATGCTCTTTTGATAAAACGGAGTTTGATTCACGTAGAGAAAGTTCGCATTCAATTTTGATTGATGCAGTTTCATCTGTAGGTGATATTCCGGTATTAACGCTTGCTGATGCTCTATGTGATAGCTCTAGATGTTATGGCGCTAACAAGGATATGCTTTTTTACACGGATACAGATCATCTATCCATAAGGGGATCAAACTATGTGGTCGAATCTAATTCTGTTAAGTTGAATGGAGTTCTTCAGTAGTGTTGTTGACGGATCTTGATGTCAAGCCAATTGCGATTCCACACCAAACCCAGAACCAAGCAGTTGTCCAGCTCCCGTAAAGGTTGTTTTGGGTGTTAAATGGAAGAAAGCCAGCCCATAGAGCGACCATAGCACCTATGGCTACTAAATCACCTGTCTTGATTGATTCTCTGGTGCGATGGAAAAGTCTGATATAGAAGAGCATTAATCCTAAAACCCCTATAGCGCCAGCTCCTGACCAAGCATCAAAGAAGAGTTGGTGGGTATGAGCGGCGCCCTCTAATTCATGAGGTATCTTTGGATCATTTATTTTGTGAATCCACCGTATCCCGGCAGGCTTTTCAAGCATTGGTTGGGCATATCTGAAGTTATTAACTCCTGTGCCAGCTATCGGTGAGGATACGCCGATGTTGAAACCATCAATCCATAGATCAAGTCGGCCCGATAGTGAATGATCAAGATTTTCTATTGTAGGCTCTTTGAATACTAACAGAGTCGCATCAATTCTCTGTGATAGCCCAGGAAGTCTGTACAAACTTGATAAGGTTAATGAAAAGAATAGAAGTCCAATTAATATTCCTAACAAGTAAATGGGTTTGAGCTTGTGGCCATTGCTAAAAAATATGATTGGAACCATAAATAATGTGAAAGCAATCGATACCCAGCTAGCTCTAGTGCCGCTTATATAGCATAAAATAACAATGAGCATTCCAATCAAGATGCTGGTTTTGTAGTACTTGGTCTGCCAGAGGCTGAACGTAATAAATGGAAATAAGGTGCCTAGTATGAATCCAAGCATCAAGCTTCCATCTGTGAATGGATTGTTTCGAGTGAATATGCCTTGATTGTGTGATCCACCAGGGCCAAATGGATTGGATGGGTCTAAGTATTGCCATATTGCTAGCGCCCCCCAAATCAAAATTAATGATGAAATAGTTTTGATGGATGGCCATATATCTATACCTTCTTTAAGTCGAAAATATATGAAATAGGCAGCAAGAAAATACAAAGGATATGTAGCTATGAATTCTAGGCTTCTTGGTATGTCTATTGACGTGACAAGTGAAAATCCCGCCGGAATTAATATGCACGATCCGCTTAGTATCAACCACTTAGTGTCTGAAGAAACCTTTCCTGTTCTAATTTCTTTAAGAAGCAAAAAAGCCCCAATCATTGCCATTAATAGCAACGGCAATGTCGATGACTTGCCAAAGGCCAGTAAGAAAAAGAAACCGCTCAGCAAGATAGTAAAGTGGTGTCGATGAATTGCGTTTAGCACAAAATATCCAAGATGACAGATGACAGATGAGATTATTTTACCCGAAGCACCGTCAAATGACATGCATCCAAAGTATTTCCTGGCATTAAATGGAATTGGCAAAAACCTCTAAGTCTGAACCCACCCAGGTGGCTAAATATTTAAGTGCAGTGGATTTTGCTCCCCATCCACCTCTTAACATTATCTTTTCTAAAGATACTCCGCGTTCTAGTAGGTCAAGTGCAGCACCAACGCGGAATGAGTGGCCGCTGAAATTGGGTAAATGGCGGAGTCTTGATCGATATTGAAGGTCTACTAGTATATTACACATCGATGCTGATGATAGTTGGTCGCCTATGGCATCATCCTTGCGAATGCTTCTTAGAATGTACCCAGTGTTTGTACCAACTCTGCTTTGCCATTTTATGATTAGTTTAGCCAAGGTGTCTGATATAGGAATCAATCTACCTTGTGCATATTGGTCTGTTTTAGATTGGCGAAGTAGTAATGAGTATTTGCCGTTTGGCATCTGCTCTAGGTCTTCAAATTTGAATGCACAGATTTCTGAACGCCGTCGCATTGTTTCGTAGCCGAGTTGAAGCATTACCTTGTCACGCATACCTCGGTTTGAATTGTCACACTTACGTTTCATTTGTTCTAGGTATTTTAAGGTAAGTGGGGATGCTTGCTTTTGTGCTCTGCCAATCTGGCGATGCATTCGTTTCATGGCTAAGGTTACCTCAGGCTCATTAACCGGGTTTGGTGATTTAGTCAGATAAAACAATGACGATAGAGAACTGAAACGGCGGCGTATTGTTGCGCTTTTGTATTTGGTAGTCATCTCCTCGATGTAAAGAGCGAGTCGATCTGCGGTAGCAGGGATTGGTGGCCAACCATGAGAAGAGCACCATTTTTCGTAATGCGTGTAATCGCTTCGGTAAGCGCGAAGTGTATTTTCTGCGAAAGCACCGTCGAATGATGCTAGTATTTCTTCAATCATAATAAAACCCTAATAAATGATATAAAAAAGATCATATAGATAAATAATGATATCATCAAGTCAAATTCGAGCTGGTCGTGCGTTGCTAGGTTGGAGTGCATTAGATCTGGCTATTCACAGTAGTGTTGGTGTCGCTTCAATTCGTAGGTATGAGGTTCAAGATGGGGTGCCTTCGAGTAATGCTAAAACTTTGCATGCACTAAAGGTTTGTCTAGAAGAGGCCGGCGTTGAGTTTACTGGGGATCCGCTTGTGAATCCTGGGGTGGTGCTTCATCTCAAATAGGTCGGGGCCTACCCTGCGGGCAGGGCCCTCCTACAAAAAGCTCTTTGATTATCCTTGCGAGTCCTTTTGTTCAGGTTTGTACAGCTCTTTCCGATTGCTAAATTCTTGTTAGGCTACGCTATATACAAAGCTGTGTTTTAATTGTTACACCTACTAAAGTTATGAGGTGAGATATGGCAGCTAAAATTACAGTTAAAGACGAGCATCTTGAACTGCTCAATCGCGTTCGCACTG
The DNA here is from genome assembly GCF_012848475.1 of Marinobacterium sp. LSUCC0821. Lineage (NCBI taxonomy): Bacteria > Pseudomonadati > Pseudomonadota > Gammaproteobacteria > Oceanospirillales > Oceanospirillaceae > Marinobacterium > Marinobacterium sp. LSUCC0821. The sequence continues at coordinate 2,261,145 of NZ_CP051666.1, forward strand.
TCCATATGGATGAGGGGAACTTTGAATACGAAGAGGTTCTGCAGGGGCTCTACTATGAGCTCGATAAGCCCTCCGTATTGTCAGTGTTGATTATCGAGCAAATCGCTCAGGGTTTCTTTTGGATTAAAAGACATACACAAGACAAAGAGTCTTTGGTTCATTCTGCAATGATAGGTCTAGTTCGTGATTTTAGTTTTTCAAAGCCCGGTGCTCCCAAATTGGCTCCACGGTTATCGGAAGCGATTGAAAAGGGGCGATACTCAGAAGAGTATGAGTTATTTGAAACTGAGCTCAATATTTGGAAGGGTGTCACTATTGATGAGCTACGTTCTAAAGCTACCTCATCTAAGATAAAAGATTTGAGGACCTTAGATGATTTAATAAATAGGCAGGTTCAAAATCTTAGGCATCTTCAGAAAAGCCTTGATGCGATAGATTTCAAGAAACGTATTATCAATAAAATGGATCTTGAGCTGGAGCGTATCGAGGCGGAAAACGCAAAGCTGCTAATCGAGACTGAACATGCCTGATAAGGCTGCTGGGGTTAGAAGGTCTACTGGCCCTATCTCTAAGCGTGGTAAGGAGCGCTCTGCGCGAAATGCTGTAAAGCATGGTTTGAATGTCGCAACTACTCATATAAGTGACCCTCTGTTTCAAGAAATCGCAGGTGACTTATTAGCTTTAGGTTACGGGTATGAGCAAACGGTTGATGCTGCAAACGCTTTACTTGAGTATAGGAGGGTAATGAAAGTCTATAATCAGACTTATTGGGAAGCTGATTTTAGCTGTGCCCATTTTATGCAGTATGCTGAAAATCTGAATCATGTTCATTACTCCGAACTAGGCTACCAAAAGAAGTCAGATCTTGTTGAGGCCCAAAACCTTTTCGTTAAAGTTGCAAATTGGGATCTTAAATATGGTTCCCTTGAGGGTAAGCGGGCGGCATTATTGAAGCCGTTAATGAGATATCAGCGCAGTGCTGTTTCGAGGCTTTCTAAGGCGCTTTGTCGGGCTAGGTAATTAGCTGAAAAGCTGCAGCATAAAGTGGTGTCAGACCGGAGGTCAGACACCGGTAGAAGATGAAAAACAACAAAAAGTGACAAAACGAACTAGGTTAAGTCACTGATTCTTATTGCCCCTTCCAATACGATAACGACGCCTTATCGGCACCTTGTTCGCTTTTGCCCCAGATTTTGGGGGAGTCACTTTTTAGCACCCAATTGAATTGTTATTAGTATTTCCTTGGTGCATTATTGCATCATTACGCCATTTGTAGATTAGAGGCATCGCTAATGACACGACAAAGTATTTCTCTCACTGCTCAAAATGACGCTTGGCTTAAGGATCATGTTGAGAATATTGGTGACTATGCCAGCAAAAGTGAGCTCGTTAATGATCTTATTCGTAGGGCGCGTAGGGCCGAAATGATAAATAGGAAACTTGAAGTTGCAGAACTAAGTGGTTTCGTAGAACAGTCCGCTGAAGAGATCTTGGCTGAGTTTAAAACTCTTTTAGGTCGCTAAGTGTCTCACTACAAAATCTCCCATCATGCTAAGTTGGATCTGCAGCGAATATACCAATACGGATTCGAGCAGTTTGGAGAAGAACAGGCGGATAGCTACTTTTGGGGATTCTTTGACTGTTTTGAAAAGATATCTGAGCGTCCGGAGCATTACCCGGCTGTTGATCATATCCGAATAGGCTACCGTCGCTGTGTATATAAGGCGGATACCATATATTTTCGTATTCAGTCATCACAAGTCGAAATAATGGCTATATTGGGTGGCCAGGATGTAGATGAATGGCTTTAACGCAAGCTCTCAGGCTTAAGCCGGACACCAAATAGCTCCCTCAATTAAAAAGTGATAAAACTTTGGTTTGTTCGCTGATTCTTAAACTCACTTCCAATTTGAAAAACGACTGCTAATCAACGCCTAAACTCTTATTTGCAAAGTAAATAATATGCGCATAAAATTTACGCATTCTTATGTGAGGTCATTTTATGCATTCAGCGAATCCACGATCAACCACTAGGCGCCCAACAAATTTATCTATTGATGCTGAGCTATTAACTATAGCGAAAGAGGTTGGAGTTAATATTTCTAGATCAGCAGAAGTCGGTATTCAGGAAGCTGTTAAGAACAAGCTTCGTGAGCGTTGGCTACAAGAGAATAAAGAAGCTCTATTGTCTTCTAATGCATTCGTTGAAGAGAATGGTTTGCCTCTCGAAAAGTTTAGGTCTTTTTAATGGCTAGGTACGATGTTTACCGTTTAAAAGACGGTGGGCTTGTCTTGGTTTTGCAAGCTGACCTCTTAAGCGATCTAACAACCCGTGTTGTTGCACCTCTTCTGACTCTAGACGGAACCTTGAAACCGGCCTCAAATTTGAATCCCCTTTTTTACGTGGATGGCGAAAAGTATATGTTGGGTGTTCAGTTTTTGGCTGCGATTCCGAATCGAGAGTTACAAGATTATGTCTGTTCTCTGTTGAGTGATGAGCAAAGAATACTTAAATCAATTGATATGTTGTTTTCGGGATTCTAATTCCATCCTCTACTCCAAGCGTTTGGTTGCAGATTCTTATACTCACTTCAAATTTGAAAAATGACTTCTTATCAAGGCCTAAACAAGCATGTGTGGCACTTGACCACATTAGTCAGGGTAGCTTTTGGTTGCTCGGGCTTATTATTTTTATCGCTTTGATTTTAGTGCGCAATCTGACATCTTATGTACGGGAATACCGTACAAGTTTGGAGCGGATATGGACTCTATAAGCGTTAAAAAGTTTCGAGATAATCTAAAAAGTGTTGTGGAGTTAGTATCCAATCGACATGAGCCGGTCAAGGTGACTCGTAGATCAGGCCAAGATTTTATCGTGATGAGTGCTGAAGATTGGGAGCGTGAACAAGAGACTCTCTATGTCCTTCAAAACTCTGACTTGATGCAGCAAATAGCGGTTTCTCTAAGCTCACATAATAGCCAGGCTGGTTATCACCCAACTCAAGAACAGATTCATGAGATCACTAGTATTTGAAGGTAATACTTGGTCTGTTTATGAGTCTCTTCGAGATAAAGATAAGCTTCTTCACAAATCACTTTGTAAATTACTAAAAGAGCTTATTCGATCTGAGGACCCGACAATTGGGCTTGGTAAACCTGAGCCACTAAAGCACAACTTGTCCGGTTTGTGGTCTAGAAGAATTTCTAGAAAAGATCGTTGAATCTATAAATTCGATCAGAACTATGTATACGTATTCGCTATTGGTGGGTACTACGATCATTAGTTTGTAGCTAAGTTATGTTCGACCACTTCGCAGCTGTTAAAATGATTTAACGCTATTTCATCTGCTTGAATCTCTTCTACACTTGAATCAGAAAAAATAAGCTCTGCACCTTCAATAGCAAAACAGGCAGGTCTGTTTTGAGTCCAAACTTTTTCCCAGCGTTGGCCACCTGATCGGCTATCCTTTGAGAATGGGCCGGCTACCCTGAGAAATGCATGTTCTGCACCGCTTTTGTGAGCTCTGATAATGTGCCCCTTATTGTCAAAAGCGGTAGCTTTAAACATCACGTAGCTGAGCTCTCTGCCTGTCTGGTTGGTAAAGTCGATGGTGGCATGGGTTGAATGCCCATTTTTTGAAGGAGTGAGATCTAGTTGGTGAATGACAAGCGCTGCAGTCGGTTTCTGAATTGCAGGTTCAGACTTAGCTACTTTTTCAGGCTTAGTTATGCAGCCAGTAATTGCCAAGGTCATAGCAAGTAGAGCTATTTTTATTCTTATAGAGTGCATTGCAATATTCTCTAAAACTTAACTTAAGATTAACATACAGTGTTTGCTGGAAGCTGCCAACTTTAAGTTTGTTTTATTACCTATCAGCTATGACGTCTTCAAAGCACTTTAATACCCATTTGGACAAGGATCTTAATGAGCCGCTTTCTTATTACAGGTGGAGCCGGATTTATCGGTTCAGCTGTTGTTCGCGCTTTGCTTACTAAAAGCACGCATTCGGTTTGTGTGGTTGATAAGCTCGCCTATTCAGGAAATCTAGCTTCATTAGGTTCACTTGAGTACTTTGATGATCGGTTTGAGTTTGTTGAGCTAGATATCTGTAATGGCGAACAACTAACCATGGTCTTTAATAGTTTCAAACCTGAAGTGGTGATGCATTTGGCGGCAGAGACTCATGTAGATCGATCTATCGATAGCCCAGCTGCGTTTATTGAAAGCAATATTGTTGGTACTTATTCAATTCTTGAGGTGACTCGGGCTTATTGGAGTCGATTGCCACGTGATCAAAAAGAGGCATTTCGTTTTCATCACATCTCTACGGATGAGGTTTTTGGTGATCTATCTTTTCAGGATATTGCTAGTACAGAGTCATCCTCCTATAAACCGAGCTCTCCATACGCTGCTTCAAAAGCAAGTTCGGATCATCTAGTGCGGGCCTGGCACCGCACCTTCGGGTTGCCGGTGGTTATTTCGAACTGCACGAACAACTATGGCCCATACCAATACCCAGAAAAGTTTATACCGCATACCATTTTAAATGCGTTAACGGGGCAGAATATTCCCGTTTATGGCGATGGCAAGCAGATTAGAGATTGGCTCTATGTTGACGACCATGTAGAAGCCTTGATTACTGTTGCGACTGAGGGGCGAGTGGGCGATAGCTACAATGTTGGTGGCAATAACCAGGTGGCCAATATTGATCTGGCCTATGCAATTTGTGAGCTGCTAGATGAGCTAGCCCCTAATAGGCCTAATGATCTGCAAAGTTATTCTGAACTCATTAAGTTTGTTGAAGATCGGCCTGGTCATGACAAACGCTACGCACTTAATAGTTCTAAGATATCGGCTGAATTAGGGTGGTTACCTAAAGAGAGCTTTAGTTCGGGCCTTCGTAAAACGGTCCAGTGGTATTTGGATAATCCCTCTTGGTGGCAAGCTCTCATTGAGGGTGGCTATACGCTGAATAGACTTGGCCTCAACGAGGAGCAGCAATGAAAGGTATTGTCCTTGCCGGTGGTTATGGCACACGTCTTCACCCTATTACCAAAGGGATCTCCAAGCAGCTCTTGCCCATCTACGATAAGCCTATGATCTATTACCCATTGTCAGTCTTGATGTTAGCGGGGATTCGGGAGATTTTGATTATTACCACGAGTGATGATCAAACAGCTTTTCAAAACCTATTAGGCGATGGGCGCGAATTTGGAATTACGCTTAGTTACGCTGTTCAGCCATCACCTGAAGGTATTGCCCAGGCTTTGCTTATTGGGGCGGATTTTATCGGTGACGAATCAGTCTGTTTGATCCTTGGTGATAATCTCTTCTATGGATATGGTTTTACAGCGCTTTTAAAGCAGGCGGCAGAATTGAATCAGGGTGCACATATTTTTGCATATCCAGTTAAGCACCCAGAGCATTTTGGTGTGGTTGAGTTAGATGAGAAAGGTAAGGTGGTTTCCATACAAGAGAAGCCAGCACAGCCAAAATCCGCGTTAGCGGTTACCGGTCTCTATTTTTATGACAATCGCGCCATTGATTTCGTTAAACAACTTGCCCCTAGTCAAAGGGGGGAGTTGGAAATTACCGATCTAAATAATCTGTATTTAAAAGATGATGAACTGCAGGTAACACAGTTAGGGCGCGGTTTTGCTTGGCTGGATACGGGTACCCATGACGCACTGATGGAAGCTGGACAGTTTGTCCAGGCAATAGAGCATCGTCAAGGCTTGAAAGTAGCTTGCCTTGAGGAGATCGGTTTTAGAAATGGCTGGCTAATCGCGCAAGCACTTAAAGAGCAGGGGCAACGTTTATCTAAAACCGGTTATGGCCAATATCTGCTTCGTATTGCAGAAGAAGGTTTTGATGAACGTAACTAAAACTCAGTTGCCGGGGGTGCTCATAATTGAGCCTCGGGTCTTTAGTGATGAACGTGGTTACTTTAAAGAGACTTTTCAGGTTGATAGATATGCTGAAGCTGGGGTTCACTTCCCTTTTGTGCAAGACAATGTGTCTCGATCCAAGCAGGGTGTGCTGCGCGGACTGCACTATCAACGCAATCATCCTCAAGGCAAGTTAGTTAGCTGTACCCTAGGTGCTGTCTACGATGTGGCTGTAGACGTAAATCCCACTTCAACAACCTTTGGTCAGTATGTAGGTTTAGAGCTATCAGCTGAAAATCACAAACAGCTGTGGATCCCGCCCGGATATGCACATGGGTTCTTGGTGCTCAGTGAGTTTGCCGAATCGCACTACAAATGTACTGAGTATTACCACCCACAAGATGAGGCAGGTTTGATCTGGAATGACTCAGATGTGGCTATTGATTGGCCGTCGGTCGAGCCCATCTTGTCCTATAAGGATTCTAAGCTTCCTACTCTTCGTGAGATTGCCGCGGGTTACTCGCGGTGAGAGTAATTGTGACGGGATGTAAGGGGCAGCTTGGTCAAGCGTTGTTGAGACTTTCTCGGCTCTCAGATCTCGAGCTTTTGGGTGTTTCACACACAGAACTTGATATCACTGATAAGTTTCAGATTGATGCTGTTTTTAAAAAAATTAAACCGGATTTATTGATTAATACAGCGGCCTTCACGGCAGTCGATAAAGCTGAAAGTGACTCACGCTCAGCGTTTATCACTAATAGTGAAGGCCCGCGTTATCTTGCGGAAGCTTGTAACCAAGCTGAGATTCCTATTATTCATCTATCAACCGACTATGTATTTGATGGTGAATTGGACCGCGCATATTGCGAATCCGATGTTCCACATCCTCTTAATGTGTATGGCGAGAGCAAGTTGTCTGGTGAGCGTGCAGTGCAGCAGGCAGCGGAGCGTCATATCATTCTGCGAACATCTTGGCTCTTCTCTGAGCAATCACCTAACTTTGTTATGACGATGCTTAAACTTGCTAAGAGTAAAGCTGAGCAACTTAAAATTGTGAATGACCAAGTTGGTGGGCCGACGAGCGCTACCTCAGTAGCCAATCTCCTGTTATTAATGGCAACCCGATATTCTGAACAAGGCGCTCTTAATTGGGGGACATACCACTTTGCAGGCCAGCCATATTGTTCATGGTATGAGTTTGCTGAGACGATTTTTACGTTGGCACAAGAGAAAGGTTTGCTAGAAAGAAGGCCCGACACAACCCCGATTCAAACGCATGAATACCCCAGTTTAGCCAAACGTCCTCAAAATTCGATGTTAGATTCTTCTAAGGTAAGTCGAGATTTTGGTGTGTACCCTTGTGATTGGAGGGCAGAATTGGAGAAGGTGCTTCAGAGAGTCACGTAATTAGAGTCTTAGAACTTCTGCCAGGAATCTCTTTAGCAAGTTTCGGCAGTAAATAGCCAGGTAGCTCCGCTTGAAGCTCCTTGTAAATTGTTAAACCTTCTTCATCTCCAACATCAAAGTGACTTGCGCCTGCTACAGGGTCAAAGAGGAAAAGGTAGTAAGGTAGCGCCCCGTGATTGAAGAGTTTGCGCGATAGGTTGGCCAGTTCGTTCGCGGTGTCATTAACCCCTTTTAGCAATACTGCTTGGTTTAATACCGTTGCACCAGCTGATTTTAGTTTGCTAATAGCATCGCCAAGATCACGATCGATCTCGTTACTGTGATTAATGTGCAGTACAACGACGCTGTTCAATCTCGTATTGGCGAGTATCTGGCAAAACTGCTCTGTAATTCGCGTTGGGATAACGACAGGAAAGCGAGTATGGAATCTGACTCGCTCTAGGTGCTCTATCGACTCAAGATCATTTAGCATTTTTAAGAGTCGTGTATCACTTGTTACTAATGGGTCGCCGCCTGAGAAGATCACCTCTTTAAGATCTGTGTTTTCTCTAATATATTGCAGTGCGAATTGCCACTGCGCGCCGCCCAGTTGGTTTTCTTCATAGGGGTAGTGTCTACGAAAACAGTAGCGGCAATTAATGGCGCAGGCACCGCTGGTTATAAGCAGTACTCTGTCTTTATATTTGTGCACCAGGCCCGGCACTGGAGATGCGCTGGCTTCTTCGAGTGGGTCATTACTATACCCAGGTACCTCAGCATGTTCTAAATGGATAGGAAGTATCTGACGCAGAAGTGGGTCATTTTCATTGCCTACTTCGATTCTCGATACAAACTCTCGTGGCACGCGAAGTGGAAACAGCTCTGCTGCAGATTTCGCTGCAGGTAGCAGCTCATTCGGAAGTTTAAGAAGCTGCAGTAACTCTTCAGGTCGAGTAACCGCATTGCGCAGTGCATGCTGCCAATCATCATTGTTACTGACTTGAATGAGGTTATTCATCGACTTGGGTAGATCGCTTGATAGATAGTTGCTTTGGTAGTTGTTTTGATAGTGGTGCCATCATGCCACATTGAATGATTTGAGGACATTATTTGAGTTTCGCTAGGCAGAAAGAGAGAAGGAAAGTTAGGTAGAATATGCTGATACATTTTTCGAAGGCTAAAGCGCTATGAAATCTTGGGATATCTTCTGTCACGTCATCGATAACTATGGCGATATTGGTGTTACCTGGCGCTTGGCACGACAGCTCTCCCAAGAGTTTAATTTTCCTGTGCGTCTCTTTGTGGATGATTTGGCATCATTCCAACATATCTGCCCAGAGGTTGATCAGTCTGCTAGTGAGCAATCCGTATATGGGGTTTCGATTATTCATTGGCTTGCGGATCTTTCGATAACTCCATCAGATATCGTTATTGAAGCTTTTGCGTGTGAACTTCCCGATTTATTGAAACGAGCGATGTCAGAGCGTACGCCAGCGTCGCTTTGGATTAATCTTGAATATCTAAGCGCTGAGTCTTGGGTTGAAGGGTGTCACCGTTTACCCTCACCGCAGATGATTGGCCCCGATAAATATTTCTTCTTCCCTGGGTTTGCTGCGCAGACCGGTGGGCTGCTGCGAGAGTCTGATCTTATCTCTCGACGCGATGCGTTCGACAAGCAACAGCAAACGGAGTTTCTTAAAAAGCTGGGTGTGGTGAGAGATGCTGATTCAACGCTGATTTCACTCTTCACCTATGAGAATACAGCTATAGACTCTTGGTTAGATGCTCTCTCTAACGCTCCAGATTCATCGCACCTTTTGGTTCCTCGAGGAAGAGTTGAATCAGGAGTGGCAGCTTGGTTGGGAGTTAATGGGCTTGAAAAAGGCGAGGTTCATAGGCGCGGCACATTAACCATTCAATCTATTCCATTCGTCTCACAGCTTGAGTATGACCAACTCCTGTGGAGCTGCGATATCAATTTTGTCCGAGGTGAGGACTCATTTGTGCGTGCCCAGTGGGCAGGTAAACCGTTTATTTGGCATATTTATCAGCAAGAAGAGTTGGCGCATATTGAAAAACTTGAAGCGTTTTTAAGCCACTATTTAGCCGATGCAGACCCCGTCACATCAAAAGTAATTAGAGATCTCTGGATAGCGTGGAATCTTGAAGAATCACTTGGTGATTCTTGGAACTTCTGGAAACTCAATGGGTTAGCAATAGCGGGGCATTCAGAGGATTGTTGCAGGCAACTTAGTAAGCAAAAAAGCCTTGCAGAATCTCTAGCAGAATTCACAGAAAACTGGTAAAAAGCGCGCAGCAATTTTGCTCACTTTTTAACCGAGAACCATCTTGAAAACAGCACAAGATATTAAAGTAAACAACGTCGTCCTAATCGATGGCGCACCATGGATCGTTCAGAAAGCGGAGTACACCAAATCTGGCCGCAATAGCGCGATCATGAAAATGAAGCTGAAAAACCTACTTTCAGGTTCAACATCAGAAACTGTATACAAATTTGATGACAAAATGGAGCAGGTTATCCTTGATCAGATCGATGTAACTTACTCATATAAATCTGATGAGATGTACGTCTTTGTTGATGAAGAGTACAACCAGTACGAACTCAACGCTGAAGACATCGAAAGTGTTATCCCTTACATCATCGACGGTATGACCGATGTATGTAGTGCCGTGTTCTTCCAGGGTAAAGTTATCTCTGTAGATCTACCAACAACGATTATTCGTCAGGTTGAATACACTGAAGGTTCTGACCGTGGCAACACCAGCGGTAAAGTTATGAAGCCTGGCCGTCTAAGCAACGGTACTGAGATTAAGATCCCAGACTTCTGTGAAATCGGCGACTGGATCGAAATTGATACACGCAATGGCGAATACAAATCACGTGCTAAGGCTCCGGTTTAATAGATTTACACTATATCCCGAAATCTAAGCTAAATCAGGCCCTGTGAATGCATAGTTCCCAGGGCCTGATTTATTTCTACTCTAGCGAATCTTCACTCAACCCCTGCCAAAAATCTTGCATTTCATTTGATCTTCTTAGATTTGAGTCCTATTTCGGCAATTTGTGCTCAATTTGAAGGGATTAAAGTTTTGACCCTCACCTCCCTAGGGGTATACTCACCGCACCATTAGTGCGCTCTTAATTGTTTAACACACCGTTAGAAGCTGATTGCGCGTCAAACAAGTAATTACACTGGGAATTTATATGGCAAACGTCTCTAGTGGCCAGTTCAAAACTGGTATGAAAGTAATGATCGATGGCGATCCATGTAACATGGTTGAAGTTGAGTTTGTAAAACCGGGCAAAGGTCAGGCTTTTACTCGCGTACGCCTTCGCAACCTTCTAACCGGTCGTATTTGGGAACGTACCTTCAAATCGAACGAATCAGCTGAAACTGCAGATGTTATGGATCGTGATATGGAGTATCTCTACAACGATGGCGAGATGTGGCACTTCATGGAACCGGACACCTTCGAGCAGCACGCAGCAGATCAGAATGCGGTAGCAGACTGTGCTAAGTGGCTGAAAGAGGGTGACAAAGTGATGGTTACTCTTTGGAACAACAACCCGATTGCTGTGACTCCACCAAACTTCGTAGAGCTAGAAGTAACTGAGACGGATCCTGGTCTCAAAGGTGATACGGCACAGGGTGGTACTAAACCTGCGACTGTTAGCACAGGGGCTGTTGTTCGTGTGCCACTCTTTGTTAACACTGGCGATGTATTGCGTATCGATACGCGTACAGGTGAGTATGTAAGCCGCGCTTAATTGTTATGTGGCTTTGAAACGGCAGCTTAGGCTGCCGTTTTTTGTTGGAAAGTGTAAATTGGAAATTTAGGGGTCAGAGTCGTCGAATCCGCAGGCAGGCTCGACTACTCTGACCCCTAACATCGTGGGTTAACAAGCGGTTGTCAGGCTGAAGCCGGACACCAAGGGTATAAAAAGTTAATGAATCGTAATCATTGGCAGCCAACGGCTGAGATTTTGACGCTTAGAGAGCGTGCCAAGATGCTGGCGCAGGTGCGAGCTTTTTTTGCTGAGCGTGGCGTAATGGAGGTTGATACACAGTGCATCTCTAAAGCGGCTGTGAGTGACCCCTTTATCGATTCAATTGAGGTCTCATTCCAAAGGCACCCAGCAGGTGACGTTGAACCTCACTACCTACAAAGCTCGCCCGAGTATGCCATGAAGCGTCTGCTAGCCTTCGATAGTGGCCCCATCTACCAGTTGGGTAAGGTTTTTCGTAACGGTGAAGTAGGGCGGTACCACAACCCCGAATTCACTATGCTCGAGTGGTACCGTCCTCGGTTCAGTGCTGACCAGCTCATGGACGAGGTACAAGCGTTGGTGAGTGCTATTTTGGGTGAGCAACACTGGCAACGTCTTACCTACAGAGAGTTGTTTCAGCAGTTCGTGGGAGTCGATCCTCATGCAGCTAGCATTGACGACCTCAAAGCCCTGCTAGAGCCTCATTTTGAATGCGCCTTTACTGATGCGCGAAAAGATACTTGGTTGGAGCTGGTGATGTCCCATCTAATTGAACCCAAGTTGATTGAACCAACACTCGTCACTGACTTTCCGGCATCACAGGCGGCTTTAGCAGAGATAAAGCTGGATGAGTTTGGGGTGAGTGTTGCGACCCGTTTTGAGCTCTATGCTGGGGGTATGGAACTTGCAAACGGTTACCAGGAACTTCGAGACCCGAACGAACAAGCCAATCGTATGGATGCTGACTGGGCCTTTCGTGAATCAGCAGGCATGCCACTTCGTCCACTTGAGACCCGTTTAGTATCAGCACTCGAAAGTGGCATCCCTCAGTGTGCTGGGGTCGCCCTAGGTTTTGATCGTCTCCTGATGATTAAAGTCGGCGCGCGAGATATCAAAGAGGTGATCCCCTTTGGGTTTGAGCGTTGTTAAGCGCCCGTTCCATTCTATCCAGTGCAGCTTTAAGCGTTGCGCGTGTGCATCCCAAATTCATCCTTACAAAATTGGGGTCTCCAAAATCCCTGCCGGGTGAGAGGCCGACACCTGCTTGCTCAAAAAAGGCGTGCGGGTCTTCGAGATTGGCTTTGCTGCAGTCTATCCAAGCCAGGTAAGTCGCCTCAAAGGAGTTAAGAGAGAGGCCGGGCATGCTATTGATACGCTCTAGGGTGAGATCTCTATTATCTTTAAGATAGTGACACTGCTGCTGATTCCACTCATCTCCTTCTCGATATGCAGCGATGGCTGCTGTGTAACCAAGCAGGTTTACGTCTGGCACAATCCCTTTACGTATCTGCTGAAACCTTTGGCGAATATCTGAGTTTTGAATGACAGCTACCGAGCAGCCTAAGCCTGCAATATTCCATGTTTTGCTAGGGGCCATCAGTGTGATGGTGCGCGCTGCGATCTCCGGTGAGATTGAGGCGAGTGGAATGTGTTTAGCTGCTGGTTCTAGCAGCAGGTCACAGTGGATCTCGTCTGAGCAGATTATAAAATCATACTGAATAGCCAGTTCGCCAAGTCTCTTTAATTCATCTTCGCGATAGATCGTGCCACCAGGGTTATGAGGATTGCAGAAGAGCAGTAGGTCTATCTCTTCTGCGACCTGTTCTAGCGCGCTAAAGTCGATCACGTAACGCCCGGCATCTTCCCTCATTGGCACAGTCACAACCTTACAACCTGAAAGCGCTGGGGCTGACTTAAAGGGTGGGTAGATAGGTGTAGGGGTCGCGACTGAGATGCTTTCGACTGAATTTTGTTTACTTGCACGACAAGCAAGATGCAGACCAGTCACCAACCCAGGTAGCCAAATGAGCTCCTCTTCTGAAACTTGCCAGTTATAGAGACGAGCCATACGATCGATAAATAGCCTGTTCAGCTCATCAGGGGTATTGGTGTAGCCAAAGATGCCGTGTTCAATCCGTTCGATCAGCGCTTTTTTAACGGGCTCTGGTGACATGAAATCACTGTCTGCAACCCACATCGGAATGATATCGCGCCCTTCATACTTGTCCCATTTCTGACTGCTGGTGCCGGTACGGTGGATCTCTGCATCAAAATCTGGCTTTTGCATTATCAATATCCTATGTCGGGATCGTATCTGCGAAGGAGAGTGACTCCCAATTAAACCTGTTTATGGGGTACTCGGGTATGCTGTTTTTCCGTTATCATAGCGGATACCAATATTAAGTATACGGCTAATGGCCTTATGTATCCGCAGCGCTGTGCAGGAGACGTTTTTTATGAGCAACGATCGCGTAATTATATTTGATACGACCCTTCGTGATGGTGAGCAGAGCCCTGGTGCTTCAATGACCGGCGAAGAGAAGCTGCGTATCGCACGTCAACTCGAGCGTATGCGCGTCGATGTTATTGAAGCTGGTTTTGCGATAGCCAGTCCTGGTGACTTTGAAGCAGTTAAGAATATTGCAGATAACATCACTGAAAGCCGTGTCTGCTCGCTAGCACGTGCCTTGGATGCAGATATTGATCGTGCTGGTGAAGCGCTGAAGAATGCAGCCCAGGGTCGAATTCACACCTTTATTGCAACCTCGCCAATTCACATGAAGTACAAGCTGCAGATGGAGCCTGATCGTGTGGTTGAGCAGGCAGTACATGCTGTTAAACGTGCCCGCAATTTAATGGATGATGTTGAGTTCTCACTTGAGGATGCAAGCCGTTCTGAACTTGATTTTATGTGCCACATTATCGAAAAAGTGATCGATGCTGGTGCTCGCACAATTAACATACCAGACACCGTGGGTTACGCCGTGCCGCATCAATTTGCTGAGGTCATTGGTCAGCTCATTCAACGTATCCCAAATGCGGATAAAGCGATCTTCTCGGTACACTGTCACAACGATTTAGGCCTAGCTGTTGCCAACTCGTTGGCTGCAGTCGGTGCAGGTGCGCGTCAGGTTGAGTGTACGATCAATGGTCTGGGTGAACGTGCCGGTAATGCGGCGCTTGAAGAGATTGTGATGGCGCTTCGTACCCGTAAAGATGTGATGGGTGTTGAGACAAATATTAATACTCAACAGATTGTTGCGGCCTCTAAGTTAGTTTCTAGTGTGACAGGCTTCCCAGTTCAGCCGAACAAAGCCATTGTGGGGGCGAATGCCTTTGCGCATGAGTCTGGCATCCACCAGGATGGTGTACTTAAACACCGTGAGACTTACGAGATCATGACGGCTGAAGATGTTGGCTGGAGCACCAATAAAATGGTCCTTGGCAAGCACTCAGGTCGTGCTGCTTTTAAGTCACGCATGGAAGAGCTAGGTACAACCTTCAAAACGGATACTGAGCTAAATGCCGCGTTCCAAAACTTCAAAGTGTTGGCGGATAAGAAGCACGAGATCTTTGATGAAGATCTGGTTGCGCTTGTGAGCAATAGCCGAGCTGAAGCTGCAAGTGATCGCTTCCAGTTGGTTAGCATGTCGGTAACTTCGCAGACTGGTGAGACGCCAAATGCGCAGATGGTGATGAACGTCGCTGGCGAAGAGAAGCGTGCGGAAGCAAGTGGCAGTGGCCCTGTTGATGCCATCTTCAAAGCGATTGAGTCTATCGTGAATTCAGGTTCGACGCTGCTGATCTACTCTGTGAATGCAGTGACGGAGGGGACAGATTCACAAGGCGAGGTTACAGTGAGGCTAGAGCGTGGCGGTCGAATCGTCAATGGTCTGGGTGCTGATACCGATGTCATCATTGCGTCTGCCAAGGCCTACATCCACGCGCTGAATATGTTGGATGCAAACTCTGAAAAAGCGCATCCGCAGGTTTAAACCGAGAAGTCACTCCTATGAATACAACTCAGGCACACTACTTAGAGCAGTTAGGCATCCAGCAATGGCTGCCTCGTGCTCAGTTGTCGAATGCTCCAGCGTCGCCTGATTGGGTTTATCGCTTTGTCCATCCGTCAGAACTTTTGGGTGATGATGAATTTGAGAGTGCTCTGGTTATGGGTGCACATGCCCCTGTTGCACCACATGCAGAGCAGCGGGCAATGGCTCAAATTCATCACACGCTTGGGTCTGAGAATGGGCATGGTTATGTTGAGCCTGAATTTACTCAGCCAGCGAGCCCAACTGTTAGACCGAATTTAGAGTCGCTTACGGGTGTTGCTGAAGCCGCACCGAAAACTGAATTTACACCGCAGCCTAAAGTTTCGATCGAACCTGCACCTAGGTATCGCATTACGATGGCGCGTGTTGGTCGCCTGCTGGTAGTGGATGATTTACCGGTTCGCGGTAGGTTAGGTTTCTCTGATGCGCATAAGCGCCTGTTAGCAGGAATAGTGCGTAGTTTGGGTGAGGATGCGACACAGCTAACCCTTCCTATAACGCTTGAGTGGCCAATGTTTACCGGAAAAAGTTTGGATCAAGGTCCCCAAGAGGCGCTTCGCTACGCACAGCGTCAGGTGAAGTTCCTGCTTCGTGAGCCCGGCGTAGAGAATATCCTTATGTTTGGTCAGGCGCTGCCGCGATGGGTTGTCGACTCTGAAGCTGAGTCGGGTGTATTAACGGCTCACCCTGAATTGGGAGTTAACTATCTAGTTACTCAAACGCTGAGTCAGGCTTTGCAGTTGCCAGAGTTTAAGCGCCAAATCTGGAACGATATCCAGCCTCTAGTTCCCAAGCAGTAACGCAATGCGTGTCGCTTCTCAACAAGATCTCGCAACGATTGTTGCCTTAGATCAAGACACCTTTCCTGATCATTGGTCAGAATCGCAATGGCTTACGTATCTAAACCAAAGTAACCGTTATATCGTGACACTAATTGGTGATGAAAAGCCTGTTGGCTATGCGGTTTTTAGCATACTGTTTGATGAAGCTGAACTACTTCGTATAGGTGTTTTACCGCAATTTCAGGGTGCTGGAATCGGACATCGTTTGTTGCAATCAAGTATCAATGTTTTGCATGAACTTGGTACTAAACGCCTGCTGCTTGAAGTGCGGCAGAGTAACATTGCAGCGATTCGTCTCTATAAGAGCCTCGGTTTTAGTGAGGATGGAGTGCGTAAAGGTTACTACCCATTGCTGCAAGGCAGTGGTCGTGAAGATGCGATTCTAATGTCCAAATAGATCTGTTGGTTTGTCTATGAATAGTGAAACGATAACGATCAGTTTTGCGCTACAACTCATAAGTTGGTTATTTGTCTTATCAAGTTTAGGTTGGGCGATTCGAACATTACCCGTAGGTGCGCTTCGTGCCGAGCCTAGACTACAACACCTGCTTTTCGGCGCCATGGTGGTGTTGATGCTGACCTGGACCTTTCGGGCCGGCCTCTCACAAGGATTGAGTATCCACTTTCTTGGCATAACGACCTTGGTGCTGATGTTTGGCTGGGACTTGGCCGTTCTTGCAGGGGCTCTGGCATTAGTAGGGATTACAATTGTTGGAATTGAGGATTGGTCTAGATTGGGATTGAATACGCTGACCATCGTTATTATTCCCGCTACGGTGACACTCCTCATTCTGCGCTTTGTGGAGCGATCGATTCCGCCAAACTTCTTTGCGTATCTGTTTTTAGTCGCCTTCCTAGGTGGTGGTGTAACTGTTGCGAGTTCCGGTCTAAGTCTAGGTGTTCTGTTGGGGATCGATGGTGTCTTAAGCTGGGGGACGATCTACCATGAGTATGTGCGATATCTCCCGCTGATCAGTTTTCCAGAAGGCCTCATCAACGGCATTATCATGACGGCGATGATGGTGTTTCATCCGGATTGGATTCGCACTTTCGATGCGAAGGTCTATATCGATAGTCAGTAAGCCCTAGTAAATCAGTCACCGCCCCTGCGGGGAGGTTCCTACAGGGTGCGATTGTAGGAGGTTCCCCGAAGGGGTGCCGAAAGATGAGTCAAATTTTTCGATTTGTATCGTGAACGCTAATCAGCGAAAATACGCCCTTCCTTAAGCACGATGTGCTTTCAGCTAATTTCAGAAGATAGATTCATGTCAAACGCTCTGCATGCCGAAGTCGCTAAACGACGCACCTTCGCAATCATTTCGCACCCTGATGCGGGTAAAACTACTATCACCGAAAAGCTGTTACTTTTAGGTCAGTTGATTCAGGTGGCGGGTACCGTAAAAGGTCGTGGTAGCGATCGCCATGCAACGTCGGACTGGATGTCGATGGAGCAGGAGCGTGGTATTTCGATTACCTCTTCTGTGATGCAGTTCCCGTTCCGTGAACGTATCGTGAACCTGCTTGATACTCCGGGACACGAAGACTTCTCTGAAGATACCTACCGAACACTGACTGCGGTTGACTCTGCATTGATGGTGGTTGACGGCGCGAAGGGTGTCGAAGATCGCACAATCAAACTGATGGAAGTGTGTCGCCTTCGTGATACGCCTATCTTCTCGTTCGTGAACAAACTTGACCGTGAAATTCGTGACCCTATTGAGTTGTTGGATGAGATTGAGTCTGTCCTCAAGATTGAAGCTGCACCGATTAACTGGCCAATTGGTTCAGGTCAGCGTTTTAAAGGGGTCTACAACCTCTACACCGATACGATTCACCTCTTTACCAAAGGTCAGGGTCATCTACTTGCTGAACAGAAGACCATTGAAGGTCTCGAGAGCGACGAAGCGAAAACCCTGCTGGGTGCTGAGTATGAAGATTTCTGTGAAGAGATCGAGTTGGTGCGCGGGGCTACCCATGAGTGGAGCATTGATGCTTATCTAGCGGGTACACAGACGCCAGTATTCTTCGGTACAGCACTCGGTAACTTTGGTGTGCGCGAGATGATGCATGACTTTGTTGATTGGGCGCCAGCACCAAGCCAGCGTGCAACTGAGACTCGTGAAGTTAATGCTGATGAAGAGAAATTCTCAGGCTTTATCTTCAAAATTCAGGCCAACATGGATCCAAAACACCGTGACCGTATTGCCTTCATGCGTATCTGTTCTGGTAAATACACCAAGGGCTTGAAGATGCGTCATTCACGTATCGGCAAGGATGTGCGTATTGCCGATGCAGTGACCTTTGTTGCAGGTGATCGTGAGGCTGTTGAAGAGGCGTGGTCGGGCGATATTATTGGCCTGCACAACCATGGCACCATTCAGATTGGTGATACCTTTACCGAGGGTGAAGAGCTCAAATTCACAGGTATTCCCCACTTCGCGCCAGAGCTTTTCCGTCGTGTACGTCCAATCGACCCACTCAAAATGAAACAGCTTCAGAAAGGCCTGCAGCAATTGTCGGAAGAGGGTGCGGTGCAGCTCTTTATGCCATTGCGCAACAACGATCTGATTCTTGGCGCAGTCGGTCAGCTTCAGTTTGATGTGGTGATGTACCGTTTGAAAGATGAGTACAAGGTGGATTGTCTCTATGAGCCGATCACTGTTGCCACAGCGCGTTGGGTCGAGTGTAACGACGCTAAAATGCTCAATGACTTCCGTAAAAAAGCGCACGACAATCTTGCCGAAGATGGTGCTGGTCTTTTGACTTATTTGGCGCCAACTCGTGTAAATCTTAATTTGACCGAAGAGCGCTGGCCGGACGTTGAGTTCCGAGCAACTCGTGAGCACTAAGCGGTTATAAAATGAACCTCATCGACTCCCACTGCCATCTCGATTTTCCCGAATTGGCAGAGGGACTCGAGCAAGAACTGGACGCCTGCGCTGATGCAGGTGTAAACCAGATCATCATTCCCGGTGTCACTGCTGCCGAATGGCAACGTGTTTTGGACTCTACGCTATTCCATCACCCAGTCACTCGCTATGCAGCTCTTGGTCTGCACCCCTGTTTTCTTAATCATCACTCGCTTAAGACTGATATTGAACGGCTAGAATCGCTTTTGCGAACTCACTCCAATATCGTCGCTGTGGGCGAGTGCGGGTTAGATCTCTTTATTGAAAACCCTCAATTGGAGCAACAGCTGCAGTTATTTGACGCTCAGCTTGAGCTTGCGAAGCAGTTTGAACTACCCGTCATTTTGCATGTGAGGCGATCTGTCGATCTGGTTTTGAAGTCCCTACGTAGACATCAACTGAAAGCAGGCGGCGTTGCCCATGCATTCTCGGGCAGTATTCAGCAAGCTCAAGAGTCTACAAGGTTGGGTTTTAAAATTGGTATCGGTGGTTCAATCACCTATGAGCGTGCTCAGCGTCTTCGAAAAGTCGTTGTTGAAATTCCGTTAACAGAAATTTTGCTCGAAACTGATGCGCCTGATATGCCGCTGAATGGCTTTCAAGGAGAGTCTAATCGCCCCTCTCGAGTTAAGCTGGTAGCAGAGTGTTTAGCCCAGCTGCGTGGAATTTCTGTTGAAGAGGTAGCAGAGCAAACAACGGCGAATGCTAAGCAGTTGTTCGGGCTCTAGGTGTTTGTCCTGAGCCTGAAGGCGCTCATTGATTGACGCTTTATACCGGGGTCAGAGTAGTCTAACACCCAAAGGGCGTTAGACTACTCTGACCTCAATTGTATGACCCCGGTATGTGCACTACCAGCTCTGGAAAGTGCTGCTATTGCGGATGACAGGCTGAAGGCCTGTCACCAAGGTAGCAAATATTTATTTACTACCAGTTACTTCATTGTATTTAGCGATCTGGTCTGCAGTTGCTTCGCTCTGGTACTTATCTTTCCAATCTGCGTATGGCTCGCCGTAAACAAGCTCACGAGCCTGCTCGTAATCGATGCTCTCACCGCGCTCTTCGGCAGCAGCTACATACCATTTAGAGAGGCAGTTACGGCAGAAGCTTGCAAGGTTCATTAGGTCGATGTTCTGCACCTCTTTGTGGTTATCAAAGTGGGTGAGTAAGCGACGGAAAACGGCTGCTTCAATCTCGGTTTTAGTCTGTTGGTCCATGTCGGCTCCTAATCTTTATAAATACGTTTATCTATCAATGCATATGCTGGTCGAGTTCGTCGCAGATCGCGTGTGTAAGTCGATCGCAAATCTCGGGATCTGTAATAGGCTGTTTGTTCACATCGGTGACGTAGAAGAAGTCCTCCACGCGCTCGGCGATGTTGGCGATTTTTGCCTTATGAACGTTTACTTCAAACTGCGCGAAGATACGTCCTATACGAGACAGCAGTCCAGGGCGATCGGCGGTGAATACCTCAAGTACGGTCTGCTGTAGCACGGGGTCGGTGTGCATCGACGCGCTGGTTTTAATTGGGAATAACTTAAGCTGTCTTGGTACGCGACGGTGAATAATCTCGGGGAAATCATCGGGGTCATCAAGTTGTTCTACTAGGTAATCCTGGATTTCACGCAGATAATCAGGATTGTCGCTTAGCGGCTGATTATCCTCATCGAGCACGGTATAGGTGTTTAAGGTGTAACCGTTATTGGTCGCTATGATGCGCGCATCCTGAACGCTTAGGTGTAGTTGGTCCAGTGCCGCTACTGTTGCCGCAAATAGGTTGTTTGTATCAGGAGCGTAGATGAAAATCTCAGTCGCCCCTTCATGCGCCCTAAAGCTGTGTCTGTGGAGATTCACTACCGGCAGCTGTTGATTACCATGCTCAAGTATCGCTTGAGTATGTCGCGCAATTGCGCGGCTATCTACGCGAAGGAAGTAATCATCACCGAGTAGTGCCCAAAACTCCTCAACTGCACGCTTATCTGCACCGACACGTTGCAGAGATTGCATCGCTTCGAATTGGGTCTGCTCGACGAGCTCCTCTTTACCGATTGGGTTCTCGAGACCGCGGCGCAGGGCGCGGCGTGTTTCGGCATAGAGCTGGCGCATTAGGGTTGCGCGCCAAGAGTTCCAAAGCTCATTGTTGGTGGCATTAATATCTGCAACGGTCATTACGTAGAGGTAGTCTAGGTGGGTTACGTCACCAACAATGGATGCAAACTCATGAATCACTTCTGGGTCAGAGATGTCGCGACGTTGTGCAGTCATCGACATTAATAGATGCTTCCCAACAAGCCAGGCGACAAGCGCGCCATCCCATTTGCCCAAATGGTGTCGATTACAGAATTCGATAGCATCAACTGCGCCTAGTTCAGAGTGGTCCCCGCCACGCCCCTTAGCAATGTCGTGATAGAGACCGGCTACATAAAGCAGTTCAATCTTTGGAAGGTTGTTAACCACGCGATGCGCCACAGGGAAGGTGTCTCTAAATTCAGTGTGGCGGAACTGCCGCATCATCTGAATCACTTTGAGCGTGTGGGCATCAACCGTGTATATGTGGAACAAATCATGCTGCATCTGGCCGACAATATTGCCAAACTCAGGTAGGTAGAGCCCGAGAATACCATAGCGATTCATACGTTTTAGTTCTGTTGAAACGCGCTCTGGTGAGCGAAGTAGCTCCATAAAGAGCGATGTGTTGCGC
This sequence comes from Marinobacterium sp. LSUCC0821, assembly GCF_012848475.1. Taxonomy (NCBI): domain Bacteria; kingdom Pseudomonadati; phylum Pseudomonadota; class Gammaproteobacteria; order Oceanospirillales; family Oceanospirillaceae; genus Marinobacterium; species Marinobacterium sp. LSUCC0821. The sequence goes on from NZ_CP051666.1 coordinate 2,282,714, forward strand.
AGATCATTGCGGAACTCATCATCTATTAGATGGCGGTGATCGCGTAGTAGGCGAATTGTTGATGCTCGAACACCCTTGATGTCTGGGTTTTGGGCCATCAGCACAAACAGCTCTAATATTGCAAAGGGGTTGTGCTGAAAAACCTTTTTGTGTGCGACGGCAAGGTAGTTGTCGCGAACAATAAATCGAGAGTTTAGTGTGCGAACTTCATGATCATCGTCGGCACGAAGGATAACTTCATCGAAGTATTGCAGGAGCATGTCGTTGAAACCCGCCATCGCTTTTGCGATACGGTAGTATTTGCTCATGAACTGCTCTACTGCGAGTGATTCATCATTGGTTTCGTAGTTGAAATATTCCGCTAGTGTGCGCTGGTGGTCAAAAAGGAGACGGTCCTCACGGCGCTTATTGTGCATGTGGAGTGCATAACGAATTGTCCAAAGGTAGAGCTCTCCTCGGTTGAGGGTCTCTAATTCAGACTCTGTCAAAAATCCGTGGTGGACCAAATCTTTAATGTAGGTCGCACCGAAGTGACGTTTAGCCACCCAACCCACGGTCTGTAGATCTCGTAAGCCGCCAGGTGAGTTTTTGATGTTGGGTTCTAAGTTGTACTCAGTGTTGTTGGTCGCGCTATGACGCTCGGTCTGCTCTTTAAGCTTCGCTTTGAAAAATTCGGAGTCGGTCCAAGCATCATCAGATGTGACGCGATCATACATGCGCTGTTGAAGCGCTGGATTGCCTGTTAGCGCGCGTGACTCTATTAGGTTGGTGGCGATTGTGATGTCGTGTTTACACTCGTTGTAACACTCCTCAATTGAGCGAACACTAGAGCCGATATCAAGATTAATATCCCAAAGAAGAGTTAAGAAGCCGCTGATGGACGTTTCGTATTCGGTTGCATCAACGCCATCCAAAAGAATGAGAATGTCGACATCTGAATGGGGGTGGAGTTCGCCACGTCCATAACCGCCGACAGCTATTAAGGAGATTTGCTCCTCACTTGGCCATTCAAAGTTATCCCAAACAACGCGCAAAATTTGATCTATGACCCAAGCGCGGCCATATATCAGTTTGCGAATATCCTCTTTGGCCTTAAAGGCCTCGTGCATCTTATGAGTCGAATCTTTAATGACCGCTTTAAGTGCTGCGGTAAGTGAGCCAGATGCGATTTTCTCAAGCAGTAGATCGGTATCCAAAAACTGCTCAATACCTTTGATTGGAACGGGTGACACCTGCATGGGTCTGCTCCTTAACGCAGCGGATTAATCAGTGCGGCGAGTTATGCTCGCTCTTCGTTACGAAGGGTTAGGATCTCATGGCCATCAGCAGTCACTAGAATAGTGTGTTCATACTGAGCTGAAAGAGATCTATCTTTAGTGCGAACTGTCCAGCCATCGTTCTTGTCAAGCGTGACCTGGCGTTTGCGAAGGTTGATCATAGGTTCAATCGTGAAACACATTCCCTCTTCAAGAATAACGGCTTCACGAAATAGAGACTCTTTTGGATCGTAGTAGTGCATCACCTGGGGCTCTTCATGAAAGCCTGCGCCGATTCCATGACCACAGTATTCACGAACCACGGAGTAGTGATTTGCTTCAGCATGTTTCTGTATCGCCTTGCCAATGTCGCGAAGATCGGTGCCTGGTTTCACCATCTCGATTCCGAGATTCATGCACTCCTGGGTAACTTTACACAAGCGTGAAGCGAATTGAGGTACTTCGCCTACGCAGAACATTTTGCTGGTGTCGCCGTGGTAACCATCTTTGATCACGGTGATATCGAGGTTAACGATGTCGCCTGCTTTAAGTGGGCGGTCATTCGGGATGCCGTGACACACAACCTCATTCACTGAAGTGCAGATAGATTTAGGGAATCCATGGTAGTCAAGCGGTGCAGGGATCGCCTTTTGTACATCAACAATGTAGTCGTGACAGATCTTGTCCAGCTCGTTAGTCGTGATGCCAGGCTGAACATGCTCTTCGATCATTTCGAGTACTTCTGCAGCCAAACGGCCAGCGACACGCATCTTTTCAATTTCATCAGCTGTTTTGATGATAATAGTCATCGGAAATCCTATCTAAATCGGTGTGTAACGCTTTGGGTATTTAAAGCGTGTTTTGATAGTGCTTATTGTACAGGAGGTAGGCGCAGGGTCTACCGATGTTTGTAACGTAAAATGAAAGCAGATGTCAGGTAGATGGCCAGACACCGTTACTCCGAAGGTGGGGTTTTTCGTGGTGTCTGGCTTTCAGCCCGACATCCGTTTTTGTGGTGGGCAATGAATTAAATAACTTCTCAAAACTTGGTTGTTATGGTATAAACTGCGCTCCAAAATTTCGTGCCTCGGCACATAACTAAAACACACACACTTCGTCACGTGTATCTGGGTGCCCGAAAGGGTTGATATATGGGGGGTGTGGAGGTTTAAACCCTAAAGGAAATTGCAAAATGGCAAAAGTTAATATGCGTGACCTGCTTAAAGCAGGCGTACACTTCGGTCACCAGACTCGTTACTGGAACCCAAAAATGTCGAAGTTCATCTTCGGCGCGCGCAACAAAATTCATATCATCAACCTTGAGCACACGCTACCTGCTATGAACAACGCGCTTGACGTTGTTAAAGGTATGGCTTCGAACAAGAACAAGATTCTTTTCGTTGGTACTAAGCGTGCAGCTGCTAAGGTTGTTAAAGAAGAAGCTTCACGTGCTGGCATGCCGTACGTAAACCACCGTTGGTTGGGTGGTATGCTGACTAACTACAAGACTATCCGTCAGTCGATCCGTCGTCTACGTGATCTTGAAGCTCAGTCTCAGGACGGTACTTTCGCGAAGCTAACTAAGAAAGAAGCACTAATGCGTGCTCGTGAGATGGAAAAGCTTGAGCTTTCTATCGGTGGTATCAAGGATATGGGCGGTCTTCCAGACGCACTATTCGTTATCGACGTTGACCACGAGCGTATCGCTATCAACGAAGCTAACAAGCTAGGCATCCCAGTTATCGGTGTTGTTGATACAAACAGCAACCCAGATGGCGTTGATTACGTTATCCCAGGTAACGACGACGCACTTCGCGCTATCCAGATCTACGCTCAGTCTATCGCTGATGCTTGTCTAGAAGGCAACGAAGCAAACGCTGGTGCTCCAAGCGAATTCGTTGAGGTTGAAGAGCAGGCAGCGGCTGAGTAATCAGTCATAAGTTTGTTATAAAAGCCTGACAACATATACAAACAAGGGGGCTTCATTGCCCCCTTTTTTTGAATTTGAACTGTAAATTTTAAGAGGATTGCGTAATGGCAACTATCTCTGCAGCAATGGTTAAAGAGCTGCGTGACCGTACTGGTCTTGGCATGATGGAATGTAAGCAGGCACTGACTGCTGCTGAAGGCGACATTGAAAAAGCGATTGATGATCTTCGTAAGTCATCTGGTCTAAAGGCAGCTAAAAAAGCTGGCCGTACAGCAGCTGACGGTGTTGTTGCTGTTCGTGTTGCTGATGACGCTAGCTACGGTGTTCTTCTTGAAGTTAACTCTGAAACTGACTTCGTTGCTCGTGATGAAGGTTTCCTTGGCTTCGTAAACAAAGTTCTTGATAAAGCATTTGCTGACAAGCAGACCGATGTTGCTGCCCTTATGGCTGGAGAACTAGAGTCTACTCGTGAGGCGCTTGTTCAGAAGATCGGTGAAAACATCACCGTTCGTCGTGTTGAACTTGTTGAAGGTGCGGTGGTTGATGGTTACGTTCACTCTAACAACCGTATCGCTGTTCTAGTTTCTCTAACTGGTGGCGATGCTGAACTTGCTCGTGATGTTGCGATGCACGTTACAGCCTCTAACCCACGCGTTTGTAAGCCTGAAGATATGTCTCAAGCTGAGCTGGATAAAGAGAAAGAGATCATCATGGCTCAGCCTGATATGGAAGGCAAACCACAGGAAATCAAAGAGAAGATGGCTGTGGGTCGAGTTAAGAAGTTCCTTGCTGAAAACAGCCTTGTTGAGCAGGCGTTCGTTAAGAATCCAGAGCTTACAGTTGGTAAGCTAATCTCAGCTGCTGGCGCAGATATCAACGGCTTTACTCGTCTAGAAGTAGGTGAAGGTATTGAAGTTGAGAAGAAAGACTTCGCACAAGAAGTTGCAGAACAGCTAAAAGGCTAATTCTGCTCCAAAACTAGCCCTGCATACTTGCGGGGCTAGTTGCTTTCGATATACCTTTATTCCACTGCAATTTTTCGCCTGTATCGGAGGTGTCCATGGCCGCATCTAAACCAAACTCAAAATATAAGCGCATACTGCTAAAACTTAGTGGTGAAGCGTTGATGGGCGAGGAGAATTTCGGCATCGACCCTAAAGTACTTCACCGTATGGCACTTGAGATCGGCCAGTTGGTCGGAATCGGTGTTCAGGTCGGTATGGTGATTGGTGGTGGTAACCTGTTCCGTGGTGCTGCATTAAGCGCAGCGGGACTGGATCGTGTAACAGGCGACCACATGGGTATGCTTGCTACCGTTATGAATGCGTTAGCGATGCGTGATGCGCTTGAGCAGTGCAACATTGCAACACGCGTTATGTCTGCAATTCCGATGAGCGGCGTGGTAGATCAATATGATCGCAGAAATGCGATGCGTTACCTATCTCAGGGTGATGTGGTGATCTTCGCGGCTGGTACCGGTAACCCCTTCTTTACTACAGACTCAGCTGCTTGTTTGCGCGGTATTGAGATCGAAGCTGATGTTGTCCTTAAAGCGACCAAAGTTGATGGTGTCTACACAGCGGATCCAATGAAAGATCCTACTGCTGTCCGTTATGACCGTCTTAGCTTCGATGAAGTGCTTGAAAAGCAGTTGGGTGTAATGGATATGACAGCTATCTGTCTAACTCGCGACCACGACATGCCTGTGCGCGTATTCAATATGAATAAGCACGGTGCGCTTGTTAACCTGTTGGTGGGTGGCGATGAGGGCACGCTGATTGATAGCTGCCGTGATCTTGGAGATAAATAAGAATGATTAATGATATCGTTAAAGACGCTGATCAGCGCATGGCTAAGAGCGTTGAGTCGCTGATTGAGCAGTTCAAAAGAATTCGTACAGGTCGTGCCACACCTGCGATTCTAGATTCTGTAAAAGTTAACTACTATGGCTCAGAGATGCCAATTAATCAGGTAGCTAACGTGACTGTGGAAGATGCGCGTACTCTCTCAATTATCCCTTGGGAAAAGCCAATGGTGCCTGAGATTGAGAAGGCGATCATGAAGTCTGATCTAGGTCTTAACCCAGCGACTGCGGGTGATATTATTCGTGTGCCAATGCCCGCTCTTACTGAAGAGACGCGTAAAGGCTACATTCGTCAGGCGCGTCAGGAAGCTGAAGGTGCGCGTGTTGCTGTGCGTAATGTGCGTCGTGATGCAAATGGCGATATTAAAGATCTTCTGAAGGAGAAAGAGATCACTGAAGATGATGCTCGTCGTGGCGAAGATCAGGTTCAGAAAGAGACCGACAAGCATGTTGCTGAAATTGAGAAGCTACTTGCTCAGAAAGAGAAGGATCTGATGGAGATCTAATCTCCTTCAGGTCTAGCTCTATGCTAGGACCGACCTTTTAATGGCCGATAATAACGATAAGACCCAAACAATCCGCCCAGTTCCCCGCCATATCGCTGTGATCATGGACGGCAATAATCGTTGGGCCAAAGAGCGCAGATTGCCATCGTTAGCTGGGCATAAGGCTGGCGTTGATAGCGTGCGTGATGTGATTCGCGGCTGTATGGAAGCCGGTGTCGAGTCACTTACCCTTTTTGCATTCAGTTCTGAAAATTGGCGTCGCCCTGCGAATGAAGTGAGCGGGCTCATGGATCTTTTTGCCTGGGCGCTTGATCGTGAAGTCAAAAAGCTAATCAAGAACAATATCCGTCTTCGTGTTATTGGCGATAAGTCTGGCTTCTCTGAGTCGCTGCAGGCCCGCATAGCCAAGGGTGAAGCGGCAACTGAGCACTGCACTGCACTCAATCTGAATATAGCTGCAAACTACGGTGGGCAGTGGGATATTACTCAGGCAGTTCAGCAGTTAGCCGAAAAAGTTCAGACGGGCGAATTAGCTCCTAGTGATATCGATTCAGAGATGATCTCTCAGCGGGTTTCAATGGCGGACCAGCCATTACCTGATCTCTGTATTCGCACAGGTGGTGAACAGCGTGTCAGCAATTTCTTGATCTGGCAGTTTGCTTACACTGAGTTTTACTATAGCGATCTTTTCTGGCCAGATTTTGGCCACGCTGAAATTTTAGGTGCTATTAAAGATTTCCAAACTCGCGAGCGTCGTTTTGGGCGTACAAGTGAGCAGGTAGAGGCAGGTGATAATGTTTAAGCAACGTGTCATTACAGCTTCAATACTGGCCCCAGTTGCGCTAGGTGCGGTTTTTCTTCTACCGCCTTCACTGTTCTCTGTGGTTATGGGGCTGGTAACGCTCATCGGCGCCTGGGAGTGGGCGAACTTTGCGGTTCATACTCGTCGAGAGCGTTACGCATTTGTTGCTGTAGTCGCGCTAATCATGGCTCTATTGTCGCCACTTTTAACCCAGTTAACGCCTATGCTCTTGATTTTGACTGCAGGTTTTTGGGTGTTCGCTATTTCGCGAGTTCTTAAATACCCAAGCACTCTTGGTGTCGATCAGAAGCTGACAAAACTACTCATTGGTATTTGTGTATTGATCCCCTCCTGGGTCGCTATGGTCGGTTTGAAGTCGCATGAACAGGGACACACGCTGTTGGTGATGTTATTCCTGTTGGTTTGGGGGGCTGATATTGGCGCCTACTTTGCGGGCAAGCGTTTCGGACGCGTCAAGCTCATTCCAAAAGTGAGTCCAGGAAAAACCCGAGAGGGTATGTATGGCGGTCTGCTTGCATGTCTTTTGATTGGTCTTGGATTCTCAATCGTTATGGGAGTCTCGCCAGTAGCTGTAGTCGCGCTGCTCTTGCTGGCATTGATTACCGGTGTAGTATCTGTATTTGGTGATCTATTTGAGAGTATGTTCAAGCGTGAGCGTGGCATCAAAGATAGCGGCAATATTTTGCCTGGGCATGGTGGTGTGCTTGATCGAATCGACTCGCTGACAGCTGCCGCGCCAATTTTTCTTCTCGGTATTTTGATTCTGCCAATTCTTTAGAGGCTTTAATGGGTTTGTTGCAAACTATTTTAGCGACACTGGTTACCTTAGGTGTATTAGTTACTATCCATGAGTGGGGTCACTACTTTGTGGCGCGCTTGTGTGGTGTCAAGGTGCTGCGTTTCTCGGTCGGTTTTGGTAAGCCCCTGTGGATGCGAACTGCAAAGGATGGCACTGAGTATGCGGTAGCTGCTATACCTTTGGGTGGGTATGTTCGCATGCTGGATGAGCGTGAAGCTCCAGTTCCAGATCACCTTAAAAACCAAGCCTTCAATAATAAATCTGTGCTGCAGCGCATCGCTATTGTGGCTGCGGGTCCTTTCGTAAATCTTATCTTTGCAGTATTGGCATACTGGGCTCTCTTCGTTTCAGGTGTGACGGTTGTGAAGCCTGTTATTGGGTCAATTGCCCCTGGCTCACTCGCTGAAGTGGCTGGTCTACAGGCAGGATCTGAGATTGTTGAGATCGATGGTCGTGAGGTCCTTGCTTGGGAAGAGGTTAATTTAGCCTTAGCTGCCCGTGTCGGCGAAACAGGATCGATCGAGATTAGAGCCGGAGAGCCTGAATCTGGTTGGCTGCGTAGTTACACACTTCCGATCGACAGTTGGGCTGTGGATCTTGAGAGTGAGTCACCACTTCGAGCTTTAGGATTGCGCCCATGGCAGCCCGAAGTTGAGCCAAGAATCGGTCAGCTATCTGAAGATGGACCGGCAATGCGCGCAGGTCTTCGTTCTGATGACCTAGTGCTTGCTATTAACGGTGTTGCTGTTCCAAATTGGATGGATCTAGTTGGAATTGTCCAGGCTTCACCAAATCAGCTTTTACAATTTGAAGTGTTGCGTGCGGACGCGCGTTTAGTGCTTGATGTTACTCCGTCGCTACGCCCAGAGCCTGGTTCAGATCAGGGTTATATTGGTGCAGGAGTCGTTGTGCCGGAGTGGCCAGATTCGATGTTGCGTGATTTGAGTCAAGGGCCGATAGATGCACTTGTGAGCGGTTTCTCTAAAACGTCGCAAATGATCGGTCTGACGCTAGACTCAATTAAAAAGATGATTCTTGGGGCTATCTCAGTTAAAAACTTGAGTGGGCCAATCACCATTGCTAAAGTGGCAGGAGCTTCAGCAGCATCGGGCCTTGAATCATTTATCAGCTTCTTGGCCTATTTGAGTATCAGTTTGGGTGTGCTCAACTTGCTGCCGATTCCAATGCTCGATGGAGGGCATTTGGTGTACTACATTGTCGAGCTTGTACGTGGTCGCCCTGTGAGCGAAAAAGTGCAGATGTTCGGAATGCGTATTGGCATGGCGCTGCTATTTAGCTTGATGGCGCTGGCGATGATTAACGATATAGCGCGTCTATAGCGCTTAGGACTATTTTGAATGAAGCGTTCTCTCTTACTATCCTTGGCTGCACTTCTTCTCTCTACCTCTGTGTATGCGGCTGACTTTGCAGTTGATGATATTCGTATCGAAGGTTTGCAGCAGGTTGAGCCTGGTATCGTTTTTCGTAACTTCCCAATTCTTCGTGGTGATCAGGTTGATGATCGCCGTTTGAACGAAGCAACCAAAGATCTCTTTGATTCGGGTTATTTTGATGATGTTGAACTGCTTCGTGATGGTGATGTTCTCGTTGTTCGAGTAAAGGAGCGTCCATCAATTGCTCTAATTAGGCTTGAAGGAAATGACTTGATTAAAGAAGAGCAACTGCGCGCAGCTCTTAAAAGATCAGGTTTAGATGAAGGCTCTATCTTTAAGCGTTCTGCTCTTGATCAAATTCGCCTTGAGCTTCTTAAAGTTTATAACGAGGCAGGTCGTTACACTGCACAGGTTAACTCTGAAATTGAAGAGCTCTCGACCAATCGTGTTGCTTTAAATATTTCGATTAAAGAGGGCAAAAGCGCAGTTATCGAGAAAGTTTCTATTATCGGTAACAAGCAGTTTAGTGATGAGGAGTTGCTGCCCCTATTTGATCTGAGTGTCACTAACGCATTCTCTTGGTGGACCGACAATGACAAGTATGCTCGAGAAAAGCTCTCTGCTGATATCGAAAGACTTCGCTCATTTTATCTTGATCGCGGTTACATGCAGTTTGAAGTTACCTCAACCGATGTCTCTATCAGTCCTGATCAGAAACAAGTTTATTTAACAATAAACGTATCTGAGGGGGCCCAGTTTTACTTGAAGTCAGTTGAAATTACTGGAAATTTGGCAGTTCCAAAAGAGCAGCTTGAACAGCATTTGCAGGTCGCTGCTGGCGAGTTGTTTAATAGAAAGATGATCGTTGAATCAAATGACTTAATTCAGCGCGAACTAGGTAATTCTGGATATCTTGCTGCTCGATCTAATGCAATCCCTGAGGTGGATGGCAAAGATAGTGTGAAGCTTAAGTTTTATGTTGAGCCTGGTAAGCTAACCTCGATTCGCCGTATCGAAATTCGAGGTAACTCCATGACGGCAGATGAGGTGATTCGTCGTGAACTACCTCAAATGGAAGGTGCCATCGCAAGTGCTGATTTGATCGAGAAGTCTAAGTCTAGGCTGAATCGCACTGGTTTCTTTAGTAAGGTTAATGTAGTTTCCAAGCCTGTTCCGGGGTCGGATGATCAGGTTGATTTAGAGTTTACTGTTGAAGAGCAGCAGTTGGGTCAAATTGCAGCTGGAATTGGGTACTCAAGCGCTGACGGTATTCTTTTCGATCTATCTCTACAGCAAGATAACTTCCTAGGTTCTGGTAAGCAATTTGGCTTTGCCTTTAGTAACTCTCAGGTTTTAACCGAGTACTCATTTAACTTTAATGATCCCTATTACACTTTAGATGGTGTAGGTCGCGGTTACAAAGCTTACTACCGTCAACGTGACTTTGCTGCTAGTGATGTTTCAAACTACAACACGAATGAAGTGGGCGGTTCTATTAACTTTGGTTATCCCTTAGATGAGTATCAGAGAATAACTCTTGGTGTAGGCATAGATAACACACAGTTGAACATAAACTTTAAAGATGCTGATAATGACGGGGTTAATGATATAAATATCCCTTCAACTATAACGACGTTTGTTTCTGGCCTTAGCGACAATTACCTAACTTACAATCTAACCGCTCGTTGGAAGGATAATCATTTGAATAATGGTTTTTTCCCGACAGATGGTTATTTGAATGAAATTAATGCCGATGTTGCAGTTCCTGGTGGAGACCTTAGTTACTTTAAAACCTCTCTTTTAGCTAGATACTACAAACCACTAGATCGTGATCATACTTGGGTTTTAGGTTTAAAAACTCGTAATGGATACGCTGATTCTCTTGATGGTAGCCCATACCCATTTTATCAAAACTTTTTTGCAGGTGGTTTAAGAACGGTGCGAGGTTACGCTAATAATAGTTTGGGGCCTAGAGATCCTAGTACTCAGGATACTATCGGCGGTAACATTTTAGTTTCAGGCTCTGCGGAGTTAATTTTCCCTGCACCATTCATTGATAATGAGTCGATTCGCGGTATTGCCTTCATGGATGCTGGCAACGTTTATGCCACAAATTGTGGTGGTTTAGATAACTGTTCTTCGAATATTAATCTTGATGACCTTAGACTTTCCGCTGGTGTGGCTATCAGTTGGATAACAGCTATTGGTCCGCTTTCAATATCTTTTGGTCAGGCACTTAATGCTCAAACAGGAGACACAACCGAATCTGTTCAGTTTGCACTAGGGCAAACATTCTGATGAAAAATATCAGTTTTTCCTTTCTATTGGTGTTGCTAGCATCAAATGTTAATGCTGGGGCGATGGTATTATTAGACGTTGATGCTGCGCTTCGTGCATCAGAGCCAGCAAAGGCATTCTCAGCATCTCTTTTACAGTCGACTCAGTCTGATGAGAAGGCTGTTAAAGATCTCGAGCAGCAGGCGCGTCAGTTGCAAGCAGATTTGGAGAAGAGTAAAGGCCTGCTCTCTACTGAAGAGTTGCAGCGTAAGCAGATGCAGTTCCAAAAGGTTTATGGCGAATACCAGAAACAGGGGCAAGCTCTTCAGCAGCTTCGCGCGCAGAAAGAGCAGGCGTTTATTCAAGGTATACGACCTAAATTGGATGAGGTGATAAAACAGCTCATTCAAGAACGTCAGATTTCGGTGATCTTGAATCGCCAGTCTGCTATCTATACCGAGCCTGGTGTAGATATCACTGCTGATGTTGTTAAAAAGCTTAACGAGCTTAAATAGCCCGCACAGAGACTAGGATACTGAGTGACCAATAAGCATATTAATGCATCCGAAATTGCCAATTTGGTAGGTGGAACCCTAGTGGGTGAGGATCTATCTGTATCTGGTGTTTCAACGCTTGCTGCAGGCTCGCCTATCCAAATTAGTTTTCTATCGAACTCCAAATATCATTCACAGTTATCTTCATCTAAAGCGGGTGTTGTGCTGGTTTCCGACGAGTTTGCGTCGCTGGTACCTAACTCTGCGATCGTTGTTGCCAATCCCTATCTCGCTTTTGCTCAGGTGACTCAACTATTCGATTGGCGTGTTGAAGTCCAGGGCTTTCAATCTGATCGGGCATCCATTCACCCTGAAGCACTTGTTTCTCCAGCAGCTTATGTATCTGCTGGAGCCGTGATTGAAGCGGGTGCAGTTGTATCAGAGGGTGCGTACATTGGCCCCAACAGTGTAGTGGGTTGCGGCTCTGTTGTTGGGGAGCAGTCACGATTGGAGGCTAATGTATCTATCTACCCGGGTGTAGAGATCGGGCAGCGTTGTTTGATTCACTCAGGTGCTGTGATTGGTGCGGATGGTTTTGGTTTTGCGCACGATGGTAAAGGTTGGGTGAAAATAGCTCAGCTCGGTGGTGTGACTATCGGTGATGATGTTGAAGTCGGTGCCGGAACGACGATTGATCGCGGCGCGCTTGAGAATACCCATATTGCCAATGGTGTTAAGCTGGATAACCAAATTCAGATAGCACACAACGTTCAAATCGGCGAAAGTACGGCAATTGCAGGTTGTACAGCGATTGCTGGTAGCACTCGTATCGGTAGTCATTGTACTATTGCAGGTATGAGTGGTGTTACTGGTCATCTTGAGATTGCCGATAAAACACATATCACAGCGATGACGCTGGTGAGTCGCTCAATTAAGGAACCCGGTGCTTACTCTTCGGGTACCGGATTAGAACCTCATGCTCAGTGGAAACGGAACGTGGTGCGGTTCAGACAGTTAGATCAACTGTCACAGCGAGTTAAGCAATTAGAGCTACTCGTCCAACAGCTTGCTTCAGAAGGTAAAGATTAAAAGATGATGGATGTAAACGAGATACGTAAGTACCTTCCACACCGCTACCCATTCCTACTTGTTGATCGTGTTGTAGAATTGACTCCAGGTGAGTCGATTGTTGCCTACAAAAACGTGACTGTGAATGAGCCATTCTTCAATGGCCACTTCCCAGATCATCCAGTAATGCCCGGCGTATTAATCGTTGAGGCTATGGCGCAGGCTGCTGGGATCCTTGGCTTTAAAACCATGGATAAGACGCCTCAGGATGGTTCAATTTACTATTTTGTTGGTGCTGATAATCTGCGCTTTAAGCGTCCAGTAGTACCTGGTGATCGTCTGCAGTTAGAAGCATCTGTGTTATCAGAGAAGCGCGGCATCTGGAAATTCGAAGTTAAAGCGACCGTAGATGGTGCTCTAGCTAGCTCTGCAACCATTCTTTGTGCTGATCGTAAGGTCTAAACGTTGATTCATCCACAGGCGATTATTGATCCATCCGCTCGACTGGCAAGTGATGTCACTGTAGGTCCGTGGACCTATATCGGCCCTAATGTCGAAATAGGGGCGGGTACACGTATTGAATCTCATGTGGTTATTAAAGGCCCTACGAAAATTGGCGCCAACAACCACATCTATCAATTCGCATCTGTGGGTGAGGATTGTCAGGATCTGAAATACGACGGCGAGCCAACAGAGCTTGTGATCGGTGATGACAACACCATTCGTGAAGGTTGTACCATTCACCGCGGTACTGTTCAGGATCAGGGCATTACTCGCATCGGAAATCACAACCTCTTTATGGCTAATGTGCATGTGGCTCACGACTGTGTTGTGGGGAGTCACATTATCATTGCTAACAATGCCGCCTTGGCAGGCCATGTGCATGTAGATGACCATACCATTCTTGGCGGATTCACTGCGGTGCATCAGTTCTGTCGCATAGGTGCGCATGTCATGTGTGGTGCGGGTACTGTGGTATTACAAGATATTCCTGCCTACACACTCGCTACAGGTAACGCTGCAAAACCTCACGGTATCAACGCTGAGGGTTTGCGCCGTCGTGGTTTCTCTGCAGAGTCAATTCGTGCACTGAAGAATGCCTATAAAACGGTTTATCGACAAAATCTGTCGCTTAGCGATGCAATCGATAAACTTGCTGTCGAGGCTGCTTCAGAACCTGCTTTGGATGCGCTTCTTCGTTCGTTGCGCAACTCTACTCGTGGAATTATCCGCTAAATCAACTAGACCCTTAAGAGTTGCGATTGTTGCTGGCGAAGAGTCGGGTGACATTCTCGGAAGTGGTCTAATCGAACAGATTCAGAAACTCTATCCCAACGCTATTTTTGAAGGTGTGGCTGGCGAACGCATGCAAGCCAAGGGTGCTAAGAGCTTATTCCCAATGGAGCGACTCTCTATCATGGGGTTGGTTGAGGTGCTTAAACGCTTGAGAGAGCTGTTGGGTCGTCGCAAGGGGTTGGTTGAACGTTGGTTAAGTAACAAGCCAGATCTTTTTATCGGAATAGATGCCCCAGACTTTAACTTAGGTTTGGCAAGGAAGCTCAAGGCCGCTGGTATTTCAACTGTTCACTATGTCAGCCCTTCTGTATGGGCTTGGCGTGAGAAGCGACTTAAGAAGATCGAACAGTCAGTCGATCTTATGCTCTGTTTTTTGCCGTTTGAAGCTGCTTACTATGCAAATAGTCGAGTTGATGCTCAGTTTATTGGCCATCCACTCGCCTCTAGGTTGCCCTTGGATATTACTAAAGAGGCTGCTAAAGAGGAGCTGGGTCTTGACCCTTCTCGTCCCGTGGTGGGGTTGATGCCTGGGAGTCGTGGCTCTGAAGTGGCTAATCTAACGCCAGATTTTATTGAGACAGCGATCTGGTTGTCAGAACGGCGGGCTGATGTGCAATTTGTGATTCCCGCCGCCAATGAGGCACGCTACCAACAGATATCTGAAATGTTGGCTTCGCATGCCAGCCGTATCTCAGCGCACCTAGTTAAACGTCAATCACAGACAGTGCTGATGGCGTCAGATTCTGTGTTGATCTCCTCGGGTACTGCAACGCTTGAAGCGATGTTGTGCGGAACCCCGATGGTGGTGAGTTATCGTATGTCAGCAATGACCTACGCTATCATTTCACGCATGCTGAAAACACAATTTGTTTCTCTGCCCAATCTTCTTGCCAATGAGTCGCTTATCCCGGAGCTGCTGCAAAATTCCGTGAGGGCTGAGGTGCTTGGCCCGCATCTATTAAGATCGCTTGAGGATGAGGCGTATCGTGATCATCTGCACGCTCGCTTCTCGGACTTGTCCGCCCTGATTCGAATGGATTCCGATGTCTCTGCAGCACTGGCTGTCGATCGCCTTATTGAGGCAAGGAGATAGCATGGAGACGATCGGTTTTGATTTTTCTGATGTGCAGTCTATTGCTGGTGTCGATGAGGTAGGTCGTGGCCCTCTAGTAGGTGATGTGGTTGCCGCTGCCGTTATCTTGGATCCACATAACCCGATTGATGGCTTGATGGATTCGAAAAAACTTTCGGAGAAACGTCGCGAGCAGCTGGCAGTTGAAATTAAGGAGAAAGCTCTGGCCTGGTCTATTGCTGTGGCAACGCCAGCTGAAATCGATCAGCTCAATATTCTCCATGCAACAATGCTGGCCATGCGCAGAGCTGTATTGGGTTTAAAAGCTAAGCCTGATTTTGTCTACGTTGATGGTAATCGCTGCCCTGAAATTCCTTATCCTGTTGAAGCTGTTGTGAAAGGGGACTCTAAGGTGGCAGAAATTAGTGCTGCATCCATTATCGCAAAGGTACATCGTGACCATCAGATGATAGAATTGGACGCTCGCTTTCCGCAGTATCAATTTGCTAAGCATAAGGGTTACCCCACAGCGGACCATCTGCGTTTATTAGAAGAGCATGGTGTGTTGCCAGAGTATCGGCGCTCATTTGGTCCGGTTAAGCGTTTAGTCGAGTTAAGTTAACGGCCGTTTGGCTTATAAAGGAGTAACGTCAGAATGTCTGACGCTAAGTTTGTTCATCTTCGCGCCCACTCAGAGTTCTCGCTGTTTGATGGATTGGTGCGTGTAAAAGAGTTAGTAAAGCAGGCTGCTGCAGAAAAAATGCCAGCCGTTGCTTTGACTGATCAAACAAACCTTTATGCTCTCGTAAAATTCTATAAAGCGGCTTTAGGGGCCGGTGTTAAGCCGATTTGTGGTGTCGATTTTTGGGTCGTCGATGACGAAGATCAAGCCGCTGAACCTTTCCAGTTAACCCTGATCGTGCAGAACGGCCAAGGCTATCGCAACCTGATGGAGCTGGTCTCGCAAGCCTATGCAGAGGGGCAGGCAATAGACCCAGAGCGAGCGCTTATTTTTAAAAGCTGGTTGGCGCCTAAAGCGGCTGGACTCATTGCCTTATCTGGGGGCCGTAAGGGTGATATAGGTCGTGCCCTGTTGGCAGGCTCAGAGGATATATCTGAGCGTTTAGCCTTCTGGCAAGCTCTTTTCCCCAATGCCTTCTACCTTGAATTATCGCGTACCGGTCGCCCAGATGAAGAACGCCTGATTCATGCAAGTGTGGAGCTTGCACGCACTACAGGTTTGCCAGTTGTGGCTACCAATGAGGTGATGTTTGTCCGTGAGGATGATTTCGATGCTCACGAGGCGCGGGTATGTATCAACCAAGGGCGTACTCTTGATGATCCAAGCCGGCCACGTGAATATACCGATCAGCAATATTTTCGCTCTACTGCTGAGATGGTTGAGCTCTTTTCGGATATCCCCTCGGCCATTGCCAATACGGTAGAGATCGCTAAGCGCTGTAATATCGAGATTGAACTGGGTATCTACTACCTGCCTCGCTTCCCAATACCTGAAGGGGTATTGATGGATGACTACTTCCGCAAAGTCTCTGAAGTTGGTTTGGAAGAGCGTCTCGATTTCCTAATGGATCGCGAGTCGCCTGACTTTGCCGAGAAACGAAAGCCCTACGATGAGCGTCTTAAGTTTGAGCTCGATATCATCATTCAGATGGGTTTCCCAGGCTACTTCCTTATCGTCATGGACTTCATCAAGTGGGCGAAGGATAACGGCATTCCAGTCGGTCCTGGTCGTGGTTCTGGTGCCGGCTCTTTGGTGGCCTATGCACTGAAAATTACCGATCTAGATCCACTTGAGTATGATCTGCTTTTCGAACGTTTCTTGAACCCAGAGCGTGTATCGATGCCTGACTTCGATATCGACTTCTGTATGGATAACCGCGATCAGGTGATTGACTATGTAGCGCGTACCTATGGTCGTGATGCGGTGTCACAGATTATCACCTTCGGTACCATGGCTGCTAAAGCGGTAGTGCGTGACGTGGCTCGAGTTCAGGGCAAACCCTTCGGTCTTGCTGACCGCCTCTCTAAGCTTATCCCCTTCGAAGTTGGGATGACGTTGAACAAAGCTTGGGAGCAAGAGGATGCGCTTCGCGAGTTTGTGAACGGTAGCGAAGAGGCGCAAGAGATCATGGAGATGGCCTACAAACTCGAGGGCGTTACTCGAAATGTAGGTAAGCACGCTGGTGGTGTCGTGATTGCACCGACCAAGCTAACAGACTTTTCTGCAACCTACTGTGACTCTGAAGGTCAGGGCCTGGTTACTCAGTTTGATAAGAACGATGTTGAAGAGGCTGGCCTCGTTAAGTTCGACTTCTTGGGTCTACGAACTCTTACGATCATTGATTGGGCCTTAGAGACAATCAATAGAACCCGTGCCGAGAAGGGCGAAGAGCCATTACAGATTGAAGGTATCGATCTTGAGGATCCTACCGTCTACGATCTGCTAAAACGGGCCGAGACGACCGCAGTATTCCAGTTGGAGTCGAGTGGCATGAAAGATCTGATTCGTCGTCTTTTGCCGTCGCGCTTTGAGGATATCGTCGCACTGGTGGCACTGTTCCGCCCAGGTCCGTTGCAATCGGGCATGGTTGATGACTTTATCAACCGTAAACACGGCCGTGCAGAGATGGCCTGGCCGCACCCTGATTACCAGTTAGATAGTCTCCAGCCCGTCCTTGAGCCAACCTACGGCATCATCCTGTATCAGGAACAGGTTATGCAGATTGCCCAGGTGATGGCAGGTTATACCTTAGGTGGCGCGGACATGCTCCGTCGTGCTATGGGTAAGAAAAAGCCAGAAGAGATGGCTAAGCAGCGCCACTCTTTCATCGAGGGCTCTAGTGCGCAAGGGATTGATGAGACTCTCTCGGGTAACATCTTTGATCTGGTTGAAAAATTTGCGGGCTACGGCTTCAACAAGTCGCACTCAGCCGCGTATGCGCTGGTCTCTTACCAAACAGCTTGGCTGAAAACGCACTACCCTGCGCCGTTTATGGCGGCAGTTATGTCATCTGATATGCAGAACACCGATAAGGTCGTGACCTTTATCGAAGAGTGTCGCCAGATGAAGTTAAAGGTGCTGCTGCCAGACGTAAACCTCTCCGAATTTAAATTTACCGTAAGCCCCGCTCAGGAAGTGATCTGTGGCTTGGGTGCTGTGAAAGGGGTGGGTGAAGGTCCTGTTGAAGCGATCATGGAAGCGCGTAAGTCAGGCCCATTTAAGGATCTGTTCGACTTCTGTCAGCGTGTAGGCTCAAAACGTCTTAATAAGCGCGTTTTGGAATCACTTGTTCGCTGTGGTGCTGTTGATGCTTTAGGGCCTAATCGCGCTGTATTGTGGGCGTCGATCTCTGCTGCACTGCAAGCGGCTGACCAAGATGCGCGTAATCAAGATGCAGGTATGTTTGACCTCTTTGGCGAATCGGAAGAGGTGATCTCCGCAGATCCTTACGAGCCATTTATGGGGGCGCATGAGTGGAGTGACAAAGAACGTCTTACTGGCGAGAAAGATACTCTGGGCCTCTATGTGACAGGGCACCCGATCGATCAATATGAGTCAGAATTAAAACACTTTGTGTCGCGCAAACTTGTTGAGCTGCAGCCAGCGCGTGGTCGACCACAAAAGATGGCAGGTTTGGTTGTTGATCTGCGTGTGAAGAAGACAAAGCGTGGCGAGAACCTCTGTTTTGTTACACTAGATGATCGAAGCGCGCGTATCGATGTCAGCCTTTTTGGTGAAACCTACGATGAGGCGAGACGACTGATTCAGAAAGACCAGGTGATCGTTGTTGAGGGAGAAGTTGCCACAGATGATTACAATGGTGGGCTTAAAGTACGAGGTCAGCAGGTGCTGGGTGTCGCGGAAGCACGCATTCGTTATGCTCAATCGCTAAAGATTAAAACGACTGAAAAATCACTAGCGGGTCGCAGAATTCGTGAGCTGCAGGATGTTCTTAAGAGTGCAAAAGCGATTCAGCAGGGTGTGCCTGTGGTGCTCGATTATCAGTGTGGAGATGCGCAAGGGCGTATCCAGCTTGGGCCTAAGTGGGTGGTGACACCTACAGATGATCTGATGCTGGCGCTGCGTGAGCTATTTGGAAATAACGAAGTCGAACTTGAATACGTCTGAAGGGTGGCGACTTTTTTGCACCCGCGGTAAAATTCATTCAACAGTTTTTATAGAAAGAAGCGGATACTATGAATCCCAACTACTTGGATTTTGAACAGCCTATCGCTGACCTTGAAGCGAAGATCAATGAACTACGTCATGTTGGCGAAGATAACGCAGGTATTAACCTCTCGGATGAGGTCTCTCGTCTGCGTGAAAAGAGCCAGTCACTTACGCGCTCGATCTTCTCTGATCTATCTGCATGGCAGGTCTCTCAGCTAGCGCGTCATCCGCAGCGTCCTTACACACTTGATTACGTAAAGCACATCTTCGATGAGTTTGAAGAGGTGCATGGCGATCGTCATTTTGCCGATGACCAAGCTATTGTTTGTGGTCTTGCGCGTATTGATGGTCGTCCAGTGGCGGTTATCGGTCACCAGAAGGGTCGTGAAGTTAAAGAGAAGGTGCGTCGGAACTTCGGTATGCCGCGCCCTGAAGGCTACCGTAAAGCGCTTCGCGTAATGGAGATGGCAGAGCGTTTTAAAATGCCAATCCTTACCTTTATTGATACTCCAGGGGCATACCCAGGTATCGATGCTGAAGAGCGTGGCCAATCTGAAGCGATCGCTTTCAACCTAGCGAAGATGTCTAAGCTGAAAACCCCAATCATTGCGACTGTAATTGGTGAAGGTGGTTCAGGTGGCGCATTGGCGATCGGTGTCTGTGATGAGCTACTGATGCTTCAATACAGTACCTACTCAGTTATCTCCCCAGAGGGTTGTGCTTCAATTCTTTGGAAGAGTGCAGAGCGCGCATCAGATGCGGCTAAAGCGATGGGTATTACATCAGAGCGTCTTCATGAGCTTGGTCTGGTGGATAAGATTGTTGGTGAACCGCTTGGTGGTGCACACCGTGATCCAGCGTTGATGGCAGCTAGCCTTAAACAGCAGTTGGTCGCTTCACTCGACAAACTGACTGATCTTGAGCATAGCGCTCTGCTTGAGCGTCGTTACCAGCGCATCCTTTCCTACGGCGCTATCGATCGCTAATGAAGACTCAATCTGCCGCACTGGTGAAAGACCATTTGCGGCAGTTTTTCTCTCAAAACGAACATGTCCCTCACTGGTATGTCGGCTTTAGTGGTGGTTTAGACTCCACCCTTCTCTTAGTTCTTGCGGCAGATCTGCTCTCTAAAGAACGACTTACCGCTGTTTATATCAATCATCAACTCCAGTCTGCTGCGAATGATTGGCAAGGTAGATGCCAGGGTGTTGCTGATGCGCTGGGTATTCCCTACAAGGCAATTCAAGTTGATTGTGCATCTAGCTCTGAATCGGCTGCACGTGAAGCGCGTATGGGTGCTTTTCAAGCAGTGTTGCCTGCAAATTGTGGATTGCTACTAGCTCATCACGCAACAGACCAGGCGGAAACGCTGCTGATGAGGCTGATTCGCGGTACCGGTGTTTCAGGTGCTGCGGGTATGCAATTTCAGCGCAGGTTTGGCCTGGGTGAAATGTTTCGCCCATTTCTGTATTTAACTAGAAGGCAGTTGGAGCAAGCTGCGCAAGAGCTTAAGTTAAGTTGGGTGGAGGATCCCTCCAATCAAAATAGCGATTACACACGTAACTTTATTCGCCAGCAGGTAGCCCCGCTAATTGAAAGTCGTTGGGTAGGCTGGGATAAAAATATCGCTAAAGGATCTGCTCGATTTGCTGAAGCTGATGAGCTGCTTAAAGAGCTTGCGGATGCAGATATTTTAAAACTAGTTGAATCGCAGAAGCTAGATCTGACAGCGTTTGCTCAGCTATCACTAGCGAGACGAAAAAATGTTATCTATCGTTGGCTCGGCAAGTACCTGCAAATGGTACCCTCGAGTGATCTGGTTGAGCAGTTAGCGTCGCTTGCTCTTAATGCGAAGGGTGAATGGCTTGTTTCATCCATTACACTGCATGCTTACAAAGGCTATCTCTATCTTGAGCAGGTAAGGCCGTTTGCAACTGACTCCTGTGAATGGATCTCTCCCTCAGTATCCTGCCAATTTACATGCGGTGAATTACGCTTATCACAAGGTGAGTGTAATGATGTTTTGCACGTTCGAACGCGAATCGATGGTGAGAAAGTGCTAATACCCCAGCGAGGCGGTCAGGTTGCTATAAAAAAACTGATGAATGAGCAGCAAATTCCTCCTTGGCATCGTGGCTTATGGCCAGTAGTTGAACTGAATGGAAAAGTGATCTCTATCCCGGGTGTCTGGGAAGATGAATCGATCCCTTTTTCTATAGAATTTAAGGTAAATTCAGCCCCTTAATGTTTGTGGATTATCCACTCTTTTGGTAGACTGATTTCCCATCTTGAGTTCGCAAGGACTCCCCCTAAAATATCGATTTTGCAGGTTTCTGATGACGCGTTATATCTTCGTCACCGGTGGTGTTGTGTCCTCTTTGGGCAAAGGCATCGCTTCCGCATCTCTTGCTGCTATTCTTGAGGCTCGTGGCCTTAAGGTAACCATGCTCAAGTTGGACCCATACATCAACGTCGATCCAGGTACGATGAGCCCTTTCCAGCACGGTGAAGTGTTTGTTACTGAGGATGGTGCAGAGACCGACCTAGACCTTGGTCACTATGAGCGCTTCATCCGTACCACAATGACGAAACGTAACAACTTCACAACAGGTCGAATCTATCAGCATGTTCTTCAGAAAGAGCGTCGTGGTGATTACCTTGGTGGTACTGTTCAGGTTATCCCACACATCACTGATGAGATTAAGCGCCGTGTTATTGAAGGTGCGGGTGATGCAGATATCGCACTTTGTGAAATTGGCGGTACTGTTGGTGACATCGAGTCGTTGCCATTCCTTGAGGCTGTGCGTCAGCTGAAAGTTGAGCTAGGTTCAAACCGTGCGCTGTTTATGCACCTGACACTTGTCCCATACATTGCTACTGCGGGCGAGATTAAGACCAAACCATCTCAGCACTCTGTAAAAGAGCTTCGCTCAATCGGTATTCAGCCTGACATTCTAGTATGTCGTTCCGATTTCGCTCTGCCTGAATCTCAGGCTAAGAAGCTTTCTATGTTTACCAACGTTGAAGAGCGTGCCGTTATCTCGCTTCCGGATGCAGATACCATCTACCGCATTCCTTCAATGCTTGCTTCGCAGGGGCTTGATGAGATCGTTGTTGATCGCTTCCGTTTAGACTGCCCTAAAGCGGATCTTACAGAGTGGGATCGTGTAGCTGATGCATTCCTAAATCCAGAAGGTGATGTAACTATCGCGATGGTCGGTAAGTACATGGAGCTTCTAGATGCCTACAAGTCGTTGATAGAAGCAATTTCGCATGCAGGTATCGCGCATCGTAAGAAAGTTAAGATCGAATACATCGATTCTGAGCGCGTTGAGCGTGAAGGTGTAGAGATCCTTAAAGGCTTCAGCGGTATTCTTGTGCCGGGCGGCTTTGGTGAGCGCGGTGTCGAAGGTAAGATCGAAGCGGTTCGCTATGCACGTGAAAACAAAGTGCCTTACCTAGGTATCTGTCTAGGTATGCAGGTTGCAGTTATCGAGTACGCGCGCAATGTTGCGGGTATTCAGGGTGCAACCTCTTCTGAGTTTAAGAAGGATGCGGAGCATCCAGTTATCGGTCTGATTACAGAGTGGAAAGACCATACCGGTGAAGTTGAACAGCGTACAGATAGTTCAGATCTTGGCGGTACTATGCGTTTGGGTGCACAGCTTTGTCACTTAAAAGCGGGCTCACATGTAGCAGAAGCCTACGGCTCTACTGAAGTGACAGAGCGTCACCGTCACCGTTACGAAGTTAACAATACCTACGTGGATCAGCTAGAATCGGCTGGCCTAGTTATCTCTGGTCGTTCAACCGATGGTGAGCTTGTAGAAGTTGTAGAGGCTCCAGACCACCCTTGGTTTGTCGCTTGTCAGTTCCACCCTGAGTTCACATCGACACCGCGTGATGGGCACGGATTATTTAAAGGTTTCATAACAGCTGCGCTTGCACACCAAGCGAAAGCTTAATTTTAGGAGTTAGGGACGATGTCTAAAATCGTAGAAATTAAAGCCCGCGAAGTACTCGATTCGCGCGGAAATCCAACCGTTGAAGCGGATGTGGTTCTAGAGAACGGAATTCTCGGAACTGCTTGTGCACCATCAGGTGCATCGACTGGTTCACGTGAAGCGCTTGAGCTTCGTGATGGTGATAAATCACGTTACCTTGGTAAGGGTGTTCTTAAAGCTGTTGGTGCTATCAACTCTACTATCAAAGCGGCTCTTGTTGGCATGGATGTAACTGATCAGCGTGCACTTGATAACAAGATGCTTGAGCTAGACGGTACCGAGAACAAGAGCAACTTAGGTGCTAATGCTATCCTTGCAGTGTCACTTGCAGCGGCTAAAGCGGCAGCGCAGGCTAAAAATGTCCCACTTTATCAGCACATTGCTGAGATAAATGGTACGCCAGGTCGTTACTCTATGCCTGTGCCAATGATGAACATCCTTAATGGTGGTGAGCACGCAGATAACAACGTAGATATTCAGGAGTTCATGGTACAGCCTGTTGCTGCTAAGAACTTTGCTGAAGCGCTGCGTTGTGGTGCAGAAATTTTCCACGCCCTAAAAGCTGTTCTTAAAGCACGTGGTCTTAACACTGCTGTGGGCGATGAGGGTGGTTTTGCACCTAACCTTGCCTCTAACGAAGAGGCACTCGTTGTTATCAAAGAAGCTGTTGCTAACGCAGGATACGAACTTGGTAAGGACGTAACGCTTGCGCTTGATTGTGCATCTTCTGAGTTCTACAAAGATGGTAAGTACGATCTTTCTGGTGAAGGTAAAGTGTTCGATTCTGAAGGCTTTGGTGACTACCTTAAAGCACTTAGCGAATCGTACCCAATCGTCTCTATTGAAGATGGTATGGATGAGTCTGACTGGGAAGGTTGGGCTAGCCTAACTAAGAAGATCGGCGATAAAGTTCAGCTAGTGGGTGATGACCTATTTGTAACGAACACTAAAATCCTAAGCCGTGGTATTGAGCAGAGCATTGGTAACTCAATCCTGATTAAATTTAACCAGATTGGTTCGCTATCTGAGACACTTGATGCGATTAAGATGGCGCAGGATGCAGGCTTTACAGCTGTTATCTCACACCGTTCTGGCGAGACTGAAGATACAACGATTGCAGATCTTGCAGTGGGTACAGCGGCTGGTCAGATCAAGACCGGTTCACTCTGTCGTTCAGATCGTGTAGCTAAATATAACCGCCTTCTTCGTATTGAAGAGGAGTTGGGTGCTGCTGCGGTATACCCAGGCTTGGCAGCAATCAAAGGTCAAGCTTAAGTAAACATGATATAAAAGGGGGCCTAGCCCCTTTTTTTGTACAGGGATGTAATTTTGCTGCGGGCACAGGTAGGTGTAGGAGCAGTATTTTTGGAGTCCGTTCTTGGTTCGCTGGTTCTGGTTGATTCTCTTCTCTTTGGCTTTACTGCTGCAGTATCGATTGTGGTTTGGCGAGCCTAGCCTCCCTCAAGTTTGGAATTTGAAAGATCAAATTGAAGAGCAGAAGCGTCATAATCAAGTTTTGCTCGAACGCAACACGCAGCTAGAGGCTGAAGTGCGTGACTTAAAGCAGGGCTTATCAGCTCTTGAAGAGCGAGCTCGATCTGAGATGGGAATGATCGTTAAAGGTGAGACCTTTTTTCAGGTCGTTAAACCCCTATCACCTGCTGGAAAAGTGAATGAATAAATTTCCCCTAGAGTCTTTTGCTTTCCTTAATGGCCAGCCAAATGTCACCGCAACCCTTCGCCAATACCCTGAAGACTTTATTGTCCAAGAGGATTTGGGATATGAGCCGGAAGGTGATGGTGAGCACCACTATCTATACATCCGTAAAATTGGTGAAAACACCGATTGGGTTGCACGCCAGCTAGCCAATTTCTGCCAGGTGAGTCCAAGAGATGTGGCGTATGCCGGCAAGAAAGATCGTCACGCGATGACTCAGCAGTGGTTTAGTGTGCATCTTCCAAAAACACGCCGGACTATAAATTGGGCGCTTTTTGGGGGCGATTCGATCAGGGTTCTTCGTTCTGAAAAGGGCCGTCGCAAGATCAAGTTAGGCAATCTTAAGGGTAATCGTTTCGATATCACTCTTAGAAATGTCTCAAATATGGAGACTCTGCTTGAGAGAGTAGAGTTTCTTAAAAACGGCGTACCAAACTATTTTGGTGAGCAACGCTTTGGGCAAGAGTTTGGTAACCTCTTCTATGGTGCAGCTATGTTGGCCGGTGAGCATGAGGAGCGCGCTCGTCATAAGCGTGGGCTCTATATCTCAGCCATTCGTTCTTACCTCTTTAACTGCACCTTGTCCGATCGAATCAATCAGAAGCGCTGGTCATTACCTGAGCTAGGTGATGTGCTCATTGAAGATTACACACAGCGCTGTCAGATTTTTGAACAGGATAATTCTGAACAGCTAGCTAGATTTAATGCGTTAGATCTTCACCTAAGTGCACCGATGTGGGGGCAGGGTGAGCTCTATTCTAACTCTGCAGTGGCAGAGCATGAGCAAGCGGTTGCTGATCGCTATCCAGATCTTTCAAAGGGTTTGGAGCAGTTAGGTTTAAGGCAGGAGCGAAGAGGTATGCGTTTGGTGCCACGAGACCTTGAAGTTGTCGTAAGGGGTGAGGGAGAATGCACCCTAGGGTTCTCGTTACCTTCGGGTTCATTCGCGACCAGTATTTTGAGAGAGTTGTGTGTTTGGGATAGCGCTCAAACACTCTATGAATAGTTATAAGAGAGTTTAATTATGCATATTTTGGTTTCGAATGATGACGGCGTATATGCTCCAGGAATTAGAGTACTCGCTGAGTATCTAATGGCAGCAGGTCACCGCTGTACCGTTGTTGCGCCAGATCGTAACCGCAGTGGTGCGAGCAACTCTCTTACGCTTGATAGACCGCTAGATGCGATTAAGCACAGTAGTGGTTTCTTTGGTGTGGATGGTACGCCAACAGACTGTGTGCACCTTGGCGTTTCGGGGATTTTCTCTGATGGTGATATCCCAGATATCGTTGTATCTGGTATCAACGCAGGTGCCAACCTAGGTGATGATGTTGTCTACTCTGGGACTGTCGCTGCAGCGACCGAAGGACGTCACCTTGAGTATCCGCCCATCGCAGTTTCTGTAGCTAACTACCATCCGAAACATTATGAAACTGCCGCTAAGGTTGTGGTCGATATGGTTGCTAATATCAATGCACTGAATGTTGCACCGCGTACGGTGATCAACGTTAATGTGCCGGACTGTCCAATTGAAGAGCTCGCTGGTGTGCAAATATGTCGTTTAGGGCATCGCAGTGCAGGCGAGAAGCCTATAGCTACCGTCGATCCTAGAGGTCGCACGCGTTACTGGATTGCTCCAGTGGGTAAGGCTGAAGATCGCTTTGAAGGTACCGACTTTTTTGCTATCGAAGGTAACTATGTGGCGGTAACCCCTCTTCAGCTTGATATGACCCGTTACAGCGATATGGATGGCGTTGCTGATTGGTTGGAGAGCTCTGAGTGAGTGAGCAGCTCCATCAAGGGATAGGAATGACCTCTAAGCGAACACGCGATCGGCTGATTGCGCGTTTGCGTGAACAGGGCATAACTGATGAGGCGGTGCTTGAGACGATCGCTGAGACACCTCGCCATCTCTTTATCGATGAAGCCTTATCCCACAAAGCGTATGAAGATACTGCGCTTCCTATTGGATTTAATCAAACTATCTCGCAGCCCTACATCGTAGCCAGAATGACAGAGCTTCTACTGGAGTTTGGCGCTAAAGATAAGGTGCTTGAGGTAGGTACGGGTTCGGGTTATCAAACCGCGGTATTAGCAAAGCTTTGCCAGAAGGTTTTCAGTGTTGAACGTATCCGTCCTCTCCAGGAGCGAGCGGCCAAGCGTCTAACACTTCTTGAGATGTTTAACGTATCGCTATTTCATACTGACGGTGGCATGGGTTTGCCGCATGAAGCACCCTTTGATGCAATTTTAGTGACAGCCGCTCCGCCTGAGCTTCCCGAGTCGCTTAAAGAGCAGCTCGCAATTGGTGGTGTTCTGGTTGCTCCAGTGGGTGGTGATGAACAGCGATTGATTCGCATTTTGCGACGCAGCGATTCGCATTTTGAGAAAAAAGAGATAGAACCGGTTAAATTTGTACCCCTGCTACAGGGCTTGGTAAGTTAATTTTTGAGGTTTGTGTGAATCAGGTAAGAGATACATTGGCGTACGTTAAGCTCTTTCTTAAAGGTCTTCTAATGGGTGCTGCAGATGCGGTTCCGGGTGTCTCGGGGGGGACGATAGCCTTTATAACAGGTATCTATGAAGAGCTCATTCACTCCATTCGTCGATGTGATCTATCTGCCCTCAGTGTTCTTTTTAAAGAGGGTGTGCCTGCCGCTTGGCGATACATCAATGGTAACTTCTTAGTTGTTCTTCTATTGGGTATCACTGCGAGTATTTTGACCCTTGCTCGCCTGGTGCTATTTCTTCTAGCGGAACATCCGGTTCTTCTGTGGTCATTCTTCTTCGGTTTGATATTGGCATCAACTTGGAGTGTTGTGCGCCATGTTCAGGGTTGGAGTGGCAATCGCATCTCAGTTTTTCTGCTAGGCACCGTTTTAGCCTATCTAATAACATCGCTCACACCTTCAGCCATTGTTGTAACGCCTGTAACGATTTTCCTATCAGGCATGATCGCTATTTGCGCAATGATACTGCCTGGGATCTCCGGTAGCTTTATCCTCCTTCTATTAGGGATGTACTCCGCCATTCTTGGTGCAGTAAAGGAGCTAGATCTATACACGTTAGCTATTTTTGCAGCGGGTGCCCTGGCTGGCTTATTGGCCTTTTCTCGAGTGTTAAGCTGGGCGTTTAATCACTATCGCTCTATGACTTTGGCGCTACTAGGTGGTTTCTTACTTGGCTCGTTGAATAAGGTGTGGCCGTGGAAATATACCCTAAGTTACACGATCAACAGCAAGGGTGTGCAGGTGCCTTTGGTTGAGCAAAACGTCTCTCCTAATGCCTTCACTGATCTGACTGGTGGGGTAGCCCAGGTTGAGTTTGCAATCGCTCTGGCTGTAGTTGGCTTTGCACTGGTTCTTGTTATTGACCTCTGGCCGCGAAAAGGGCGATAGGTTGTTGGTAAAGGCACTAACGGTACTCTTAACTCTGCTGCTGATTGGTTGCGGCGGTGGTTATGCGACTGTCTCTGATCAATCACTAGGCCCCAATACACGTCGTCTGTCCGCTGATGAGTATCGTGTGCAATCAGGCGATACCTTGGCTGCCATCGCGTTTCGATTTGGTATTGATTACCGTGAATTGGCTCGAATCAACGGTATTGAAAACGAAGATAAAATCTATTCGGGCCAGATTCTGCGAACTAAGGGTAATCCAGTTTCTAAGCCCTCTTCTGCTGTTGCTAAGAGGAAGCCAGTCTCTAAAGCGGCTTCTAATTCCTCCTCTAAACCGTCCTCTAAACCTGAGAGTGATCCTGCTCCTAAGCCGGCGCCAACAAATTTTGTTTGGTCTTGGCCATATTCTGGCAAGCTTCTTGCAGGGTTCTCATCTAAAGAGGGTGGTAACAAGGGTATAGATCTCTCCGGTAAGCTGGGAGACCCAATTAAAGCAGCGGCCGATGGTCAGATTGTTTATGCGGGAAGTGGCTTGCTTGGATACGGGAACCTTGTCATTATCAGTCATGGTCAGGACTTTTTGAGCGCTTATGCTCATAACAGTCGAATACTGGTCAAGGAGAATCAGCAAGTTAAAGCGGGTGATGTGGTTGCAGAATTGGGTAATACCGGAGCAACACTTCCTATGCTTCACTTCGAGATTCGAAAAGATGGAAAGCCGGTTAATCCTTTAGGTTACTTACCTAAGCGTTAACTCAACTCCATCGGGCTGTCTTCCCTCATCACGTTTAGATATGTAGGTGAGTGTATTATGAATTCTGATATCAATATCGAGTTTGAAGATCAAATCGATGATGAGGTGATTTTGTCTGACGACGAAGTAGACGACACCAATCAGGTTGATTCCGACATAGATACTGGGCGAGGCTCTGGTAGCCGTGCTCACGATGATCTTATGTCCGCTAAAAGCTTCGATGCGACGCAGCTCTATCTCAACGAAATCGGGGTTCCAAACCTACTCACCCCCGATGAAGAGAAGCATTTCGGCCGTCTAGCGCTACAGGGTGATATGCCCGCGCGTCAGAAGATGATTGAGTGTAACTTGCGCTTGGTTGTTAACATCTCTCGCCGCTATCTAAATCGCGGCCTCTCACTTCTTGACCTAATTGAAGAGGGTAATCTGGGGCTTATTCGCGCGGTTGAGAAGTTCGATCCGGGTCGTGGCTTCAGATTCTCGACCTATGCAACCTGGTGGATTCGCCAAACAATAGAGCGGGCTATCATGAACCAGACGCGAACCATTCGCCTCCCTATCCATATAGTAAAAGAGCTTAATGGTTATCTTCGTGTTGCGCGTGAGTTATCACTCACTATGGATCGTGAGCCAACAGCCGTTGATATAGCAGCGCACTTAGGTAAAGACCCAGTTGCTGTAGATAAGATTCTTAAGCTAAATGAGCGAGTCGGTTCCCTCGACTACACCTACAGTGGCGATGATGATGACCGCTCATTAACTGAAACAATTGCTGATGAGAACTCTTTGGGCCCAGAGGATCAACATCAGAGTGATGATCTGCACTCAAGCCTAGAACGCTGGTTGTGCGAGCTTCCCGATAAACATGCCGATGTGTTGGCGAGACGTTTTGGTCTTAGGGGGTACGATGCAGCTACTCTCGAAGTTGTGGGTGATGAGATCGGTTTAACCAGGGAGCGTGTTCGTCAAATTCAAGTAGAAGCACTTAAACGGCTGCGTGTGATTTTTGAAGAGAATGGTTTGGATGCCGAGGTTCTTTTTCAGAACACCTAAGTCAATTTTGATTTAGCGTTCTAGTAGACCAAATTTATTCGCTTTTCCATTCCACTCTTCAGCATCACTGAGTGGCTCAGTTCGATACTTTATATTTGGCCAAACTTCTGCAAGCTCTGCATTAAGGTTGTAGAACTTATCCTCTTCGGGGAGTAGGTCATCCTCGTGCTTAATAGCCTTTGCCGGACATTCTGGTTCACAGAGTGCACAGTCAATGCACTCATCAGGATGAATAACAATAAAGTTAGGACCTTCATAGAAACAGTTAACCGGACAGACATCGACACAGTCAGTGTATTTGCACTTGATACAGTTCTCGGTCACGACAAAACTCATTGTCTAATCCTCAGTCTCTATTATCTTCAGTATAGATCAACGTTTGCTGCTTAGCGCCTTGAGCTCATAAAGAATATCTAACGCCTCACGAGGTGTTAGCTCATCCGGATTGATCTTCTCCAACCTTTGATCACTCTCTGACGGTACCGGTGCGATGAAAAGATCACTCTGAAGTGGCCGCTCCACTTTCTCTTTGTGAACCGTTGCAGGTCGATGAGGGGATGCTTGGCTCTCCTCCTCTAACTGTATAAGTTTTGTTTTGGCCTTTTGGATCACACTTTTCGGCACGCCAGCAAGCTGAGCGACCTGCAGTCCATAACTTTGACTAGCAGGACCTGATTGCACCTCATGCATGAAGACAATGTGATCGTTATGCTCAACAGCTGTTAGGTGTACGTTTTCAACTTCACTAATTAGATCTGCAAGTTGGGTCAGCTCAAAATAGTGTGTAGCGAATAGTGTTAATGATTGTGACCTCTCGGCTAAGTACTCCGCTGCAGACCAGGCGAGGGATAGGCCATCAAAGGTGCTGGTTCCGCGTCCAACTTCATCCATCAGTACCAGTGATCTTTCGGTCGCATTGTGAAGAATGTTTGCGGTCTCAGTCATCTCAACCATAAAGGTTGAGCGTCCGCCAGCTAGGTCGTCAGATGAGCCCATTCGTGTAAATATTTGGTCTGTTACACCAATGGTTGCGCTCTCTGCTGGTACATATGAGCCAATTTGTGCCAGCAGGGTGATCAACGCAATTTGACGCATATAGGTTGATTTACCACCCATGTTTGGACCGGTAATCACCAGCATGCGCTGTTCGTGATTGAGTTGCGTATCGTTCGCGACAAATGGGGTATCGAGAACCTGTTCCACGACAGGATGGCGGCCACCATGAATTTCGATCTGTGCGCTATCCACCAAATTTGGGCGATGGTATTCAAGTGTCGTCGCTCGTTCTGCAAGGTTGCGAAGCAGGTCGAGTTCAGAGAGTGCCTCGGCAGAGTTTTTAAGAGGTATAAGTTTTTCTGCTAGGGTCTCTAAGATCTCATCATAGAGCGCCTTCTCGCGGCTAAGTGCTCTTGATTTAGCGCTTAGAGCCTTATCTTCGAATGTCTTAAGCTCTGGGGTAATGAATCGTTCTGCATTCTTGAGAGTCTGTCGACGCTGATACTCTGCAGGGATCTCAAACTGCTGCACCTTACCTACTTCAATGTAGTATCCGTGCACACGGTTATAGCCTACTTTGAGGGTTGCGATGCCAGTGCGCTCACGTTCACGCGTTTCAAGATCAATAAGATAACTGCCGGCATTCTCGCTAAGGCCTCTTAGCTCATCCAGTTCAGCATCATAGCCCTCTGCAATCACACCACCATCACGAATCACGACTGGAGGATTCTCTTTAATTGCCCTAAGCAGGAGATCGGCTAGCTCAGGGAAGGTGCTGATATTTGTTGCCAGTGATGATAAATGTGATGTATCGCAATTCTCCAGAAGCGACTGGATCTGAGGTAACTGATGTAACGCGGTTTTAAGACGCTCTAAATCACGAGGTCTTGCTGAACGAAGTGCGATACGCGATAGGATACGTTCCATATCACCAATCTGACGAAGGTGGTCATCAAAAAGCTCAAATCGATACTGATCTATAAGCCAGGCGATCGCGCTTTGGCGAGACTCTAACGTTTTAATGTTACGCAGTGGTCGGTGAAGCCAGCGGCGCAGTAAACGTGCCGCCATCGGTGTGCGGGTGCGATCAATAACCGAAGCGAGAGTCTGTTCAGTGCCGCCGCTAAGATTTAGGTCAATCTCGAGGTTTTTACGTGTAGCGGCATCGATATGTACAGCCTCACTGCTCTTTTCAACGGCAATGGAGTTGATGTGTGGAAGCGCACCGCGTTGGGTATCACGAGCATACTGCATTAAGCAGCCGGCAGCGGCGATAGCAAGATGCATACCTTCACAACCAAATCCTGAAAGATCTTTGGTTTTAAATTGATCGTTTAGCAGTCGAATCGAAGTTTCGAATTCGAAAGCCCAAGGGGGTTGTCTGCGTAAGCCAGTATTGCGAAGGAATTGAACCCAAGGATGTTCGTATAATTCGTCTGGAATGAGAAGTTCTGCTGGACGAAGACGGCCGAGCTCGGTTTGCGCTGCAAGTTCAGACTCATGTTCAGAGACATGAAATCGGCCAGCACTTAGGTCAAGTACCGCAATGCCGTAGCGCCCTTTAAGCTCATAGATAGCAGCTAAAAGATTATCGCGGCGCTCATCAAGTAGGGCTTCGTCTGTAAGGGTTCCGGGCGTAATAATGCGAGCAACTTGGCGCTCAACAGGCCCTTTGCTTGTTGCAGGGTCACCCACTTGTTCACAAATAACAACAGATTGGCCAGCTCTTACAAGCTTGGCAACGTAACCTTCGGCAGCGTGAAATGGAACGCCGGCCATGGGAATAGGTTCACCGGCGGACTTTCCACGTGCAGTTAGAGAAATATCTAGTATTTCAGCGGCACGTTTAGCATCATCAAAGAACAACTCATAAAAGTCCCCCATACGATAAAAGAGAAACTCATGTGGGTGCTCAGCCTTGATGCGAAGATATTGCTGCATCATTGGAGTGTGTTGAGAAAGTGCTGGGTTATCGCTGGCCATGATTCTGTTAGTTCGGTGTTTTGTAAACGCAAAATATAGGCGTTTGATTCTACGCGAATTATTGGGCTAGGGAACCTTGGATCGTAAAAAGCCTAGCTAGGGCTGATAAACCAAGAGCAAGAAACCTAGAACATGAAACCAAGATAGCAAAATTTAGGGAGATAGGGTTGATGGAAAACGAGTTGTCAAATATTGCTGAAGCCCTGAGGTCGAAAGGTTTAATGTTGGCAACAGCTGAGTCTTGCACCGGCGGTGGTATTGCAGAGTATTGCACATCGGTTGCTGGAAGTTCTGAGTGGTTTGATTGTGCTGTAGTCTCATACTCCAACGAAGCTAAGCAGAAACTTTTAGGTGTTAATAGTGATACGTTATTAACTTATGGAGCTGTCAGTCATGAAGTGGCGACAGAGATGGTTACAGGTCTTTTAGCAAATACAAATGCGGATGTTGGAATCTCCGTAACAGGGATAGCAGGACCTGGCGGTGGGTCGGATATTAAGCCAGTCGGTACTGTATATATCGCTTGGGGAATGAAGAAAAAACCAGTTCTAGTTAAGAAATTCCAATTCGCTGGCAACCGAGAAGCGGTCAGAAAAAGTTCTGTGGAGGCTGCAGTGACGGGGCTTGTGAGCTACCTGCAGGATTAATTTTAAACTCAAGCTTGCAATCTTTCAGATCTGTGATTAAATACTGGTTATTAATACAGTATTTTAGTTGAGGTACTACTCATGGATCAGAATCGTCAAAAAGCACTTGATGCTGCACTATCTCAGATCGAACGCCAATTTGGTAAAGGCGCAGTCATGCGCATGGGCGATCAACCGCGTGAAGCTATCCCATCAGTTTCAACGGGTTCACTAGGACTAGACATCGCACTGGGTATTGGCGGTCTGCCTTTTGGTCGTATCGTTGAGATCTATGGTCCGGAGTCTTCTGGTAAAACAACACTGACTCTGCAAGTAATCGCAGAAGCGCAACGTGTTGGTAAAACCTGTGCATTCGTTGATGCTGAGCATGCACTGGATCCTATCTACGCCGAGAAACTGGGTGTTGATGTAGATGCGCTTCTTGTTTCGCAGCCAGATACTGGTGAACAGGCGCTAGAAATCACTGATATGTTGGTGCGCTCAGGTGCAGTGGATGTAATCATCGTCGACTCAGTTGCAGCACTTACACCAAAAGCGGAAATCGAAGGCGAGATGGGTGACTCTCACGTAGGCCTGCAGGCTCGTTTGATGTCGCAGGCACTGCGTAAGCTTACCGGTACAGTGAAACAGTCAAACTGTCTGTTGGTGTTCATCAACCAGATCCGTATGAAAATTGGTGTTATGTTCGGTAACCCAGAGACAACAACTGGCGGTAACGCACTTAAGTTTTACGCATCAGTTCGTCTAGATATTCGCCGCACAGGTGCTGTGAAGCAGGGTGATGAAATCACCGGTAACGAGACACGCGTGAAGGTTGTTAAGAATAAGGTTGCACCACCATTCCGTCAGGCTGAGTTCCAGATTATGTATGGCAGCGGTATCTACCATATGGGTGAAGTAATCGACCTTGGTGTGCAGCAAAAGCTGATTGATAAGAGCGGTGCTTGGTATGCTTACAATGGCGATAAGATTGGTCAGGGTAAAGCTAATGCTGCGAAGTTCCTTGAAGAGAATCCAGCGATTGCAAAAGAGATCGAAGCTGAAATTCGAAATCAGTTGCTAGCGGCTCCTAAAAAAGGAAAAGCTGACGATGCCGATGCTGGTGAGAGCAACGCAGGGTTAGAATTTTAAGAAGTTGTAAGGGGTCGAAAGACCCCTTTTTATTATGTCTAAATCTAATTTCCCACTTGAAAAAGAGTCAGAGATCCGAGCATTAGCTTTTAATTATCTGGCGCGTCAAGAATGCACTCAAAAACAGTTGCGCGACAAGCTGCTTCGAAGAACCGAGCAGGTCGAGCTGGTTGAAAAAGTTCTTAAGCAAATGGTTGAGGATGGCTATCAGTCAGATCAGCGCTTTACTGAAATCTATGTTCGCCAAAAAAGTGAATCGGGTCAGGGTGCAATCAAAATTATCTTTGATCTCAAGCGTAAAGGGGTCGATGAGCAGCTCATAAAGCGTTGTTTAGCCTCACAAGAGTCGGATCCTAAGCAGTTAGCGCTGGAGTATTTGCGCAGAAAATTTGGCTTAGTTGCGGCCAGAGACCAAAAAGAGAAGGCTAAATGGATGCGTCATATGGCTGGGCGTGGATTTGGCTTTGATGAGATATCCTTCGCTCTGCGATACCAGCAGCAAGATCCTGATGAGTGGCTCTGAACCTAGTTTTAATTCTAAACACTGTCCTGTTCTTCGCTGTGCTTAGCGAAATCGCGTGAAAATCAGCTTCCCCTCTTCGAACTACCTCGCTCTTTGTATATAATTACGCGCTATTTTGCCGAGCTTGCGTCTTATTGGGTGCTTGTTAACTATCGGCGACCATTTTTTGAAGATTGAGACTTGGTTCAAACCTATGAAAAAGATGACCAGCGCGGAGATTCGCCAAGCGTTCCTTGACTACTTTAAGGGTCAGGGCCACGAGGTGGTTCCAACAAGTCCGTTGATCCCTGGAAACGATGCTACGCTGCTTTTTACCAATGCGGGCATGGTTCAGTTTAAAGATGTTTTTTTGGGCGATGATAAGCGTAACTATTCACGCGCGACCACTGCTCAGCGTTGTGTGCGTGCCGGCGGTAAGCATAATGACCTTGAAAACGTTGGTTACACCGCTCGTCACCACACCTTCTTTGAGATGTTGGGTAACTTCAGTTTCGGTGACTACTTCAAAGAGGATGCGATCCGCTTTGCTTGGACCTTCCTGACAGAGGTTCTAGGTCTTCCTAAAGAGCGTCTATGGGTAACTGTTCACCATAGCGATGATGAAGCTGAAAAGATCTGGAAAGAGACCATGGGTATCGACCCAGAGCGTTTCTCAAAATTAGATGAAGATAACTTCTGGGCAATGGGTGACACAGGTCCTTGTGGTCCTTGTACTGAAATCTTCTTCGATCACGGTCCAGAAATTTGGGGTGGCCCACCAGGCTCGCCTGAAGAGGATGGTGATCGTTACATCGAGGTTTGGAACGTTGTATTCATGCAGTACAACCGCTCTGCTGATGGACAAATGACGCCGCTTGAGCGTCCATCTATTGATACCGGTATGGGTCTTGAGCGTATCGCTGCTGTTATGCAGGGTGTGCATAGTAACTACGAGATCGATTTGTTCCAGAATCTTCTTGCCGCAGCAGCTGAAGCTGTCGGAACTCAGGATCGTGATAGCAAGTCACTGCGTGTAATTGCCGACCATATCCGCTCATGTTCATTCTTGATTACTGATGGTGTTACACCATCGAATGAAGGCCGCGGTTATGTGTTGCGTCGTATTATTCGTCGCGCTATTCGTCATGGTAATAAGTTGGGCGCTAAAGGGGCATTCTTCTACAAGCTTGTTGCTCCTCTCGTTAAAGAGATGGGTGAAGCTTACCCAGAGCTTGCAAAGATGCAGGATCAGGTTGAGCGTGTACTTGCAAAAGAGGAGGAGCAGTTTGCTCGTACTCTAGATAACGGTATCGCCCTTCTTGAAGAGGTTATTGCTGGCCTTAATGGCGCGGTCGTTCCAGGTGAAGCGGTATTTAAGCTTTACGATACCTACGGATTCCCAGTTGATTTGACTGCGGATGTTGCGCGTGAGCGTGAGCTTACCCTTGATATGGAAGGGTTCGAAGCGGCTATGGATGCACAGCGTGAGCGTGCGCGCGCTTCTGGCTCTTTCAGCGTTGATTACAACGATAAGCTTGAGCTTACCGGTGAGACTGAGTTTAGCGGCTACGAACATCTTGAAGATCGTGTAGCTGTCTCTGCGATATACAAGAATGGCGAGTCTGTTTCTGAATTAAGCGCTGGCGAGTCAGGTATCGTTGTGATGGCTCGTACCCCGTTCTATGCAGAATCGGGTGGCCAGGTCGGTGACACAGGTTCGTTGAACTGGGATCGTGGAAGCTTCTCGGTTGTTAACTGTACTAAAGAGAGTCGTAACCACTTACACCATGGCTCTGTTGCTGAAGGTGTTCTCAAGGTTGGCGATCAGGTTGTTGCAGAGGTTAATAAAGCGCGTCGTCTGGCTGCTGCTCTTAACCACTCTGCGACTCACCTTTTGCATGAAGCACTTCGTCGCATCTTGGGTGATCATGTACAACAGAAAGGCTCGCTCTGTAATGATGAGCGTCTGCGTTTTGACTTCTCTCATTTTGAAGCAGTTACAGCAGAAGAGCTAAAGCAGGTTGAAGCGATTGTTAACGCAGAAATTCGTGCTAACAGTGCTGTTGAAACTGAGATCATGGCCATTGATGCTGCAAAAGCTAAGGGTGCTCAGGCGCTCTTCGGTGAGAAGTATGATGACGAAGTACGTGTTCTCACTATGGGTGGCGACTTCTCGGTAGAGCTATGTGGTGGTACGCATGCGAAGCGTACTGGCGATATCGGTTTGATGAAGATTATCTCTGAATCAGGCATTGCCTCGGGTGTCCGTCGTATTGAGGCTGTTACCGGTCAGGTTGCAATGCAGTGGTTTGAGCAGAGTGAAGAGATTCTTGCTGAGCTCTCGTCGATGGTCAAAGGCTCGCGTGACTCTGTTGTTGCTAAGTTCCAGTCACTCAACTCACGTACACGTGATCTTGAAAAAGAGATCGAGCGTTTGAATGCTAAATTAGCATCAGCTCAGAGTGGTGATTTGATCTCAGCCGCAGTGGATGTTGATGGTATCAAAGTACTCGCAACTGAAGTTGAGGGTGTTGAGCCTAAAGCGCTACGTGATCTACTCGATCAATTGAAAAATAAACTGGGCTCAGGTGTTGTTGTTCTTGCTGTTAAGGATGGCGACAAAGTGAGCATGGTAGCTGGTGTTACAGCTGACCTAACTAGTCGAGTGAAGGCCGGTGATCTGATCCGTGATCTAGCTACGCAGTTGGGTGGTAAGGGTGGCGGTCGTCCTGATATGGCTCAGGGCGGCGGTACCGATGTGGCAGCATTGCCAAAAGCAATTGCTAGTGTGGCTGATCTCGTTAGAGCAGCTGGCTAAGTTAAGACCGACTCTTATTGGATAGATAGAGAAATGGCTTTATACGTACAGAAATATGGTGGCACTTCAGTAGGTTCAGTTGAACGTATCGAAGCTGTTGCAGACAAAGTTAAGCGCTTTAAAGAGCAGGGACACGACATCGTCGTTGTAGTCTCAGCTATGAGCGGTGAGACAAACCGTTTAATCGGTTTGGCTAAAGAGATTCAGGAAACACCTGATCCACGCGAATATGATGTGCTTGTATCAACTGGAGAGCAGGTAACTATCTCTTTGCTCTCAATGGCCCTAAAAAAACGTGGTCTTGGTGCTCGTTCATTTACTGGTGGTCAGGTTCGTATCCACACTGATAGCGCACATACTAAAGCGCGTATTCAGGATATCGATACCACAGTTATGCGTGCTGAATTAGATGCAGGTAATGTGGTTGTGGTTGCTGGTTTCCAGGGTATGGATGACGAAGGCAACATCACAACCCTAGGTCGTGGTGGTTCTGATACTACCGGTGTAGCACTGGCTGCAGCTCTAAAAGCGGATGAGTGTCAGATCTACACTGACGTTGATGGTGTCTACACCACTGACCCGCGTGTCGTTGAGAGCGCGCGTCGCCTAGATAAGATTACATTTGAAGAGATGCTCGAGATGGCAAGTCTCGGCTCTAAAGTTCTTCAGATTCGCTCTGTTGAATTTGCTGGTAAATACAAAGTTCCATTACGTGTACTGTCGAGCTTCCAAGATGGTGGCGGCACACTGATTACTACTGAGGATGATAACAACGTGGAAAATCCAATTATCTCTGGTATCGCGTTTAACCGTGACGAAGCAAAGCTAACAGTACTTGGTGTGCCTGATCTGCCTGGCGTAGCTTCACGCATTCTTGGCCCTATCAGCGACGCGAACATCGAAGTTGATATGATTGTTCAAAACGTAGCTGCAGACCAGACAACAGACTTCACCTTTACCGTACACCGTAACGATTACGATAAAGCGCTATCAATCTTGAATACCATCTCTACCGAGCTCAAAGCGCGTGAAGTGAAGGGCGATAACAAGATTGCTAAAGTCTCTATCGTAGGTGTTGGTATGCGCTCACATGCGGGTGTTGCGAGCAAAATGTTCACAACACTTGCACAAGAGAATATCAACATTCAGATGATCTCTACCTCTGAAATTAAAGTCTCTGTTGTGATCTCAGAGAAGTACATGGAGCTTGCTGTACGCGCGCTGCATTCTACTTTCGACTTAGATCAGGCAGAAAATGTTGCAGAATAGTGGCGT
Source organism: Marinobacterium sp. LSUCC0821 (assembly GCF_012848475.1). Lineage (NCBI taxonomy): Bacteria > Pseudomonadati > Pseudomonadota > Gammaproteobacteria > Oceanospirillales > Oceanospirillaceae > Marinobacterium > Marinobacterium sp. LSUCC0821. The sequence continues at coordinate 2,321,963 of NZ_CP051666.1, forward strand.
AATTTGAAATCTGGGCTAGACTCAATTTGATAAAGATTACTGGGCTGAATGGTTCGGCCCAGTCAAACGCCATTAAATGGACTTTGGAGCGCTAGATGTTAATTCTTACCCGCCGTGTTGGTGAAACCCTTATGATCGGAGACGATATCTCAGTAACTGTTCTGGGTGTTAAGGGTAATCAAGTACGTTTAGGTGTTAACGCACCTGATGACATTTCTGTACATCGTGAAGAGATCTATCAGCGAATCCTCGATGAAGAGGGTGAAGCGAGAGAAAACTCGTAACTTTTTCATAGAAAAGGTTTAACTTTAACGGCCCGTCTTGTACTATACGCGCCGTTGTAAAGGAACGGTGGCCGAGTGGCTGAAGGCGCACCCCTGCTAAGGGTGTATACGTTAACCCGTATCGAGGGTTCGAATCCCTCCCGTTCCGCCATTTAAGATAAGCGCCCGTAGCTCAGCTGGATAGAGTACCTGGCTACGAACCAGGCGGTCGCACGTTCGAATCGTGCCGGGCGCGCCATCTTAAATCATCTCAAAGATAACAACGAATTACTGAATCAGCGCCCGTAGCTCAGCTGGATAGAGTACCTGGCTACGAACCAGGCGGTCGCACGTTCGAATCGTGCCGGGCGCGCCATTCAGTACCGCAACACCCATTTCGCGCCCGTAGCTCAGCTGGATAGAGTACCTGGCTACGAACCAGGCGGTCGCACGTTCGAATCGTGCCGGGCGCGCCATATTCAATAAAAATGCCACCCTTGAGGTGGCTTTTTTATTGAACTGGGCTTTGCCCAGCCGATTCCACGTGCCAGTGCACGTTCGACCAATTTGTCTGGAACAAATTGGCGCAGCCGCAGGCTGGGGCGAAGCCCCGAGGGCAGGAAGCCCGAGCCAATCGTGCCTCCCGAAGTCTTCCGCAAGAGTACCTTAGCCGTTTTTTATAGCCCAACCCCCCGGTTCCTGAAAAACCCTGAAAAAGCGGATGACAGGCTAAAGCCGGTCACCAGAGCATTGGTCTGGCTACGGAGCTGCGGTGACTGGCCTTCAGCCTGTCATCCGCTATCAAGTTGCGCTCAAGTCGCGAACTACCCCTTAAACCCCTTACCAACAACATAAACCTCACGCGACCGCGCTCTAGAGGCCTCTGGTTTGCGAATAAAAACATTCTGAAACTGATCACGCACGAGCTGAACAAACTCATCATATCCCTCACCCTGGAATGCTTTGGCTACAAAGCTACCATTTGGCTTTAGGACACGCTGTGCCATATCGAGGGCAAGCTCGATCAGATAGATAGAACCTGCTTGATCTGCAGAGTTTACACCGCTGATGTTGGGCGCCATGTCTGAAATGACGACATCCACAGGTCTGTCGGCGATAACAGCCATAATTTCATCGAATACCGACTCTTCAGTGAAATCGCCTTGTATGAAATCAACATCGGGTAGGGCATCCATCGGCAGAATGTCTGATGCTATCAGCTTGCCTGAGTCACCAACCATCTTGGAGGCAACCTGCGACCAGCCGCCGGGTGCTGAGCCAAGGTCTATGACCAACATGCCAGGCTTGATCAACTTATCCCGCTCGTTAAGTGCTATCAGTTTGTAACTGGCACGCGAGCGATAACCATCTTTTTGTGCCTGCTTTACGAAGGGGTCGTTGACGTGTTCTTTGAGCCAGCGGCCGCTACTTTTGGATCTAGCCATGTTCGTTTCGAATTCAAAATGAAAACGCCATTATACCGGTAGCTAGGGGTGTCGCCAAAGAGATCCTTAGGCTCATCCTGAAACGTTTTCGGTTGTTGGGAGTCAGTGCCTGACTTTGGCAGGGGTGGGGGGTATAATTTCGAAGTTGAAATTTTGCCTCTATTGCCTCGGAAACAACACATGATTCGTCTCTCTGAACTCGCACTCCCACTTGATCACGCTGAACATGCACTGCGTGAAGCAATCCTGACTCGTCTTGGGATAGGCGAGGGTGAGTTGATCGACTTTACTATATTTAAACGAAGCTACGATGCGAGAAAGAAAAACACAGAGATAACCTTTGTCTACATCATCGATCTTGAAGTTTCTAACGAGACGGCACTGCTTGCCCGTTTTGCCGATGATGTCCATGTTGGTCCTGCCCCTGATACAGCCTACTATCCTGTCGCGGTTGCACCAGAAGGGTTAGCTGAGAGGCCGATTGTGATTGGTTTCGGTCCTTGTGGTCTGTTTGCTGCGTTGATTCTGGCGCAGATGGGTTTCAATCCGATTGTGCTGGAGCGTGGCCGAAACGTGCGTCAACGTACCCAAGATACTTGGGCTCTTTGGCGCCAGAACACGCTAATGACAGAGTCTAATGTGCAGTTTGGTGAGGGCGGGGCCGGTCTATTCTCTGATGGCAAGCTCTACAGTCAGGTTAAGGATCCGAAGTTTTACGGACGCAAGGTGATGCGTGAATTCGTTGAGTACGGCGCGCCCGAAAATATTCTTTTCGTTAATAAACCGCACATCGGTACCTTCCGTCTGACAAGTGTTGTCGCAAAGATGCGCGAACAGATACAAGCCCTGGGTGGCGAGATTCGCTTCGAATCTAAGGTGACGGATCTCCTATTAGATAATGGCCAGGTTACAGGTGTTGAACTCTCTGATGGCAGTCAGCTGAAGAGTCGTCATGTTGTTCTCGCTCTTGGGCATAGTGCTCGAGATACATTCAGAATGTTACATGCGAGAGATGTTCAGATCGAAGCTAAACCCTTCGCAATTGGCTTCCGCATAGAGCACCCGCAAACGATGATCGATAAGTCACGCTTAGGTAAGTATGCTGGCCACGAAGAGTTAGGGGCTGCAGACTATAAGTTAATCCATCACGCTAAAAACGGCCGTGCTGTTTACAGCTTTTGTATGTGTCCTGGTGGACAGGTGGTTGCAGCGACCTCTGAAGAGGGGCGTGTTGTGACTAACGGAATGAGTCAGTACTCTCGTAAAGAGCGCAATGCAAACGCGGGCATTGTAGTTGGTATCAATCCAGAACAAGATTTCCCGGGTGGTCCATTGGCTGGTGTTGAGCTGCAGGAGAAGTTGGAGTCTGTTGCCTATCAATTGGGCGGTTGTGACTACAGCGCGCCAGCTCAGTTAGTGGGTGATTTTATTCGCGGTGAAGCTTCGAGCGAGTTGGGTGAGGTTATTCCCTCGTACCAGCCTGGCGTGAAACTTGGTGATCTCGCTAAAGCGCTCCCGGATTATGTAATCGAAGCAATTAGAGAAGCGTTGCCGGCATTTGGTAAGAAGATTCGTGGTTTTGATCGTGATGATGCCGTGTTAACAGGTATCGAGACACGTACTTCTTCTCCGATTCGTATTCCACGTGATACTGAATCGCTACAAAGTTTAAATGTGCGTGGACTCTATCCTGCAGGTGAGGGTGCAGGCTATGCAGGCGGTATTTTGTCTGCAGGTATTGATGGGATTAAGGTTGCTGAAGCCTTGGCCCTCGATATGGTTAAGCAATTCCAAGATCAATCGCTTTAGGACCAGATAGGGTTATCCATGAATCTTGAATCGATTAAAAAGCTCCAGCAGAAAAAATACCGAACAGAGCTAGGCTACTGTCTAATTGAGGGTGAACACCTAGTTTTGGAGCTTCAAAAGGCTGCATTGAACCAGGCGAGTCTCTGTTCTGCCGAGCTCTATCTGACCGATCAATACTCTGATTGGATTTCTGATTTCAAAATTCATCACATTACTCCAAAGCAGATGAGCTCCATTAGTGCTACGAAGAGTCCGCAAGGGATTCTTGCTTTGGTTTCTATTGATGCTATTCAGCCGCCCGCTCATTCATCAACTATGGAGTCCGAAGTCGCTATCTACCTCCATGAAATTCAAGATCCGGGTAATCTGGGTACGATTCTTCGTACTCTGGCCTGGTTTGGTGGTTATCGCTGTTTGCTCAGTCCAGGTAGTGTCGATCCATTCAATCCTAAAGTCATTCGTGCCAGTATGGGGGCGATTTTTCATGTACCTATTGAACTTGATGTTCCAATTGAGAGCTTAGCGGGTCGTTACTCAGATATTGGGTGCCTAGATATGCAGGGTGGTGCGCTAAGCTCTGATGCTTTCAAGCAGTGCGACTGCTATATATTTGGTAACGAAGCGCGTGGCGTTCCGCATCAACTGCTTACACAATTGAATGCGCAGCCATTCACCATTTCAGGTGCCGGCCTGATTGAGTCGCTTAACCTTGGAACCGCTGTTAGTTTGAGCGTCTACGAGCGGCAGAGATAGAGAAGGGATTGGATTGCTTTCCCGCTGAAACTTTTTGGTACTAATCATCATTTAGTCGAAGATGTAACTAAAGTGGTAAGTTGCACAAACACGCCATCCCCAGCCCAGTTGTTTCGCGGATGTCAGCAGGTAAGTTGACCAGTAAGTTAAAATTGCGACCTTTATGTAAAATATTTACACGTTAAGCGGGGTTGCGAACCTTTTTGCCATGTGGGATAAAGTCACGCTACTAAGCAATCTTGGGTGGGCTATTTGTGCCCAATAAGTTGCTTTGGAGGCTGTTTTAGCCTTAAGAGACGTCGTGTTAACGCGTCATAATTTGAAAACTATTTAGGAGCATTGCGAATGGATGATCTTTTATCAGAAGGCCTAGGATTGATGGTCTATGGTATGGGTTTCGTTTTCGTATTCCTTACCCTTTTGGTTTTTGTGACAGGCTTAGCATCTAAGCTTGTGACCAAGTACCTACCTGAACCGGTAGTGACGGCTAAACCCAAAGCGAAAGCTGCGCCCGTGGGTGCAACTGCTAATAATGATCAGCTAACTGCGGTTATCGCTGCTGCTGTTCATAGGTACCGTAAATAAGTTAGGCCTAGCCTATCCATTAACCAGAGAGAATTGCCTTTTATGTCTGAAGCTAAAAAGCCTCTTGGTATTACAGACGTAGTGCTACGTGACGCTCACCAGTCACTTTTTGCTACTCGCCTACGTCTTGATGACATGCTGCCAATCGCAGAGAAACTCGACAAGATCGGATACTGGTCTTTAGAGAGCTGGGGTGGTGCAACTTTTGACTCATGTATTCGCTACCTTGGTGAAGACCCATGGACTCGTATTCGCGAGTTAAAAGCAGCAATGCCAAATACACGTCAGCAGATGCTGCTTCGTGGTCAGAACCTTTTGGGTTACCGTCACTACGCTGACGATGTGGTAGATCGCTTCGTTGAGCGCTCAGCTGAATCAGGTATCGATGTATTCCGTATCTTTGATGCGATGAACGATCCGCGTAACCTTGAACGAGCTATCGCTGCAGTTAAGCAAACTGGCAAGCATGCTCAGGGTACTATCTCTTATACGACTAGCCCTGTTCACACTATCGATATGTGGGTGGACTACGCGAAGACGCTTGAAGATATGGGCGCTGACTCGATCGCAATTAAAGATATGTCTGGTATCTTGACCCCATACGGTGCCTATGACCTTGTTTCTCGTCTGAAAGCACAGACAGGCCTTGAAGTTCAGCTTCATGCCCATGCAACTGCTGGTCTTTCGGATATGACGATTCTGAAAGCGGTAGAAGCGGGTATCGACCGCGTTGATACAGCTATCTCCTCAATGTCGATGACTTACGGTCATACAGCTACTGAGTCTGTTGTTGCAGCTCTTGCTGGTACAGATCGTGATACAGGTCTTGATCTAAACGCACTTGAAGAGATCGCAGCTTACTTCCGTGAAGTACGTAAGAAGTACGCAAAATACGAAGGCTCACTTCGTGGTACTGATAGCCGTATTCTTGTGGCGCAGGTTCCTGGTGGCATGCTGACAAACATGGAGAGCCAGCTTAAAGAGCAGGGTGCTGCAGATAAGTTTGACGAAGTGCTAGCAGAGATCCCTCGTGTACGTGAAGATCTTGGTTACATTCCTCTGGTAACTCCAACATCACAGATCGTTGGTACCCAGGCTGTAATCAACGTACTTGTTGGTGAGCGTTACAAAACTATCTCTAAAGAGGTTCAGGGTATTCTTAAAGGCGAGTACGGTGCTGCACCGGCTGCCTACAATGCTGAACTTCAAGCAAAAGTTCTTAATGGTGGTGAAGCGATCACTTGTCGCCCTGCCGATATGCTTAAACCAGAGATGGATAAGCTAGTTAATGAACTTAAAGAAATTGCTGCTGAGAAGGGTATCTCCCTAGAGTCTGGTGAGCGTGAGATCGATGATGTTCTTACCTACGCACTATTCCCTCAGATCGGCCTTAAATTCCTTGAAAACCGCGGCAACCCAGATGCATTTGAGCCCGCACCTACACTAGAGGACGCACGCGCTATGTCTGCACCTAAGAAATCAGGACCAGAAGTTTACACAATCACTGTTAACGGCCAGAACTACGTAGTTCAGGTTGCAGAAGGTGGCGATATCACTGCGGTAGCTGCGGCACCATCAGCCGCGCCAGCTGCTGCTCCAGCGGCGGGTGCAGGTGAAGCTGTTCCAGCTCCACTTGCCGGTAATATTTGGAAAGTTGAAGTTGCTCAAGGCCAGGCTGTTCAGGAAGGTGATGTCCTAGTCATTCTTGAAGCGATGAAGATGGAAACGGAAGTGCGTGCTGCTCGTTCGGGCACTATCGTTTCAGTTGATGTTAAAGAAGGCGACGCCGTTCAGGTTGGTGATTCGCTTGTGACTTTGGCTTAATCAAGGTAGATCCTAAATGGAAAAGATCATAGATCTTTGGACCGCCTCGGGCATCTACAACGTCTCCGCTGGCCAGGTAACCATGATGGTTATCGGTCTGGTGCTGTTGTATTTGGCTATCCGTAAGAATTTTGAGCCGCTGCTCCTAGTACCAATAGGTTTTGGTGGCATTCTTGCGAATATTCCAGAAGCGGGTCTTGCATTCTCTGCAGTTGAAAACGCAGTCCATTTTGCTAAGCCTGAAGTGCTTCAGGCTATAGCGAATGCGCTCAGTATCACTAGTACAGATCCTCATGACATCCTGCATGCCTATCATGGAGCTAATGCTTCTGTGCATAACGCTGCGGCTATTGCTGCTCAGGATGGTGGCTACAACAATGGTATGTTGTACAACTTCTACCTAGTTGCTATCGCATCTGGCGCTGCGCCTTTGATTATCTTCATGGGTGTGGGTGCAATGACTGACTTCGGTCCACTGCTAGCTAACCCTAAGACGCTTTTCCTTGGTGCTGCAGCTCAGTTTGGTATCTTTGCTACCGTGCTCGGTGCAGTAGGTCTGACTGAGTTGGGCTTCATGGATTTCACGATTCAGGATGCTGCTGCGATTGGTATTATCGGTGGTGCAGATGGTCCAACGGCTATCTACGTTGCTAGTATGCTAGCGCCGCAACTGCTTGGTGCAATTGCTGTGGCTGCGTACTCTTACATGGCTCTAGTGCCACTCATTCAGCCGCCAATCATGCGTGCATTGACGACTGAAAGTGAGCGTAAGATCGCAATGCGTCAGCTACGTCATGTATCTAAAACAGAGAAGATTATCTTCCCACTCTTGCTTCTAATTCTGGTTGCTATGCTGCTTCCAGATGCAGCACCACTATTGGGTATGTTCTGTTTCGGTAACCTGATGCGTGAGTGTGGTGTGGTAGATCGCCTAAGTGATACGGCACAAAACGCACTGATCAACATCGTGACTATCTTCCTAGGCCTATCTGTAGGTTCTAAGTTGAGTGCTGACAAGTTTTTGGACGTGCAGACACTCGGTATTCTTGTGCTTGGTATCATCGCGTTTGGTATCGGTACAGCTGCTGGTGTTTTGATGGCTAAAATGCTGAACAAGCTTGAAGGTGGTAACGCAATCAACCCATTGATTGGTTCTGCAGGCGTATCAGCTGTGCCTATGGCCGCTCGTGTATCTAACAAACTGGGTCTTGAGGCTAACTCTCAGAACTTCCTGTTGATGCATGCAATGGGTCCAAACGTGGCTGGTGTTATCGGCTCAGCCGTTGCAGCAGGCGTTATGATCAAGTTTGTTGGTTAATCCATAAAGCCACCTATAGAAGGCGCCTGATGGCGCCTTTTTTGTATCTGACATTTGTGGCTATTGGAAAAAAATTAACTTATTTGCAAAAAGTGACTTTCATTCTTAAATTTTGGTCTATGCTGAATGCAATAGAGATAAAAACGCGAACAGCGACGTGGACGGAATAGATAAATGAAGACGCTAAGCACGGGTGAGATTGCCAAACTATGTGATGTAAACCTGCGAACAGTGATTCGTTGGATTGAACGTGGTGCACTCAAAGGATTCAAGCTCCCAGGGCGCGGTAATAATCGTGTACGCCTAGAGGATTTTCTCGCATTTTTGGTCGAACACGACATTCCCATTCCTCCTGAGCTTCAAGAAGAGAATCGCAAAGTATTGGTTGTGGATGATGAACCGGCTATCGCGCGAGCGATCCAGCGCGTGTTGAGAACCCATGGCTTAGTCGCTGAGGTGGCAGCTGATGGATTCCAAGCGGGCACTAAGTTGATGAAAGAGCGCCCACTGCTAATGACGCTAGATCTTAGCATGCCGGGTCTGAGCGGCTATGACGTTTTAAGCTTTGTCCGCGAGACACCAGAGATTCAGGGTACTAAAATCTTAGTTATCTCAGCACTGGGATCTGAAGCGTTGCAAAAGGCGATCGACTTAGGTGCTGATGCAGTCCTCAACAAACCCTTTGAGAACCAAGAGTTGGTCGATGTGATCGGCAAGCTTTTAGGGGCTGAAGTACGTGACTAACGAAGCTCTCTATCATTAATCCAATAAAAATGCCGGCTAACAAGTCGGCATCTTTTTGAGCGCTATCATTGAGCTTAGTAAGCGATCTCAGATCGATTCTTACCCTCTTTTTTAGCTCGTTTAAGTCCAAGCATAGCGGACTCGAATAGCTGCTCTGGATCATCCCCTATATCTATCGCTTTGGCTGCCAGCGAGATGGTGATATCAATCTTCTGATTTCTAACCAGATAGGTGCGAGAAGCTATCTTAGTACGAACACGCTCCATGATCCCGCTGATACAATCTTCTGCTGCAAACTGGTTGATCATTAAACCAAAGCAATCGCCTTCAACGCGGGAAACTATATCGCCAGAGCGAAGGTTGAAGGTCAGTAGTCTGCCAACCAGTTTAAGCACATCGTCACTTGTCTGTGGTCCTACGCGTTCCACAATAGTTTTGAAGTTGTCGATATCGAGTAGTACCAGATAAGAGGGTGCCACGCCTGGAAGTGAAGTACCGACAATTGCCTGCGCCTCAACCTGGTCTAGCAGTGCTTGGCGATTCAGTAAGCCCGTCACAGAGTCTGTTACGACCAGTGACTTCACTAGAGAGTCGTAGTTGCGACGTTCATCTTCACGCTGCTTCTGTACCAGTTCCTCACCGATAATCCGAACCAACTCGGTATTGTCCCAAGGTTTCGCCATGTAGCGATGGATACGTCCCTCATTTATTGCGCTGATGGTTGCATCAAAATCGGAGTAGCCGGTCAGCAATATGCGAACCGTATGCGGAGCGATTGCAGAGGCGCGTGCTAGAAACTTATCGCCGCTCATCTCAGGCATGCGCATGTCTGAAATGATGAGGTCAACTTCGTGTGCCTCTAGATAGTTGATTGCCTCAATTGCAGAGGTGAATCCAATCACCTCATAGTGGCTTGAACGGAGCAGACGTCTCAAAGAGTTAACAACTGACTCTTCGTCATCTACACAGAGAATTTTTGCCGCTTCAGTGCGGTCTAAGTAGCGGGAGTCATTGAAGCTCATATGCCTGAAATGTCCTTGAGGTCACTAATGTCTACTTAGGTATAGTCAAGGGTCTGAGATCTGTCAAATGACGAATGAAAAAAAGATGGCGCCCCAGAGACGATTCGAACGTCCGACCTATCCCTTAGGAGGGGATTGCTCTATCCAGCTGAGCTACTAGGGCGTTTTGCCGTTTTATTAGCGACAGGGCGCGAGTATAGCTCAATCGCTATAGAGTTTTAACAGCGACTCCTCACTGTTTCTAACAAAACGGTTTATATAGCCTCTTCGCAGTTACCATGTGCAAGGTATACTTCGTCGTGATGCATTACAGCTGATCGAACATAGGTACCTTTGTCCATATGGAAATGAAAGTTGCTGGTTTTGAATTCATTAGTGCAGGAGAGAGTTATACGAGATCCGGTGAGCGATTTTCGTATTTCACAATCGGGTTCGTGAAGATCGATGCGCCTGTTCTCTTGAACCTTTCCGCTCTCAATTTCTACGTGTAGGGCAAACTCGAATGTATCTAGATGTTGCTCTTTGAAATTCTCATCGAATCCGACTCTCTAAATATCTTCGCATCGATAACTTTTAAATTCGGCTAAGGCTAATGGAGAGACTAATGATGAAAATAGAACAGCGATTTTCAGAGCTTTCATATGACTAAACCTTACTTGCATCTACATCTCTTATTCTCTTTGATGATCCTTCTGATACAAGACTAAGGCTATAAACTTTGGTTTATAAACCCATATAAACTTTGCGTTTATTTGCCGTTTTGTTGATTTTTATTTAACTCTTAGACCAAAAGACGAGCCCAAACAGACCAATGTCTAATTCTGACTTGGGCTTAGGAAGGCTATAACTTACGGGTCTTTAAAATTCACCTCATCCATAGTTTTGGTTAAGAGGTGTGAAGTTAAAAATATCAAGGGACAGACAGTAATGAGCGAAAAGATCTATCCAGTTTCTCCTGCGTTTGCTGCCACTGCGCATGCTGATGAAGCTAAATACAATGAGATGTACAAACAGTCTGTAGAGAATCCAGATGCGTTCTGGGGCGAACAGGCTAAACGTGTTGACTGGATCAAACCATTCACTAAGGTTAAACACACCTCTTTTGATACCCATAACGTTGATATTCGTTGGTTTGAAGATGGCACGCTTAACGTTGCTGCTAACTGTCTAGATCGCCACCTTGCTACTCGTGGTGATCAGGTTGCGATTATTTGGGAAGGTGATAGCCCTGAAGAAGATGCAAAAATCACCTACCGTCAGCTTCACGAAGAGGTTTGTAAGTTCTCTAACGTGCTTAAAGCGCAGGGTGTTAATAAGGGTGATGTGGTTACCCTTTACCTGCCAATGATCCCTGAAGCTGCAGTTGCGATGCTTGCCTGTGCGCGCATTGGTGCTGTGCACTCAATCGTATTTGGTGGCTTCTCACCTGACGCACTAGCTGCACGTATCGAAGGTGCAAGCTCTAAAGTAGTTGTTACCTGTAACTTCTCTCTACGTGGCGGTAAAGCTGTTCCTCTTAAAGCGAACGTTGATGAGGCGCTAACTAACCCAGAAGCTGCTAAACACTGTCAGAGAGTTATCGTAGTGAATCGTGTCGATCAGGATTGTGCATGGCACGACCACCGCGATGTCTCTTACGAAGCTGAGATGGCTAAAGCATCAACTGATTGCCCGCCAACAGAGATGAATGCGGAAGATCCACTATTCATTCTTTACACTTCGGGTTCTACAGGCGCACCTAAAGGTCTTAAGCACACTACCGGCGGTTACCTGGTATACGCTGCAATGACACACCAGTATGTGTTTGATTACCAGGAAGGCGATATCTACTGGTGTACGGCTGACGTAGGCTGGGTAACAGGTCACAGCTACATCGTATATGGCCCGCTTGCTAACGGTGCTACGACGCTAATGTTCGAAGGTGTACCAAGCTACCCAGATATGAGCCGCTTCGGTCGCGTTATCGAAAAACACAAGGTTAACCAGTTCTACACTGCACCTACTGCAATCCGTGCGTTGATGCAGAAAGGTGAAGATGTACTTGGCGATTCAGATCTGTCATCTCTTAAACTGTTAGGTTCTGTGGGTGAGCCAATCAACCCTGAAGCTTGGGAGTGGTACAACCGCGTAATGGGTGGTGGCAAGTGTCCTATCGTCGATACTTGGTGGCAGACAGAGACTGGCGGCATCATGATCGTGCCTCTACCAGGTGCTACTGCAACTAAACCAGGTTCGGCAACTCGTCCATTCTTCGGTGTACAGCCAGCGCTGCTAGATAACGATGGCAAAGAGATTGAAGGTGCCGGTGAAGGTAACCTTGTCATCAAAGATTCTTGGCCTGGCCAGTCTCGTTCTATTTGGGGCGATCATGAGCGCTTTGGTCAAACCTACTTCTCAAGCTTCTCTGGCTACTACACTACAGGTGATGGTGCGCGTCGCGATGAAGATGGTTACTACTGGATCACAGGTCGTGTCGATGACGTAATCAACGTATCAGGCCACCGTATGGGTACTGCCGAAGTCGAGTCTGCTCTTGTAGCTCACGAGACAGTAGCCGAAGCTGCGGTAGTAGGTTACCCACATGATCTTAAGGGTCAGGGTATATACTGTTACGTGACTCTTCAGGAGGGTGTTGAAGCCTCTGATGAGCTTAAAGTTGCGCTACGTAACTGGGTTCGTACTGAGATCGGTCCTATCGCATCACCAGATCTAATCCAGTTTGCGCCAGGTCTACCTAAGACTCGTTCAGGTAAGATTATGCGTCGTATCCTGCGTAAGATTGCTGAAGATGATTTCGGTGCATTGGGTGATACTTCTACACTTGCGGATCCAAGTGTGGTTGATGATCTCATTGCAAACCGCATGAACCGTAAGAGCTAATAGCTTTTAAATGATGAAACCCCGCCTCTGCGGGGTTTTTATTTTTGTCATGAAACTGGAATATCAGACAATATTCGATTAACTTATCCCAATAAGCTTTTTTACTGCTTATTGTTATGTTTCGCTCTTTGGAGAAGGTTATGCAGTTAGCTCAAAAAATTATTATCGCTGACGATCATCCACTATTTCGTGCTGCGCTTAAGCAGGCAGTTAGTCAGGCGGTTTCCGGCGTTACTATCATTGAGGCTGACACCCTTGAGTCGGTACAAGAGGCGGTCGAACAGAACGGTGATGCGGATCTAGTGCTGCTAGATATTCACATGCCCGGTGCGCAGGGCTTCTCAGGTCTTGTTTTCCTTCGTGGTCAGCATCCAGGTGTGCCTGTGATTGTTGTATCAGGTAGTGAAGAGACTCACGTGATGAAGCGCGCTATCGACTACGGTGCCTCTGGTTTCATTCCTAAATCATCCCCACTTGAGACTATTTCAGAAGCGATCGTTGCAGTATTGCAGGGTGATGAGTGGCTACCGCAAGAGCTAGAAGAGTCGATGGATGATCTAGTGACTGATGAAGATCAGAAGTTTGCAGAAGCGATTGCTTCGCTAACGCCACAGCAGTTCCGCGTATTGACGATGCTAACTGAGGGGCTTCTAAACAAGCAGATCGCATATGATTTGAATGTATCTGAAGCGACTATCAAAGCGCACGTTACAGCGATTCTTCGCAAGTTGGGTGTGCACAGCCGTACCCAGGCTGTTATCGCAGCTCAGCGTTTAGGTGTTGAGCCACCGAAGACTGACGCTTAATAGCTAAAAGCTACAAGAAAGCCCGCTGAGTTGCGGGCTTTTTAATGTCTCTTATTTAGACTTTTAAATTCGGCACTTCTTATTCAAACACACCAAAGGTAATGCGATCGAACCACGAGCGCTCTGCCGGTTGTGCCGCGTCGCTGCTACCCTTTACAGTTGGTGCTATAACTGCTTCATCAGCGCGGACCGGACGAGCAACAGGACTGGTTGGTTGAATCGGTTCAGCAAGTTCAGTTCCTTCACCTAGAAGGCCAAAGCTTGCTGTGTAGATAAGGTCATTGCGCGGCTCTTTAAACGAACGTACTTCGTAATCTGGGAAGTTCTTAGCAAGTACCGCTTTGCTGCTGTTGGCAAGGTCAGTAAGGCCGAGCTCTGTGTAGGCCTCAACCATAATCGCTAGTGCATCAGAAGTAGCAGGGGTCTCTTGCAGATTCTCAACGACGTAGCGACCACGGTTTGCTGCTGCTAGCCAGGCTTGGCGTTTCATGTAGTAGATAGCAACATGAATCTCATAAGTTGCTAGACGGTTTTTGAGGTACTGCATGCGACGCTGTGCATCAGCAGCATACTCACTGTCTGGGAAGCGGTTGATCAACGTTGTAAAGCTATCGAAAGAGTCACGGGCAGCACCTGGATCGCGCTGTGCTACATCGATAGGTAGGTATTTAGCGAAGAACGAGCGCTCTGCTTCGAATGCACTGAGTCCTTTCATGTAGTAGGCGTAGTCTACGTTGTCGTGATTTGGGTGGAGACGAATGAAACGGTCCGCTGCCGCAGCTGCCGAGGTGTTTTGGCTCAATCTAAAGTGAGCATAAATCAGCTCAAGTTGTGCCTGTTCAGAGTAGCGGCCAAATGGGTAGCGAGCTTCAAGTAACTGCAGTTTTTCTACAGCTAGGTTGTTGTTGCCGGCATCAATAGCACTCAGTGCTTGTTCGTAAAGCTGGTCTTCCGGAATATCCGCTTCGACTTTTTTGCCATCGCTACTGCAGCCAATCAGTGCGCTAGTGATGAAGAGAGTTGCAAGAAGTTTTGTTAAACGCATTACCAATTCCTAAAATCAAAGTCACGACTCAGCGCAACAGCCCGTATTCATATATACTTGGCATCCATTGGCTATTTAAACACACAGCTACCCGAACCAAAACACTCTTAGAGTTAGATATTTAACAATGTCAGAAAAGATTCAGTTAGAAGCAATCGTTCCCGGTGAACTATTTGGTAAACGTCTTGATCAGGCTGTTGCCGAGCTCTTTCCAGATTACTCTCGCTCGCGCCTACAGAACTGGATCAAAGAGGGTGAGTTGACGGTTGATGGTAAGGTCTTGCGCCCACGTGAAAAACTATTGGGTGGCGAGAAGATTGTTGTTGATGCCTCAGTTGCTCTGATCGAAGAACACGTGGGTGAAGATATTCCGCTCGATATCATCTATGAAGATGAGCACATTCTTGTTCTTAATAAACCCGCGGGGTTGGTTGTGCATCCTGCGGCGGGTCACGCTGATGGTACGCTGATGAATGCACTACTTCATCATGCACCTGAGGTGGCGCAGGTACCACGTGCTGGTATTGTGCACCGTCTTGACCGTGACACTACCGGTTTGATGGTGGTGGCGAAAACGATTCAGGCACAAACTGACCTTGTTGCTCAGTTGCAAGATCGCAGTATGGGGCGTGAGTATGAAGCGGTTGTACAGGGTGTCATGATTGGCGGTGGTACCGTCGATGAGCCGATGGCGCGTCACAGTAAGCATCGTCAGAAGATGGCAGTGGTTGGCCTAGGTAAAGAGGCGATCACTCACTATCGTGTACTCAAGAAGTTCCGCAACCATACCCACATTCGTTTGAAGCTTGAGACGGGTCGTACCCACCAGATTCGTGTCCATATGTCGCATATCAACTATCCGCTCGTGGGTGACCAGCTATACGGTGGCCGTTTCCGTCTCCCTAAAAACTGTAGCGAGCGCATGCAGGAGACGTTAAAGCATTTCCGTCGCCAGGCACTTCACGCTAAGAAGCTAGAGTTGTGGCACCCATTCACAGGCGAGCATTGCAGTTGGGAGATCGATCTACCAGATGATTTCCAGCGACTTCTCTCGGTTCTTGATCGTGATGCTTCGAAGTTTGATTACGAGCTATGAATCTAATTTGGGCTGATTGGCCTGCGCCTGCTTCTGTTAAAGCAGTCACTACAACACGCACAGGCGGGGTAAGTGAAGCTCCTTACAATCAGCTTAACCTGGGTGATCATGTTGGCGATGACCCTGTCAGTGTAGCGACGAATCGTCAGCGTCTATTAACGCATCTTAATTTACAGCAGCCAGCGCAGTGGTTGAAACAGGTTCACGGTAGGCAGGTGATTGAAGCGAAGAGTGACTCAATCGTGCGTGAAGCAGATGCGCTGTTTAGTCGAGATAAGGGCGTTGCTTGCGTCATTATGACGGCAGACTGTCTGCCGGTGTTTTTAACCAATTCTGATGGCTCACAAGTGGCTGCAGCTCATGCTGGCTGGCGCGGTTTGGTGTCTGGTGTTTTAGAGGCAACGGTTGCTACCTTTGAACAGCCTAATTCGCTCTATGCTTGGTTAGGACCTGCTATTGGTCCTGAAGCGTTTGAGGTAGGGCAGGAGGTCTATGATGCCTTTGTTGCGGATATGCCTGAAGCAGAAACAGCCTTTAAAGTGAGTCCATCTCATTCAGATCGCTGGCTTGCTGATATCTATCAACTGGCACGGTTGCGTCTTCAGCGTGCGGGTGTAACCGCTATTTATGGTGGAGATTTTTGCACCTTCAGTGATGCAGATCGTTTCTACTCTTATCGTCGTGAAGCTGTAACAGGCCGTATGGCTAGCCTAATCTGGATTGAGTAATCGCCATTAGGCTCTGTTAAGCCGCGTTAAATTTCTCTTCTAATACCTGGTGGTAGATCTCAACAATCTGTTGGCTGTTCTCTACAGCGAGATCGGATAGCGAGTTATCACGTAGCAGTCGCTTCTCATCCTCTATCGCCTCTTTGATCTGCGCCTCTGTCCACTGGTCCGCATAGGAGCGTAGCGCTTCGGTATAACTGTAGGGTGTTTTTAACATCTGTATTGCCTCAAATAAATAGAACGACATATACTGTTTATACGTACAGTATTATAGTTAAATATATTCAGGTGGCAAGAGCATGAGCGTCACACAGATTGCTGAAGCGGTCGATCTATCCGCTGACCATTTAAAAATTCCTTTTTATACAGAGAGCGTGCCAGCTGGTTTTCCATCGCCGGCACAGGATTATATTGATAAAACACTCAGTCTTAATGAGCTCTGTATCAAACATCCCAATGCGACCTATTTCGTGAGGGTCGATGGCGACTCTATGGATGGCGTCGGTATCTTTAAGGGAGATGTCTTGGTGGTTGATCGCTCATTGACCGCCTCGCACGGCGATGTCGTTATTGCCAGTGTCGGTGGCGAGATGACCGTGAAAACACTTCAGCTAAAGCCAAGGGTAAGGCTGATTCCGCAGAATCGACGCTACTCGCCGATTGATATTAAAGAGGGGTGTGAGCTGCAGGTATTTGGCGTGGTGGTGAGTGTTGTAAGGGTGCTGCGTTAGTGTCCCAGATTATTGCGTTAGTCGACTGCAACAACTTCTATGTCTCTTGCGAGCGTCTATTTAGGCCGGATCTAGTCGGTGTGCCGATGATTGTGCTCTCCAATAACGATGGTTGCGCCGTCGCTCGTAGTGCAGAAGCGAAAGCCCTTGGCATCAAGATGGGAGCGCCGCGCTTTAAGATAGAGGATGTTATTGAGGAGCATGATGTATGCACCTTCTCATCTAACTACACCCTTTATGGTGATATCTCTGCGCGAGTGATGAATACCTTAGAGTCGATAGCGCCGAGGGTGTTTGTCTACTCCATTGATGAAGCGTTTATGGATCTTACTGGTCTACAAGCGAACTATTCGCTGGAGGAGTTTGGTCGATTCGCCAAGTATAAGGTTGAGAAGGATGTGGGTATTCCCGTCTGTGTCGGAATATCCACAACCAAGACCCTAGCAAAGCTTGCCAACAGAGGCGCTAAATCCTTTCCTGCAACTGGTGGTGTGGTCGATCTTACTGATCCTGAGCGACAGCGAAAGTTGATGGCTATTACTGAGGTGGGGGATATCTGGGGTGTGGGGCCGAGGATAGCAAAACGACTCAATGAGATGGGGATTCAAACGGCACTAGAGTTGGCCGATGCGGATCCTAAATGGATTCGAAAACACTTTTCAGTGGTACTAGAGCGCACTCTAACTGAGCTTAATGGCACAGCCTGCATCCCCTTTGATGATCTACCGCCGGTTAAGCAGCAGATTGTCGTGTCGCGCTCGTTTGGTGAACGGGTGACGCAGCGTGCGGATATGCGCAAAGCGATTACCGGTTTTATTACCCGTGCAGCAGAAAAACTACGTAAAGAGCGACAAGTAGCCCAGCATTTGCAGGTTTTTTTACGTACCAGCCCTTTTGCTAAGCATGTGCCGCACTACACTAACGCCACCAGTGAGCGCTTGGTTGTTCCGACCGCCGATACCCGAATACTGCTGGCCACAGCGATGCGTTTGATTGATCGTATCTGGGCGGATGGATATGAGTTTGCCAAGGCGGGGGTCATGCTCAGTGATTTTTCAGATCCCAATAGAGTGCAGCAGACCCTTTTTGAGTGCGCTGAAGCAGATACGCGGAGTCGTTCATTGATGACAACCTTGGATGAGATTAATCGTAAAACGGGCTATGTTCAGTTTGCTCGCAAAGTGTCACCGGGGGCTTGGGAGATGAAGCGAGAGATGCTGTCGCCGCGATATACGACCAGTTGGTTAGAGCTACCAAGCGTTAAATAGTGAAAAAAATGTCGCTATATTTTTATTTAACCCCTTGAAAACGGGTGGAAGGCCCACACATAAGATGTAGAAAGATTAACAGGCCTTGCTTCGGGAGGCCGCTATCAGTGGAGGCTAAAATGCGCCCAGATAAATTTACATCGAAATTGCAGGAAGCGCTGTCAGATGCTCAGTCATTGGCAGTTGGAAAGGATCATAATCAGATTGAACCTATTCACCTGCTCGCCGCGTTACTAGAGCAGCGTGGTGGTTCAATTCGTCCATTACTAAAACAGGCCGGTGCTGAGTTGCCGCAACTGACACGCAAAGTCGGAGAGGCGTTTGATCGCCTACCGGTGGTGAGTGCGCCTGATGGTGATATTCGCCTATCTCAAGATATGGCTCGACTGTTCAACCTTACAGATAAGTTAGCGCAGCAGCGTGGCGATCAATTCATTGCCAGTGAGTTGGTGGTGCTAGCGATGCTGAGCGATAAAGGCGATGCCGGCAAGGTGCTAAAAGAGTCAGGCGTGACCCAAGAGCGTTTAGTTGAAGCTATTAACACAGTGCGTGGAGGTGAAGCGGTGATGGATGCCAATGCAGAAGAGAGTCGACAGGCGTTAGATAAATATTGTGTCGACCTTACTGAGCGTGCCGAGAGTGGCAAGCTCGATCCAGTGATTGGTCGAGATGATGAGATTCGTCGCACGATTCAGGTGCTCCAGCGTCGTACCAAAAACAACCCTGTCCTAATCGGTGAGCCAGGTGTCGGTAAAACAGCGATTGTTGAAGGTCTTGCACAGCGTATCGTGAATGGCGAAGTGCCAGAAGGTCTTAAACATAAGCGTGTCCTCTCTTTGGATATGGGGTCACTGATCGCTGGCGCTAAATTCCGTGGCGAGTTTGAAGAGCGACTTAAAGCGGTACTCAATGAGCTTTCGAAACAGGAGGGGCAGATTATCCTCTTTATCGATGAGCTACATACCATGGTGGGTGCCGGTAAGGGCGAGGGTGCGATGGATGCCGGCAATATGCTTAAGCCGGCCCTTGCGCGTGGCGAACTACACTGTGTGGGTGCGACTACGTTGGATGAGTATCGCCAGTATGTAGAGAAAGATGCTGCGCTAGAGCGTCGCTTCCAGAAGGTCATTGTCGATGAACCATCAGAAGAGGATACCATCGCGATCCTACGTGGCTTGAAAGAGCGTTACGAAGTTCACCACGGTGTAGATATTACCGACTCCGCAATCATCGCATCGGCAAAGCTAAGTCAGCGTTACATAACCGATCGTCAGTTACCGGATAAGGCGATTGATTTGATCGATGAAGCGGCATCGCGCATCCGTATGGAGATGGACTCAAAGCCTGAAGAGATGGATCGTCTCGAGCGTCGTCTAATTCAGCTCAAGATGGAGCGTGAAGCGCTCAAGAAAGAGAAAGATGCAGCGGCTAAAAAACGTCTAGAAGAGCTAGAGGGTGTAATTGCCACTTTGGAGAAAGAGTTCTCTGATTTGGAAGAGATCTGGAAGGCAGATAAGGCAACACTCCAAGGCTCAAAACAGATTAAAGAGCAGCTGGATCAGGCGCGTATTGAGCTTGAGCAGGCACGTCGTGCGGGTGATCTTGCGAAGATGTCCGAAATTCAGTACGGCAAAATTCCAGAGCTAGAGCAGCAGCTACAAGCTGCAGACTCAAACGAAGATGCAGAAGCGGCGACTCAGCTGTTGCGCAATAAGGTGACCGAAGAGGAGGTTGCTGAGGTTGTGTCACGCTGGACCGGTATTCCAGTCAATAAAATGCTGGAAGGCGAGCGTGAAAAGCTACTGCGTATGGAAGATGAACTACACAAGCGTGTGGTAGGTCAGGCTGAAGCAGTAGAGGCGGTATCGAATGCCGTGCGTCGTTCACGCGCAGGGCTTGCTGACCCTAACCGTCCAAATGGCTCATTCCTCTTCTTAGGTCCAACCGGTGTTGGTAAAACCGAGCTATGTAAGGCGCTAGCAAACTACCTGTTTGATACTGAAGAGGCGATGGTACGTATCGATATGTCTGAGTTCATGGAGAAGCACTCCGTGGCTCGTCTCATCGGTGCACCTCCGGGCTATGTCGGTTACGAAGAGGGTGGTTATCTAACCGAGGCTGTACGTCGTAAGCCGTACTCAGTGCTGCTGCTTGATGAGGTGGAAAAAGCACATCCGGATGTCTTCAATATCTTGTTGCAAGTGCTTGAGGATGGCCGCTTAACTGATGGCCAGGGCCGTACGGTCGATTTCCGTAACACCATTGTCGTGATGACCTCGAACTTAGGGTCAGACCTGATTCAAGGCTATACCGATGATCAGGATTACGAGCAGATGAAATCTGCTGTGATGGAGGTGGTTGGTATGCACTTCCGTCCTGAGGTGATCAACCGTATCGATGAGGTGGTGGTGTTCCATAGTCTGCGTAAAGAGCAGGTAGCGGGTATTGCTGATATCCAGCTGGCGCGTCTACGTAAGCGCTTGGCTGAGTTTGAGCTCTCAATGACTCTGTCGGATGCGGCGATGACACAGCTTGTTGATGTCGGATTTGAGCCAATCTACGGTGCAAGGCCATTGAAACGTGCTATCCAGCAATGGATCGAAAACCCATTGGCGCAGCGTCTACTAGCCGGTGATTTCCCGCCGGGATCTGCGATTGCAGTGGATGTTGAAGATGGGAAGTTTACTTTCCAGTAACTCCTCGTTCCGGGGTCTGGCTTACCGCCTGACCCCGGTTTTTCAGTTTTATTTGGTTTTTTAGAAGATCAAAAGCGAAAACCCAGCTGTAAGCTGGTCATTGTTACTTTTCGCTTGCCCGAAAAGTAACCAAAAGGGGCACCCCGCTCCTTCGGCCTTCGGCACACTGCGCGCGAAGCAGTTTTTCTGAAGTCTTTTCTATCCTTCGCAAAGTCGGCTTCCTGCCTCCGTTGCTCATCGCGGACGTCCTGTCCACGCTAGAAAATCCCTTTAATCGAAAAACTACTCCGTGCTCGCTCTCAGTCGAGGGGGAATACTTGGCACTACGTAGCTACGTGAGTACCGGGGTCTGACCCTCTGCGGTCTGACCCCCACTATGTAGTTACGCTAAAAACTGTGGGAAACGCTGATAGAGTCGGGACAATCCGCGGAAGGATAGTTCCGGTGTTTTGCCCAATCAGCGATTGGCAGCAGAACCTCATGGCAAACCGAGTACATGTTCACGCCTGGCTAGGCGCCCGAAGGGATGCCAGCATGGAAGCTGGCATCCGA
The DNA here is from genome assembly GCF_012848475.1 of Marinobacterium sp. LSUCC0821. Lineage (NCBI taxonomy): Bacteria > Pseudomonadati > Pseudomonadota > Gammaproteobacteria > Oceanospirillales > Oceanospirillaceae > Marinobacterium > Marinobacterium sp. LSUCC0821. The sequence goes on from NZ_CP051666.1 coordinate 2,343,528, forward strand.
GCAGCGGGCACAGGGATGTGCGCTCTGTTCGGCGCGAAGGCGGGAATGTGTACGCAGGTGAAGTCCACCACCCAAAGCTAAGAATGGCTCCCCTTTCTCCCTTCGACCGCAGGGAGCGGGAGTCAGCTTTTGGTTACTTTTCGGGCAAACGAAAAGTAACAATGTCCTGTTCAAACAGGATATTCGCCCTTGCTCTTACCAATGAGCTATCATTGCCATATTAAATACTCATTAGAGGCACGCACCTTGCTCAGCTACCAACACGGCTTTCACGCCGGCAACTTCGCCGATCTTCATAAGCACCTTGTTTTATCGATGCTTCTTGAGGCGTTAAATAAGAAAGCGAAGCCTTGGAGCTACTTTGAGACACACTCTGGTCGTGGCTATTACGATCTAAGCTCTGAGCAGGCGCAGAAGACTGGTGAGTATCTGGACGGTGTTGCCAAGCTTTGGGGTAAAGATCAAAGCGCATTGGTGAATGGTTATCTGGATCGCGTAAAAGAGCTCTCTTTGGGAGAACAGTTAACGGCTTATCCTGGTTCGCCTATGTTGGCTGCAATGGCTGCCCGCGCGGATGATCGCCTGCATCTCATGGAGTTACATCCTCAGGAGATTGCCGAGTTGAAACGAGCGATGCGTCGTTTTTCTCAGGTTGGTGTGCATCATCGCGATGGGTATGAAGGGGTGTTGGGGCTGTTGCCACCGAAGCCTAATCGCGGATTAATTCTTATCGATCCTGCCTATGAGGTGAAAGATGAGTATCTCCAGGTTGCTGATTTCGTAGCTAAATCACTGCAACGTTGGCCGAATGCGCAGTTGGCAGTTTGGTATCCATTGCTCTCGGCTGATCGTCATGAGGCGATGCTGACTAAAATTGCCGCTACTACTGAGTCAGTTGGTTTATATGACTCGCGGTTTATCGTTGCAGAGCCGCAGGAGAGGGGTATGTATGGTTCTGGGATGTTGCTGATTAACCCGCCTTGGCAGATTGATCAGCAGATCGAAAACGAATTACCAAAGGTGCTTGAGCAGTTAGATGCTCAAGCTCCTGAGTTGGTAACGAACTGGATTAGACGGTCCGCTTAGTAGAGTGCCTGCTCATCTTTAACTACATCGATAAGTAGCTCTAGGAATAGCTCATCAGCTTCGCTTCGCTCTAAACCAATGTGGACACTGGTTTGGCCGTTTAGCTCATCTGCGATCAATTGCAGTGCATTCTCTTTGCCCATGTTGCGACGGGCGATCTCTTTGGCTACCGTGCAGATTTCGGGTTCAGCGAGAACTTTGCGAGTAAATCGCATCAACTCATCAATGACGCGCTCTTTGTGTTTAATATCAGAGATTGATGTCATGGTTTTTCTCCTTAAGACCTTCTTGAACTATAGCGCGCACCTTTTGGCTAGGCCAGTACTGCCGGCTAAATAATCCTGTTATTCACTTTGCACTCAAGATTTGCAGATTTAATCACGCTAACGGGCGAAAAACCTACTGTTTGTAGGTTGAACAATTTTCGCTGCAGTGCGAAAATTATCGGCTACCAATTTATGCATGTAACCCCGCATAAATGGTCTGTACAGGCTATCAAAGCATTACCCAGCTTAGGTCTCAGAAACTGCTGAAAAAGTGATCCTTGTTTTGGCGGTGTGGAGTGTTGTTGTTTTTCGCGCGATTCATACACCCTGAATCGTGTTTGCGGCGAATCCCGCAATCCTTAAATGCGCACTCGTTTTGACTACTGAAAATGACTTAAGTGCTGTTAAACAGCACAACTTAGAGGGTAAACAAAGTGGAACTACTTTCAGGCGCAGAAATGGTTGTACGCGCACTTCGTGATGAAGGCGTTAAGTACATCTACGGCTATCCCGGTGGCGCGTTGCTTCACGTATACGACGCGATCTTCCAGCAAGACGAAGTTGAGCACGTCTTGGTTCGTCATGAGCAGGCTGCTACACATATGGCAGACGCTTACGCACGTGCGACAAATAAGCCAGGCGTCGCACTAGTGACCTCAGGTCCTGGTGCTACCAACGCGGTAACCGGTATTGCGACCGCTTACATGGATTCTATCCCAATGGTTGTTATCACTGGCCAGGTAATGAGCTACCTGATCGGTGAAGATGCATTCCAAGAGACCGACATGCTCGGTATCTCGCGTCCAATCGTTAAACACAACATGAGCGTACAGCGCCCAGAAGATATCCCGTCGGTTATCAAAAAGGCGTTCTACATTGCTCAGACAGGCCGTCCGGGTCCAGTTGTAGTTGATATCCCTAAAGATATGACAACACCAACTGAGAAGTTCCCGTATGAGTACCCTGCATCTGTCAAAATGCGTTCGTACAACCCTATCTCGCGTGGCCATAGCGGTCAGATCAAGAAAGCGGTTGATATGTTGCTTGCGGCTAAACGCCCAGTTATCTACACCGGTGGTGGTGTTATTCAGGGCGGCGCTAGCGAAGAGTTGATTAAACTTGCGCAGACGCTTAACTACCCAGTAACTAACACCCTAATGGGTCTTGGTGGCTACCCAGGTACTGATCGTCAGTTCCTAGGTATGTTGGGTATGCACGGTAGCTACGAAGCGAACATGGCGATGCACCACTCAGATCTAATTCTTGCAGTGGGTGCACGTTTTGATGACCGTGTAACCAATGGTACAGATAAGTTCTGTCCAACGGCACGTATTGTACATATCGATATCGACCCTGCATCAATCTCTAAAACCATTAGTGTAGATGTGCCGATTGTTGGTCCTGCGAAGATGGTTCTCGAAGAGATGAACCAGTTGGTTGCAGAGGCAGGTGTAGTACCTGATGCTGAAGCAATCGGTACCTGGTGGAAACAGATCGAAGAGTGGCGTGGTCGTCACGGCGGTCGTTACGAGCTAGGTGACAAGATGAAGCCTCAGCAAGTAATCGAGATGCTCTCTAAGGTGACTAACGGTGACGCATACGTCTGTTCTGACGTAGGTCAGCACCAGATGTTTGCTGCGCAGTACTACAAGTTCAACAAGCCAAACCGTTGGATCAACTCTGGAGGTCTCGGCACCATGGGCTTCGGTCTACCTGCGGCTATGGGTATCAAGATGAACTTCCCAGATGCTGATGTTGCTTGTGTAACCGGTGAAGGTTCGATTCAGATGAACATTCAGGAGCTCTCTACCTGTAAGCAGTATGACTTGCCGGTGAAGATCATCAACCTGAATAACCAGTCCCTAGGTATGGTTCGTCAGTGGCAGGATATGAACTATGAGTCTCGTCACTCACAGTCATACGTTAAAGCGCTTCCTGACTTCATCAAGCTAGCTGAAGCTTATGGTCATGTTGGTATGCGCGTTGATCGTTACGAAGATCTTGAAGGTGCAATGCGTGAAGCGTTCGCAATGAAAGATCGTCTAGTGTTTATGGATATCTACGTTGACCCATTCGAGCACGTATACCCAATGCAGGTACCACGTGGCTCAATGCGCGATATGTGGCTTAACAAAACTGAGAGGACTTAAACGATGCGTCATATCATTTCTGTTCTCTTGGAGAACGAACCAGGTGCTCTGTCACGTGTGGTAGGTCTCTTCTCGCAGCGTAACTTCAACATTGAATCGTTGACGGTTGCGCCTACTGAAGACCCAACCCTATCTCGCCTAACGGTGACGACTCAGGGTAATGATCGTGTGGTTGAGCAGATCACAAAACAGCTTAACAAGCTTATCGATGTTGTTAAGGTGGTTGATCTATCTGAAGGCGAACATATCGAACGTGAATTGATGATGATCAAGCTGAAAGCGAACGGTCAGATGCGTGCTGAGATTAAGCGTACATGTGACATCTTCCGTGGACAGATCATCGATGTAACACCAAACACCTACACAGTGCAGTTGATAGGCGAGTCGAGCAAGCTTGATGCATTTATCACAGCATTGGGCACAGCTTCTATCATGGAAGTGGTGCGTTCAGGTGTCTCTGGTATTGCACGTGGCGAGAAGGTGCTTAGCATCTAACAGTTTGATTTAAATACAATCCCGGTTTTTTACCGGGATTTTTTTTGCTCCAAATTTGAGTCTTGTAGTTATTTCGATTTAGGAATAAGGTTGACCGCAGGGTTAAATAATAAATACCTCTAAAATTACAGTTCCAAGGGGATGTATATGAAAAAAGCACTACTGAAAACCTTAGCTCTTTCTGTTGTGGTGGCATCAGGCGCAGCGCAAGCTGCAGATCTAAATCCTGCTGTTGTCTTTGATATGGGCGGTAAGTTTGATAAATCGTTCAACCAGTCAGTTTATGATGGTATGGAGCGATTCAAAAAAGAGTCTGGCCAGTCATACAAAGAGTTTGAAGTGACTAATGCATCTCAGCGCGAGCAGGCGATTCGTCGTTTTGCACAGCGCGGCGCCAACCCAATTATTAGTGTTGGTTTTGCCCAGGCTGCAGCAGTAGAAGTTGTTGCTGGCGAAAATCCCGATGTAAACATCACCTTGATCGACATGGTTGTTGATAAGCCAAACGTACAGTCTGTTGTCTTCAAAGAGGAACAGGGCTCTTTCCTTGTTGGTATGTTGGCGGCAATGAAATCTGCAACAGGTACCGTTAGCTTTGTCGGCGGTATGGATATTCCTCTAATTCGTCGCTTTGCTTGTGGTTACGCGCAGGGTGCACAGTACGTAAATAAAGACGTTAAAGTAATTTCAAACATGACGGGTACAACACCAAGTGCTTGGAATGATCCAGCAAAAGGTACAGAGCTAGCAGTGAGCCAGTTCGACCGTGGTTCTGATGTTGTGTTTGCTGCAGCGGGCGGTACCGGTGTTGGTGTATACCAGGCTGCTAAAGATGCTGGTAAATATGCAATCGGTGTCGATTCGAACCAGAACCATCTGCACCCAGGTACAATGCTGACTTCTATGGTTAAACGCGTCGATGTAGCGGCATATAACTCGCTGAAAGCGATGAAAGACGGTACTTGGAAGGGTGGCTTCCAGTCTCTTGGTCTGGCTGAGGGTGGTGTCGATTGGGCGCTTGATGAAAACAACAAAGCGCTGATTACTGCGGAGATGAAAGCGGCAGTTGATGCTGCGAAAGCTGACATCATCAGCGGTAAGATCACTGTCCACGACTACATGTCTGACAACACCTGTCCTGCACTCGACTAACAAGGAGTTGAGTGTGGTGAATCACACTTCGCAGAGCCCGATGCAGGGCTCTGCTTCTTTGGCGATCCAGCTATCTAAAATCAATAAACGCTTCGGTGCTGTGCATGCCAATGCGGATGTGGATTTGGATGTTGCTGTTGGCGAAATTCATGCAATTGTAGGGGAGAATGGCGCGGGTAAATCCACGCTCATGAGTATCCTCTACGGTTTCTATGCGGCAGATAGCGGCACGATTTCGGTAGCCGGTAAACCTGTTCAAATACCAGACTCTAAGAGTGCAATTGATCTTGGTATCGGCATGGTGCATCAGCACTTCATGTTGGTTGAGAACTTTACAGTTCTGGAAAATATTGTTCTTGGCGCTGAAGGGAGTTGGTTACTTAACAGCTCGCTTGCGAAGGCGCGAACAGAGCTCAAAAATCTCTCTGATACCTACGGTCTCTCCGTGGATGTTGACGCGGTAGTTTCTGAGCTGCCAGTCGGTGTACAGCAGCGGGTTGAGATACTGAAAGCGCTCTACCGTGGCGCGAAAACGTTGATTTTGGATGAACCAACTGGCGTTTTGACCCCCCAAGAGGTGGATCAGCTCTTCTCGATCCTGCGCATGTTGAAGTCGCAGGGTGTTAGTGTCCTTCTGATAACGCATAAGCTCCAAGAGGTGATTGCGATCAGTGATCGTGTCTCAGTGATGCGTGCTGGGCGTATGGTTGCGACAGTAGATACAGATAAAACTGATCGTGAGTCCTTGGCAGAGCTAATGGTTGGTCGCAAGGTTCTGTTGCGTGTCGATAAGGCACCGGCGCAACCTAAAGAGTCTCTTCTCTCTGCAACAGCGGTGACCTGGCGAGATGCCCTTGGAGTTGCGCGATTAGATGATGTATCGCTTGAGCTACATGCTGGTGAGATTGTCGGCATTGCAGGTGTGTCAGGTAACGGGCAAACAGAACTTCTTGGTCTGCTGTCGGGCATGCTCCCTATGCAGGAGGGTGTGGTTGAGATTGAGGGGGTTCGTATTGATCAATCAAATAGTTACTCGCCTCGAGATATTCGTCATTTAAGTGTCGGGCATGTTGCGGAAGATCGTCATCGTGATGGCATGGTTGGCGCCTTTGAAGCGCAAGAGACCGCCATTATGGGGTTCCAAGATGAGCCGCAGTTTAACCGACACGGGCTTCTGAATCGTGAAGCGATTGAGAGCCACTGTACCCAACTAATGCATGAGTTTGATGTGCGTCCGGTTGCGCCTAAGCTTAAGAGTGCAAGTTTTTCTGGTGGTAATCAGCAGAAGTTGGTCATTGCACGTGAAATGGCTGTAAAACCTCGAGTGTTGTTAGTAGGTCAGCCAACCCGCGGTGTTGATATAGGCGCTATAGAGTTTATTCACCAACAAATTGTAGCGCTACGCGATTCGGGAAGTGCTGTGTTGGTGGTTTCAGTTGAGTTAGAGGAGATACTCTCCTTGTGTGATCGTGTCTTGGTAATGTCTGAGGGTCGTATCGTGGGTAATGTTATGGCTGCTGAGACTGATGCACGCACTCTTGGTCTACTCATGGCTTCAAGTAAAAGCCAGGTGACACGCGAGGCTAAAGCATGAGTCGATCAGCGAAGTTGCCAGTATGGGCAGATATAGCTCTCATTCCATTAATTAATGTTCTGCTCGCGTTCTTAGCGGCGGGCGCCGTAGTTGCCTTTATTGGTGAAAATCCTCTCGATGCTGTGGAGGTGCTGATTCGTGGTGCCTTTGGTTATGACGAGGGGGTAGGGTACACACTCTACTACACCACTAACTTTATCTTCACGGGGCTTGCGGTTGCTGTGGCATTTCACGCGGGACTGTTCAATATCGGTGGTGAAGGTCAGGCATATATTGGTGGCCTAGGTGTGGGGCTGGTGTGTTTAGCGTTGGATAGCTTCCTTCCCTGGTGGTTGCTGCTTCCTGTGGCCATAGCCGCAGGTATGCTCTTTGGTGCAGCCTGGGCCTTTATTCCAGGCTATCTGCAGGCCTATCGCGGTAGTCATGTCGTGATTACGACCATCATGTTTAACTTTATCGCCTCTGCTCTGATGGTCTATCTATTGGTGAATGTGCTGATAAAACCAGGGCAGATGGCGCCGGAAACGCGCGATATCGCAGATGGATCAACCCTGCCGTTGATGCATGAGCTCTTCGCGCAGTTTGGAATTAAAATCACTCAGACACCTCTCAACCTCTCTATATTTGTTGCCTTATTGGCCTCGTTTTTGGTCTGGGTTTTGATATGGCGTACCCGCTGGGGTTATGCAATTCGAATGATTGGTCATAATGAGTCGGCTGCGGTTTATAGTGGTATTAACCCAAAGCGCATGGTGGTTGTAGCTATGGCCATTTCCGGTTCATTAGCGGGTCTTGTCGCTATCAATGAGGTGATGGGTGCACAGCAGCGTATCGTTCTCGACTTTGTCGCGGGCTCTGGTTTTACGGGTATCGCTGTTGCCCTGATGGGACGAAATCACCCAGTCGGTATAATCATTGCGAGTCTTTTGTTTGGTGCGCTGTTTCAAGGCGGTGCGGAGTTAGCTTTTGAGTTCTCGACTATCACGCGAGATCTTGTTGTGGTGATTCAGGGTTTAGTTATTCTCTTCTGCGGTGCACTCGCATACATGATGCGTGGTCCACTTGAGCGTCTATTTGGGCTGCTCCAGTCGACAGGAAAGGGGGAGTAGTCGTATGGATTTTTGGCTTCAACTCATCTCTGCGCTTGATTCAACGCTTCGCTTGGCAACGCCTCTGATTCTGTGTGCTATGGCAGGGCTTTTCTCCGAACGCTCGGGTGTGGTCGATATAGGTCTCGAGGGTAAAATGTTGGCCGGTGCTTTTGCTGCGGCTGCAACCGCCGCAGTGACTGGTTCTCTGTGGTTGGCCCTGTTTGCTGCTGTCGGCGTCTCAGTTGTTATGGCGCTGTTACATGGCTTTGCTTGTATTACCCATAAGGGTGATCAGGTGGTGAGCGGCCTGGCTATCAATATTCTTGCGGCTGGTCTGACGGTTGCCTTGGGTATTGCGTGGTTCCATCGAGGCGGTCAAACCCCAGCGCTTGCCTCTGAGCAACGCTTTCGCCCCATCGAGTGGCCCTTTGCCGATTCTGTCTCTGATGTGCCGTTTCTAGGTACCCTCTACTCCGAGTTATTGAGTGGTCATAATTTACTGGTCTATTTGGCCTTTTTGGCTGTGCCGCTGACCTATGCCATGGTCTACAAAACGCGTTTTGGGCTTAGATTACGTGCAGTGGGTGAAAACCCTCAAGCGGTGGATACAGGTGGTATCTCTGTTGCTTGGCTTCGTTATCGTGCAGTCATTATGGCTGGTATTCTATGTGGTCTAGCTGGGGCTTACCTCAGTATTGCACTGGGTGCTGGATTTGTCAGAGATATGTCTGCCGGTAAAGGATATATAGCCCTGGCTGCCCTTATTTTTGGTAAGTGGCGTCCTGTCCCAGCAATGCTCGCTTGTCTGCTGTTCGGTTTCCTTGAGGCGCTTGCAACGCGACTACAAGGTGTGGATCTACCTTTGGTGGGTCAGATTGAGGTGCAGTTTATGCAGGCACTTCCATACGTACTAACGGTCATTCTGCTAGCAGGATTTATCGGTCGCGCGATAGCTCCTAAGGCGATAGGTGTTCCCTACAGTAAAGATAGGGCTTAGGTTTCATTATGACGATACATAAAATAATTCTAGATACAGACCCGGGTATCGATGATGCAATGGCGATATTTACCGCGATGGCTCATCCAAATATTGATCTTCTTGCTTTGACGACCACCTTCGGTAACGTCTCTGTCGAGCAGGCAACAAAGAATGCCCTTAAGCTGGTCGAGATGGCTGGTACCGATACACCTGTTGCACGAGGTGTTGCCACACCTTGGTTTAAAGAGCCTGCCCCCTTTCCTGATTTTGTGCATGGGGTCGATGGGTTTGGCAATTTAGAGTTGGACGACCCAGCATCAAATGCACTTCCCATTTCAGCCGCCGAGTTCATCGTGCGCGAGGTCAATGAGCAGCCAGGTGAAATTACACTAGTTGCTATTGGTCCACTAGGAAACTTGGCGACGGCTCTGCATTTGGACCCTGAACTACCCTCTAAAGTTAAGCAGGTTGTTTTGATGGGTGGCGTTATAGCGAGTGATGGTAATGTGTCGCCAGTTGCGGAGGCGAACATTCTCTCAGATCCACACGCCGCGGATCGCGTTTTTGCTGCAAGTTGGCCCGTCGTAATGGTGGGACTCGATGTTACGCATCAGATTATGATTCCACGCGCGCTGTTTGATGATATTGCGGCTAACAATGCCAAAGTGGGCGCTTTTATGCGTGATGCGGCCCGGTTCTACGTTGATTTCTACTCAAGTGTTCGTCAGATCGAAGGTTGTTATGCGCATGATGTCTCTGCACTTGCGTACGTTGTATCGCCGGATTGGTTTGCATCAGTAGAGGGGCCTGTCTGTGTTGCAACCGATGGTGTTGCTATGGGTCAAACTATCATGAGCCGATACGGTATACCCTATCCATTGAACTATTGGGATGATCGGCCATCACAAAAGGCTTGTCTTGGTGTGAAGAGTGATCAGGTTCTGAAGTTTTTTGCTGATGCAATGATGGATAAGAGTTGGAATAGTTAATGGCACAGTTTTTAGAAGCAGTTGATTACCAAGCGAAAGATGCAGCGGAAAGCTTTGTTCGCTCCCTTCATGAAACGGGTTTTGGGGTGCTTAAGAATCATCCAATCCTTGAGCAGCAGGTACGAGAAATCTACAGCGCATGGCAGGCGTTTTTTAACTCGGATCGCAAAAGTGAGTTTGCTTATAACGTAGGTACCCAGGATGGCTTCTTCTCAAGCAAAATCTCGGAGACTGCTAAAGGTCACTCTGTAAAAGATATTAAAGAGTACTACCACTACTACCCTTGGGGGCAGTGTCCGCAAGAGCTGCGTCCGCAATTGCAGGCGTATTACGATGCCGCATCATCCCTTGCTTCAGAACTGCTGACTTGGGTTGAGGAGTATAGTCCTCCTGAAGTTAAAGGCCTGTATCGTGAAGCGCTAAGCCATATGATCAAAGATAGTGAGCAGACTCTGCTACGTGTACTTCACTATCCGCCATTTAGTGGTCATGAAGACGCTGGCGCAATTCGTGCGGCTGCACATGGCGATATCAATTTATTAACAGTTCTCCCAGCTGCAAGTGAGCCAGGTCTCCAGGTTTTGACTAAGAGCGATGAGTGGATGGACGTGCCAGCAGAGTTTGGTAATCTCATCGTGAACATTGGCGATATGCTACAAGAGGCATCCGGAGGATACTTTCCCTCAACCATTCACCGTGTGATCAATCCAGTGGGAGGGCAGACGCAAAAATCTCGAATCTCTTTGCCTCTATTTTTGCATCCACGCCCAGATGTGGTCTTGTCAGACCGATACACAGCGGACTCTTATCTTAAAGAGCGTCTGCGAGAGTTAGGGGTGATCTAACCTCTATCTACTCTTATTTAGAGAGCAGCGACCAGAAGGCACTGATGAGCGGGTTTTTCAGCGCTTTCTGCTGTGTAAACAACCCGACAGCGTAGTCACCAAGCTTAGGGTTTATATCCAATACCTGCACCTGTGATGCCAGCGGACTGTTATCCAGTACTATCTTAGGCACAACGCCTACCCCAAAGCCTAGGCTTACCATCGTTACAATTGCCTCGTTACCAGTAACCTGGGCATAGATAGTTGGCTGTACCTGTTGATCTCGCAGCCAGCTGTTTACGTGTTCACGTGCGACTCCTGATTCAGGAAGGATCATAGGTATTGCGCTGCGCAGTTCACTGGAACCAATAGTGAAGTTGTTCGCCATCTCCTGTTGTGAAAGGGGGGCGATGAACAACAGAGGCGTATCACCAACAGGGCTAAACTCTACACCCGCAGGTAAGCGTTCTGGTGTGGCGGCCATCGCGATATCTTCTGAACCACTCTGGATCCGTGTGATCGCATGCTCTGGGTCGCCTGTATGGAGTTTGATTTCAATTCCTGGGTAGATCTGACGAAAGCGATTAAGCAACTCATATAGAAAGCTGTAACTTGCAGTTACGGAGCAGTAGATGCTCACTTCACCGCTCAATTGCCCAGACTGCTCATGCAGCTCATTTTGGATCTGGGTCCACTGCTGGCTAGTCTCACGTGCGTAGGCTAAAAAACGTTCTCCTTCGCGAGTAAGTCGCACGGTACGGTTGTCGCGGTGGAAGAGCGTAGCTCCAAGCTCCTCTTCAAGGTGTCGAATGTTTCTTGAAAGCGCGGAGACGCTAATGTTGCAGTCGTCGCTGGCGCGGCCAAAGTGCAAAGACTCCGCAAGCGAGAGAAACTGTTTGAGGCTTTTTATATTCATGGGGCGATGATACAGCTAATTAATGTGCTTTGCATAATTTGGGATATTGCGTTGCAAATATATCAATTTACGAAATGTTGTGGATTCTGTAGAGTGCGCCCCACTGAACCATTCATTTAACTCTATTAAAAATAGGTCTTGTAATCATGGCTAACTATTTCAATACACTGCCACTACGTGAGCAGCTAGCTGAGCTTGGCAAATGTCGCTTCATGGATATGTCTGAATTTGCTGATGGCGTAGAAGCGCTTAAAGGCAAAAAAATGGTCGTTATCGGCTGTGGTGCACAGGGCCTAAACCAGGGTCTTAACCTACGTGACTCAGGTCTAGATGTATCTTACGCATTGCGTGCAGAAGCGATTGCTGAAAAACGCCAGTCTTGGAAAAATGCGACTGACAACGGTTTCACTGTTGGTACTTACGAAGAGCTTATTCCTACTGCTGATGTTGTTCTTAACCTGACTCCAGATAAGCAGCACACTTCTGTAGTTAATGCTGTTATGCCACTTATGAAGAAAGGCGCTTGTCTATCTTACTCACACGGTTTCAACATCGTTGAAGAGGGTATGCAGATCCGTGACGACCTAACAGTCATCATGGTTGCTCCTAAGTGTCCTGGTTCTGAAGTACGTGCTGAATACGTTCGTGGCTTCGGTGTACCAACGCTGATCGCGGTTCACGAGAACAACGATCCTAAAGGTGAAGGTCTTGCCCTTGCTAAAGCTTACGCTGTAGGTACTGGCGGTCACAAAGCGGGCGTTCTAATGTCATCTTTCATCGCAGAAGTTAAGTCTGACCTAATGGGTGAGCAGACTATCCTTTGTGGTATGTTGCAGACGGGTTCTATCCTTTGTTTCGACAAGATGGTTGAAGAGGGTATTGACCCTGGCTACGCATCTAAGCTTATTCAGTACGGTTGGGAAACTATCACTGAAGCACTTAAGTACGGCGGCGTAACTAACATGCTAGACCGTCTGTCTAACCCAGCTAAGATCAAGTGTTTTGACCTTGCTGAAGAGCTAAAAGTGATCATGCGTCCGCTTTACAACAAGCACCAGGATGACATCATCAACGGCACTTTCTCTCGCGTGATGATGGAAGACTGGGCGAACGATGATAAGAACCTTCTAGGCTGGCGTGCTGAGACTGCTGAGACTAACTTCGAGAAGACTCCAGCAGGTGACGTTGAGATCTCTGAGCAGGAGTACTTTGACAACGGTATCCTAATGGTTGCTATGGTTAAAGCGGGTGTAGAACTTGCATTCGAAACGATGACTGCTGCTGGCATCATCGCTGAGTCTGCTTACTACGAGTCACTTCACGAGACTCCGCTTATCGCGAACACGATCGCTCGTAAGAAACTTTACGAAATGAACGCAACTATCTCTGATACTGCAGAGTACGGCTGTTACCTATACAACCACGCGTGTGTTCCACTTCTAGGTGACTTCATGAAGGGCATTAAAACTGACGTTATCGGTAAAGGCCTAAGCCTTGAAGATAACGGCGTTGATAACGCTCGTCTAATCGAAGTTAACAAAGCTCTTCGCTCACACCCAGTTGAAGCGATCGGTTCTGTTCTTCGTGGCCACATGGCTGACATGAAGAAGATTGTTTAATCCTTAGCGATTAAATATCCAAAGCCGAGCCCATCTAATGCGCTCGGCTTTGTTGTTTTAGTGAGACGGTAAAATAGCTTTTTAAGCAGGTATTGTGAATGACATCTTCTATCCGTATTGAAAACTTAAACGTCAATTTTGATGAGCGCTTTGAACTTAATGAGGTCAACTGGACCATCGAATCTGACCAGCACTGGGTGGTAACCGGTACTAATGGTTCAGGTAAGTCGGCACTTGCTGCAATTCTTGCGGGGTTTGGAGATATTCAAAGCGGTTCGATAGAGGGTGTGCCTGCACGTGTCGGTTTGGTCTCATTTGAGGCGCAGGCAGAGCTGATCAAACAAGAGCTGAAAAAAGATGATGCGGACATTCTTGATGTCATTTCTGAGGGTACCCCGGTTAGGGAGATGATCTTTGATTACTGTGAAGATCAGGTTTTAGCCTCAGAGTTGGTCGAGAAGTTTGGCTTGGTGCCTCTACTTGATCGTGCTTTTCGTAAGCTTTCGACCGGTGAAAGCCGCAAGATGATGTTAGTGCGGGCACTCGCCAATAATCCTGAATTGTTGATTCTCGATGAGCCATTTGATGGCTTGGATTCAGATACCCTGGCTATGCTTCAGCAGCACTTGGCTTCCATTATCGATACCACGCCAATGATAATGGTGTTGAACCGTTTTGATGAGATGCCTGAATTTATTACTCACGTTGCTTACATGGAGAAGCAGGGTCACTCTGCGGGGCGCTTAGCGTTTCAGGTTGATCGTAAAGATGAAGCAGCCTATGCCGATCTTTACCAACTCCTTCATCTGAAAACCACTGATCTAGAAGTGCCTCCAGCAGATCCTGCTAATAAACTTCCGGAGCTAGATCCTGCTCAGCCACTGGTTCGGTTGAAAAATATTTCAATCAAATACAGTGATGCAGTGATTGTTGAAGATTTTAACTGGACTATTGAACCTGGCCAGCATTGGCAACTCAGTGGACCAAACGGTAGTGGCAAAACGGGTGTGTTGTCGCTGATTACCGGCGATCATCCCCAGTGTTATGTGAATGATATTTTTGTCTTTGGCTACCAGCGCGGTAAGGGTGAAAGTATTTGGCAAATTAAACAGTTCATTGGTTACGTCTCAACATCCTTGCAGTGGGAGTATCGTGTCAGCATCAGCTGTAGAAACGTAATTATCTCTGGTTTCTATGACAGCATTGGTATGTACACAAAATCCTCTGATAACGAGAAACGTATCGCCAATGAGTGGCTAGCCCTTCTGGGTATGTCGGATCGTGCGGATGTTCCATTTAATAAACTCTCCTACGGTGATCAGCGCCTGCTTCTGATTGCTCGTGCAATGGTGAAGCATCCACCGCTACTAATTCTAGATGAACCATGTTTGGGTCTAGATGATATGAATCGTCAATTGGTGCTGGCGCTTATCGAGAAGATTTGTGAAGGTCAGGAGACGACAGTTCTCTATGTAAACCATCACGCAGAAGACCAAATTAAGGGTATCGAGAACTACCTGGCAATGACCAAGCGAGTTTAAGTTTGCCGCTATTCTGATTTTTGATGCTAGGATGTCAGTAAGTTTATAGCGTAATTGTTAATCTTTTTTGGGTGCTTGGATGACCGAACTGCTAACTTCAATAGAGCCAATCTTTCTACCATTGGTCGTGGTGCTCTCGTTGATGATCGGTAGTTTTCTGAATGTCGTGATCTATCGTTTGCCTTTGATGATGGAGCGCGCTTGGCGAAAAGAGGCTGTAGAGTATCTGGATCAAGTTTTAGGAGATGATGAGAAAACTCCTATGACTCTCTCGGTTCCCCGTTCTGCCTGCCCGCATTGCCAGCACTCAATTCGTTGGTACGAAAATATTCCCCTCTTCTCTTACCTTTTGATCCTGAAAGGTCGTTGCAGTAGCTGTGCTAAGCCCATCTCACTGCGTTATCCATTGGTTGAGCTGCTCACTGCGTCTGTTGGTGGAGTTGTGGCGTATCACTTTGGTTTTAGTCTGACAGCAGTAGCTGCTCTGCTATTCAGCTACGCCCTGATAGCTCTGCTTTATATTGATGCAGACCATCAGCTCTTGCCCGACTCTATAACACTGCCACTGATTTGGTTGGGATTGCTGGTTAACTGGGCGGGAGGTTTTGTCTCTTTGGATGCTGCTCTTTGGGGGGCGGTGATCGGCTACCTTTCACTCTGGTCTGTCTACTGGCTCTTTAAGTTACTCACCGGCAAAGAGGGTATGGGCTACGGCGACTTCAAGTTACTTGCGGCAATTGGGGCTTGGGCTGGAATCCAAGTGATGCCAGGTGTAATTCTAATCTCATCCCTTGTAGGTGTGGTTTTCGCAGTTGGTCAATCAATAGTCGGTAAGCGTGACCTTAAATCTGCAATGCCTTTCGGTCCATTTCTAGCGATAGCTGGCTGGATAATGTTGATCTGGGGAGGTCAGATCAATTCATGGTATCTCTCGCTTCTCTGATACAAGATCAGATAGACTTACCACATTAGCGTTAATTTAAAGTAGGAATGCAAAATGTCTGATCATTTAGATCAAGAAGATCCGATTGAAGTGGCCGAGGATGGTACTAAGCGTCCTAAGGGTATTTTTCTTTTACCAAACCTGTTTACCACCGGTGCACTCTTTTCTGGATTCTATGCAGTTATTGCGGGAATGAATGGACACTTCTCTGCAGCTGCAGTCGCAATTTTTATCGCGATGGTATTTGATGGGCTAGATGGTCGTGTTGCACGAATGACCAATACTCAAAGTAAGTTTGGTGCTGAGTATGATTCACTCTCAGATATGGTCTCTTTTGGTGTTGCGCCGGCACTTGTCTCTTTCACTTGGGTGCTCCAAGGTCTAGGTAAGTTTGGTTGGATGGCGGCATTTATTTACTGTGCTTGTGCTGCGCTTCGTTTGGCTCGGTTCAACACACAGATAGGTTCATTGGATAAGCGCTATTTTATGGGTCTGCCAAGTCCTGCTGCCGCTGCAACTATTGCTGGCATCATCTGGTACTTCTCGGAAAATGATATTAACCCTGCCGATTATGCAACGCTGATTGCTCTCTATGTTGCTTTGGTGGGTGTTGCTATGGTGAGTAACTTGCTCTACTTCAGTGGCAAAGATATCAACTTGCACGGAAAGATTCCTTTCATGAAAATGGCGGGTGTCGTTGTGGTTGTGGCATTGGTTGCTACCGAGCCAGAGCTCTACCTATGGTTGTTGTTCTTGGTCTACTCTCTTTCCGGTCCGGTTCAGTGGCTTCTGCGCAAGGGTAAAAGTAGCTGAGTAAGCTGATAACCTACATTATGAATTGGCCACCTTAGGGTGGCTTTTTCATTTATCTGTCAGTCATCGGTTTCAGACTGATTACGTACAACTAGCAAAACCCAGCAAACTGGTCTATTTGTGATATAGAGAGGTATGGCTATGTTGATTAAAACTCGAAAGCAGATACATGAATCAGAAGTGACAGATGAACGCCACTTTCTGAACAGGCGAAAGTTAATTCAGGGCTTTGCTGGTGTAGGCGCATTAGCATCGATGCCTGCATCTGCCTTGGTTCTTCCGGGTGAAGATAATCTTCCGAGGTACGACAATCCACGCTGGTTAACCGACCGGTTTGCTAACCTAGCGACAACCTATCAAGCACAAGATAAGTTATCTCCATATAAAACGGCTATCACACACAATAACTTTTATGAGTTTGGGTTGGATAAGTCAGATCCCTACGAGCTCGCACAAAGCTTTAATACTGACCCCTGGAAGATTGAGATAACAGGTGAGGTTGAAAATCCGACAACCTTCTATCTAGAAGACCTTCTTAAGATGGTCGATCTTGAGGAGAGAATCTATCGATTTAGATGCGTCGAAGCCTGGTCGATGGTGGTCCCTTGGATTGGCTTTGAGTTTGGAAAATTAATTAAGCAGCTTAATCCGACCTCTAAAGCAAAATATGTCGAGTTTGTGACTCTAGCGGATGAGAAGCAGATGCCAGGATTGCGCAGCATTTGGAGCTCAATAGATTGGCCATACAGAGAGGGGTTGCGAATGGATGAGGCATTAAATCCATTAACGCTTCTTGCGGTTGGTTTATATGGTCAAGCTATGCCACCACAAAATGGAGC